>NZ_JACJPB010000009.1:0-124902 GCF_014695825.1 Coleofasciculus sp. FACHB-542 | reverse complement strand
ACTTCGGCTCAGTCAAAGGTAAGATGAGTAAAACTTATGACCGGCAGCTAGCAATCGCCTAATTTTAGACCCCATATTACCCCAGCGACGACTTTTGCAAGAGGTCTACTCTAGTAGGTGCAGGAGCGCTTTTGTGCTTGATTCCCTCTGTAGAAGCGATCGCCAAAACCGTAACTTCCACAGGTGCTGCGGCAGTTGAACCAACTGTTTTGGCAGCTCAACCGCAAGGTCGCACCCAGCGGGTTCGATTTGCAAAAGGGAAAAGCTCAGCAGTTGTAGAATACTCAGTCGTGCGAGGAACGAGAGATATTTATCTGCTGGGTGCCAAGGTACGCCAGAAAATGACGATCGGCATTACCTCTCTTGAAGACAACGCTGTTTTTGATATCGTAGCTCCGAATGGGCGAATTATTGCACAAGAGGCAACTAGCTGGAGCGGCACATTGCCTAGAAGCGGGGACTATAAGATCGTTGTTGGCGGGACTAGAGGAAACGCCAGTTACAGAATGCAAGTGGGAATTAAATAATCGTTCCATTTATCAGATTTTCCCCCACCAGACGCTGTACTGGTGGGGATTTTTTTTTATAAATTGAATAGAGCAAGCAACCAAGGATAAGCAGATGTTAAAACAAGCTTTGGCGGGCGTAGGAGCATTTTTATTCCTGACCTCTTCGGTGTACGCTGGAGAACAGAGTGCCGAGAGCGATCGCTTTGAGTTTTCCCTGCAAAACACAGCAGAAATTCTCCAGGTTCAACCCTTATCAACTTCCAATTCGATTGAACTTGCTCAACTTCTGAACACCCGCTGCCCACCGAATACCTCTTTATACCGTGCTGCTGAAACTAGAAATCATTTCGCCCATATTTGTGCGGCTAAGGGGGGTACTTTAGTCTTTGTTGGGGGTGCCAAAAATGGAACCCAAAACAGCATTAATGTGACGATTCCTAGTAACAGTAGTGGTCAGTTTGTTGCTGTTCAAGGTAATACCCGTTATATTCTTACCCAAAGCCAGCTACGCATTATTCAAGGGAATCAAACCATCGTTAATGAAAGAGTGTTGCGATGGACTCAATAACGATGATTAGAGGAATAAATTAAATGCAATCAACATCTGAGTATTTTTGTGCCTATTGCGGCGAACCAAACGTTACATTTGTTGACCTAAGTGCTGGGGGTCAGCAGTCGTATATTGAAGATTGCCAAGTTTGCTGTCGCCCAAATATTCTCTACATCCGATTTGATGAAGAAACCCTTGACATTGAAATCGATAGTGAATACGAAGGCTAAAAATCAATATTTATTGCTTCCTGCCTAGTTTACTCGCAAAAGATTTCAGGGATTTCTGGAAATGCCTTGCGCCCTTCTGAAGATAAAACTATCGACAAACAGATAGTTCCCCAAAAAACAACCGTAATCTTACGGTTATTATCTTACAAAGAAGGTCAAATCATGGTATTTACTAAACCTGAATTCAATTGCAAACAGGCTTTGAAATTAGCTTTAGCGGGCACAGGAGCATTATTATTCTTAGCACCTTCAGTAGGTGCTGTACAACTAACTGAAAAAAGTGCCGAGAAGGTTGCTTTCACTTCTCAGCAACCTGCATCTCAAACTTTATCGACTTCCCACTCTATGGAACTAGCTCAAACAGAGGTGGGTTGTCATAGGGATGAAAGTACTTTCGTTGCTGCTGAAACGAAAAACTACTTAGTGTATATTTGCGGCGGAGATAATCCCCACACTTATGTCGGTTATGCCAAGAATGGGCGTGGTGGTATAACTGTTCCTCTTACTTCTTACAACCGTAATGTATTTACGGCTAAAAACGGTCCGTACACTTATACGGTGGACATGAGTAAGAGTCAGCTCGTTATTAAGCTCCCAAATGGCAGACGTTCTATTGAAAAGTTAATTAATAGTTTGGAGTAATACTATAGCAGCAACTCTCACTATTTAGTTGTTAGTTTTGTTTCAGGCATAATAGTGGGTGTTCAGCTTTTAGTTCTAGTACGAAAATTCATTTTTTCAGCTAATCCTTAAACAAAACGATTACTCACTTGATTACGCTCTGTCAAAGGAAGAAAATGAAATGGCATCTGTGAAACTTGGATTGAATGGCAAACAAGCATTGAAACTCGCTTTAGCAAGCGCGGGAGCATTATTGTTCTTAGCACCAACAGTACAAGCAGCAGAACTCACAAAAAGTGCTTCCGGTGCAAGCGATCGCCCAATCCAAATAGCTGCTTCTAACGATTGCATCAACGACATCGCAGAAGGTTTCTCTGTCGAAACAACTAATCATTATGTAGGGATTTGTTACACTCGCAAAGGCACCTTCTACGTGGGTCGTGCGAAGAATGGCAAAGGTAGCATTCTTCTCCCTGTTTCTTCTCCAAAGAGGAATGTTTATGTCGCCAAAAACGGTCGGTACACTTATACTCTAAATTTGAATACGAATCAGTTAATTATTACCTTGCCTAATGGCAGACGTTCTATCGAAAGGGTAGTCAAAATTATCGATTCCTAATTTTTTACCTGATGACTTTTTAATTTTGATTGAATCCCTGCCTTTTCACACCCAAATGTCCTCATTTGGGTGTTTTTTCACGATTACGAATGAGTTTCCCGCGTCTGTCCCTCGATGACAGCACTCCAGTCGTCGTTATTCACTGCCGCTTCTAGCTTTTGCTGCCTCTTGGCATCACTTTCCTCGGCATCTGCAAGATCCTTAGTGAGCGTGCTATCTGCCATCGCCTTGCGAAGTTTGAGCTTTTTCTCCTCATAGGCGTTGCGCTCTTCGGGCGACATGGCTGCTTTTGCAACTTCGCCCACCGTGCTAGCCCACATCTCACTGACCTCAGCGTTACCAGGCGGAACGCTGCCGAGTTCGGAAATCCACGCCTCTCGCAAATTTTCCATGTCCGTGCGTTTCGGGAACTTGAACGCCTGCACCCGCACAAACGCGCAAGTTTCTCTCCCATTTTGAGCGACATGACCATTCAGGGAAAGCAGTACATTCCGCGAGTAGCCGATATATTGCGTCTGGTATTGGGTATCTAACACAGCGTACACCCCAGCGATTTTCGCATTCTGGACGCGATCGCACCAATCCTGAAGCGGTAGCACTTCAGTTCCATCGTTTTCGAGATCGACAGGAGTCGCTATCTCAGGGGCAGCGTGTTCGTCGTCGGAGCTATACAAAAATTCGTGCAGCCCCCGATGCCCTTCAGGTACATTTTGGTGTTCAACGGGCACATTCTGGTTTGTCTCCACCTGAATTAGTCTCCATTCAATGAATTTGTTGCCGGGAGTCAGCCAATCCTGGGATTTATCCACTCCCGATAACTTGTTTATAGTTTAGGGCGTGGGCAGTGGTGATTTGAGTCCCGCTTAGTATGACTTAGTTCAACGGGTGGTTTGCATATAGCTCAACAGCCAATTCGCCGCTGTTGCCCGACGAGTCTGCCTGGGACCAAATTCACCCAATTTGTAGCCTTTAAAGCCGAGTTGTTCTTTTAGTAGCTGCTTGTTCTCTGGCGGAATCGAGCGAGTCAGCTTCACCGTTGGTGGACGGTTCTCAATAAAATCAGGCGGTTGTGGATATTCATCTCGCCATTCTGGGGGAACTTCGCTCGCGTCCCATTGATTCGCCGCTGCGTCGTAGCGATAACCCAAGCATTGCCACACTAGTTGGTTCACTGTGGCATCATCAATTTCATCGTTCAGGATAGCCCAAATCGTTTCGGTATTCAGCGGCGGTAAGTTAGACATGAGAATGAACAATTAACAACAAAAGCTGTATCAATAAAATACAACTTTTTTCCTTGGCTAAATATCTCTGGAGAATTCCATTCGCACTTTTTACAAAAATGGTGCGCTCTCACGGCTGTTAACTTGCCAAAAGTTGATTTCTTCTGTTAAATGTTGATTCTTCCTGGGTGTGCCACACGGGAATCTCAATACAAAATTCTGTTCCTTGTCCAGGTACCGATACGCAATTAAGCGAACCTTTGTGCTTCTCTACTACAATCTGATAGCTGATGGATAACCCTAGCCCAGTGCCTTTACCGACAGGCTTGGTGGTAAAAAATGGTTCAAATAATCGGGCTTTAACCTCTTCATTCATTCCCTGTCCGTTATCAGCAATCCGCACAACAATCGTATTGGAAGGCGTAAGTTCTGTGCGAATCGAAATTTGACTGGGTTTATGAAGTAATTCATCCGAACTGCGAACCCCCGAAATAGAACCTTTACTTGGGGCTTCGCTACTGTAACGCTCTAGCTCATCAATCGCATTTCCGAGTAAATTCATAAATACCTGGCTCATTTGCCCTGGGTAACATTCCACCAAAGGTAAATCAGCATACTCTTTAATCACTTCAATTTCTGCCTGGTTGCCATGTGCTTTTAGTCGGTTTTGCAAAATCAGCAGGGTATTGTCAATCCCTTCGTGTAGGTTCACCTGCTGCATAACCTGTTCATCATTGCGAGAAAAATTCCGCAACGATAGCACAATCTGATGAATGCGCTTTGCCCCTATTTCCATTGAAGACATCACTTTAGGCAAGTCTTCCCTGAGAAAATCTATGTCGATTTCTGCAATTTTTTCTTGCATTAAGCAACTAGGATTGGGACACTCTTGCTCGTAAAGTGTCACTAAATCGAGCAAATTTTGCACATAGTCAACTGCATAATTTAGGTTCCCATAGATAAAGCTAACAGGGTTGTTGATTTCGTGAGCCACCCCTGCTACCAAACATCCCAAATTGGACATTTTTTCTTTTTCAACGAGTTGGGATTGGATTTGTTGCAGGTCGTGCAAAGCTTGCTCTAAATGCTTTGATTGAGCAACAGCTTGGGCAGCGGTGGCACAACTTTGCTCGTAGAGTTCCGCTTGATGAATATTAAGGGCGAGTTGTTCAATATCACTTTCTTGTTGATATTGGCTCACCACTGCATCTAGAGCCTCAAGCAGGTTGGTAGAAGACTCTGTAAGAATGTAACGTAGATGCGGATTGTCTGAGGTTAGTTCTTCAGGGGTTGCTTGGGCGATCGCTCTTGCTTGCGCGATATATTGGCGTATCTGCTGGTCTAAATTTAGCGGTGGCTTAAAGTACATTGACCAAACAACGGGTGATGGTTGACCTGGTAGTTTCATCTCCGGATTGCCCTCGATTAAACCACTATGCGACCGTTCCATCAAATCCAGGTCAGCTTGCAAAGTAGAGCGCAATTTCTCTTGCTCGGCAATATCTTTTGTACAGACCAGTCTTAAGGCGAACAGTGCCGTGCGTTGAGATAACATCCGCTGACGACCACTGATATTAACCACCGCTGCGTTAATTTCCCGCACTGTATTAATTTCGTTTAAATGTAAATAATTAGCCAAGACAAGTACCGGCAATAATTCAAATAACCCTAAAGATTGCGGAATTATACCATTAGCAGTTTTTTTTGTCATGGTACTTGTTAGATTTTTTTGAAGTGAAAAGCAAAAAAACCGCGAATCTACTGTATAGTCACGTAAATCTATGACTAAGTTCCAGTTTACTTGTAATTTAAAGATGCGGCTTTGAGTTCCTCCGAATTATTGCTTGGCTAGTATTGAAAAACTATGAACCAAAGCGGTACCAAATTTAGTGCATTTTTATACGGATTGGAAAAATTAGCGTCACTTAAAGGCCTTCGTGAATCTCAACCAGCTTCATCTCAGCTTCATCTAACCATGAGAAATTTCACAAATTCAAGACAATTTACCGAATTCTATCTACCTCTTAGTTTATAGAGGCGTCAGATTTCAAGAAGGTCTCGGATATAATTATTGGTCTAAACCAGGTTGCCATAAATAAAATTCACAGAGTCGTTAATTTCGTGGGCGATATCGGCAACTAGGCAGCAGAGGTTGGACATTTTTTCGGTTTCAATTCAGTTGCGTTTAGGTTCGTTGTAACTGTTTTACTGAATACAAACAAGGCTTGGGGAGCAAAACGGAACTGGCAGTTCAACAAGACTTGTGTATACACAGTAGCTCAAAGAAAGGAGAACCCCAAAAGAGCTATCTCTTGGGGTTCCGGGAAATTATGGGAATCAAGCAATCAAAATATGACTTAGCAGCGGGGAGGTGGGAAGTTTTTAGCGATTACTGATTACCAATTCCCTTCCCCAACTCGGATGTGCGAATCATTCCTCAGCCTTAGCACCTAGACGGAGGAAGACTTTACTACGGCGAACCCCGTCATCGCTGCCGTAGCTGCTAAAGGCAAGCGAATTTAGCTCGTTAAATAACGGTTCTGCCACCAGTTCCACTACTCTGACAATTGGCAGCTGACGCTCTAAGAACGCCTGACTAGATGCCCAATCTAGATACAAATAGCCGTTATTCGGCTGCGGTAAAGAGGTGATATTTGCCTGGAAGCGATCGCTCTTGACGAGAGAATTATCAGGAGCCTTAATCGCTTGATTCATTGCTTCAATCGAAGTGGTGAAAATCTCGTACTTGCCGACACTGGCATGAACTCCTTTCACCTGTGCTTCTAGCTTGACGGGATCTTGGTCGTCACCCTGATTCTTCTCGGCGGTGGTTGTGAGTTTTGTCCAGGCAGAGATCGGTTGATTCTCCAGGGTAAATGAG
Source organism: Coleofasciculus sp. FACHB-542 (assembly GCF_014695825.1). Classification (NCBI taxonomy): domain Bacteria; kingdom Bacillati; phylum Cyanobacteriota; class Cyanophyceae; order Coleofasciculales; family Coleofasciculaceae; genus Coleofasciculus; species Coleofasciculus sp. FACHB-542. The sequence goes on along the minus strand of NZ_JACJPB010000009.1, from coordinate 118,269 downwards.
CTAACGCTCAACCCTTGCTGTTTGGCAGAAGCGTCTAGACGATCGATTGCCGCTTCTGCTTTTGTCGTTTCTGATTTCTCGGCGACAAAAATCCAATCTGAATCTTTGCGGTCGGGACGAGGTAGCATTCCTAAAGCGTACTCGCCTTGCACCCAACTAAAGATATCTTGCTTTAGATCAATGCCCCAACGCGCTTGGAGATTCGCGATGGGTTGATTGATGAGTTGAGCAAGGCTATCATCGCTATCTAATCCAGAAGTGAGTTGAGTCCACAGTTGCTCTAAGTTACTACCAGAAGCTGCGATCGCTATTTTCTCTGGTAGATACTGCAACGCTCCGACTGGTTGAGATAGGCTGGGAGTTGTCGGGGGGATTTCCTGTCCGGTAGCCGCTAATAAAGCGGTTTCTGCCAGCAATCCTTGAGTTTTTGGAGAGATGGCGATCGCTAAACTCTCATAGGTTGGGTCAATTTCCATCTGTGAATTGTTCCCCAGCAACTTCGCCAGCGCGGGTAGATTTACATAAGTCAGACCAATTTTCGGCTGAGAGATGCTTTCGATTGCCCGCTGATAAGAAGTTGAATCGCTGAGGCTGAGATTGGGCGCTTGCACATTATTAATGGCTTCTTTCAGCACCCTAGGATTATTGGCAAACAACACAAAGCGATCGCCAACAACTGCGGTAGCAACCGAGTTTTGAGCTGAGGCGCGGTTTATTGCGTCTTTTGGCAATGCCGATCTATCGCGGTTGTAAAAGCCTTTATTGACCGCGTCTTGAGTTTTGACGACTGAATCCTGATTCTTATAAATCAGCTTGACACCTTTATAAGTCTCAAAGACTAAATCTGTCTCAACATTTGCTTGCTTCTGCCAGAACAAATCCACAAACTCGCGGCTGCGTTGCGGATTTTTGGTGGTGACAGCCAGTAGCAGCCCGCGCTGCTCTCCATTGTCACGGGTGCGATCGAAATCTAAGCTGGTGAGAGCCAGCGTGATTTCATCCCCCAGCCAGGGTTGGATATCTCGGCGATAATCCAGATCCGTGTTCGCGAGTAAGCTTTGTTTAAATTGGTTGAGTTCTGCACGCGATCGCTTGCGGTTCGCGGGACGCGCTACAGCCTGCCGCAACCCTTCCAACCGATCTGGATTCACAAGCAATGACACCATTACGGGTGCCTTTTTCGGCACAAATATGGTGGCAGATGGGTTCGTCACCTCCCCACCCCCTAGAAGGGCGAGAGGACTGTTTGCCCTCAGCCAGTAAAAGCCACCGGCACCAATTAACAGCAGCACTAAAACGCCAGCTGCCAGAACGTAGAAAAACGAGCGTCGCTTCATGGTGAAATGTAGACCTTGGGTGAGCGCGATTCAGCTAAGAACACTAATCCCGATGCCAGAACCTATTATTTCAGCTCATCGGACTGCCAACTATTAAAATCTTAGTTAATCTCCAGCGTTGCACAACCTCATGTCTGCTCAATCTTTTCGCCAAGATATTCCCCAGATTAGCGTAGAAGAACTTGCCAGCCGTCTTGCCGATTCCCCTGAGAGTCTGCAATTGGTGGATGTGCGAGAACCACAGGAAGTTGCGATCGCCAGCATTGAGGGTTTTGAAAACCTCCCCTTGTCGGAATTTGCCGACTGGGCTGACCAAATCCATACCCAGTTCGATCCGCACGCCGAGACGCTGGTTCTCTGTCATCATGGCATCCGGTCGGCGCAGATGTGCCAGTGGCTACAAATGCAAGGCTTCACCAATGTCAAAAATATTGCTGGTGGCATCGATGCCTACTCAATCCGAGTCGATCCGACAATTTCCCAATACTAACGATCCCAGTACAAAACTATCTTGAAGCTGGAACCTCTTCCCCAACCCCTTTCCTGCAACAAGAGGACAAGAATTCTCTTTCTTCCCTACTAAGGAAAAAGGCTGGGGCTAGATTTTTTAATTAAATACGGTTCACGATATTGTTTTAATTTTTACTAGCGAAATAAGTATTTAGAGGTTTTGGCTGACAAACTTCGATGCAGTCGAGTAGACTACAGACAATCCTGATAGAGACTGTGGACTCTAGAGTTACGGGTAGCGATAATGTCCTAACTCTGCGATCGATCGTCATGGTATGTCTAAGGTTGGAGTTCGGCGGCTGTTATGCTTCTACTGGCTGGGTGTGGCGAACCGGCAGGCAGAAGGCAGCATCTGCTATTCTGTTTTAACCTATCCTATATTTAATCGGCTGCTTGCTTGACAAGAGCGCCGGACTTACTGAGAAATTCATCATCAGAAGTCCAGGAATTTCCAATTGTTTTTAAAACCCTATCCAATTCGGCTTTCGTTTAAATGGCTAGGCAAGTAAGTCTGACTGACCGTCAACAACGTATTCTCTGGGCAACTGTCCGTCACTATATTGCGACGGCTGAGCCAGTCGGCTCAAAAGCTTTGGTAGACGAGTATAATCTGTGCGTCAGTCCAGCGACGATTCGCAATGCAATGGGCGTCTTAGAGAAAGCGGGGTTGCTCTATCAACCCCATACCTCGGCTGGACGGGTTCCCTCTGACTCTGGCTATCGAATTTATGTCGATCAATTAATTAAGCCTTCTGAAGCCTTGGGGCGTCAGGTAGAGCAGTTATTCACAAACCGTTTGAACTTGGAACATCAGAGTTTCGAGACTGTGTTGCGGGGTGCAGCGCAAATTCTGGCAACGCTCAGCGGTTATATTACCCTGATCACGATGCCGCAGACTCGAACTAATCGTTTGCGGCATTTGCAACTGGTGCAGCTCGATCCGGGAAGGGTGATGCTGATTGTGGTGACGGATTCTTATGAGACGACTAGCGTCTTAATGGAGTTACCGCTCTCAGAATCGGAGGATGAGCAACCGGACGCAGAAATTGTAGATCGGGAGTTGCAAATTTTATCGAATTTTCTGAATAGCCACTTGCGGGGGCGATCGCTCAGTGAATTGGCAACTTTAGACTGGAGCGAACTAGACCGAGAATTTCAACGATATGTCGATTCCTTGCGAAATCTGCTTTCCGACTTGATCCGTCGCACTTCCCAACCTGCCACAACTCAAATTATGGTTCGTGGCGTCGCTGAAGTATTGCGTCAGCCAGAATTTTCCGAGTTACAGCAAGTGCAGACGCTTATACATCTATTGGAAGAGGAACAAGACCAGCTGTGGCCTTTAATCTTTGAATGGCCTAGACCAGATGTCACGGCTATCTCAGATGTCACTTCTGGTTCGCGGGTGACGGTGCGGATTGGTTCGGAAAATCCTTTAGAACCGATGCGTACCTGTACGCTGATTTCTGCAACTTACCAGCAGGGTTCAGTACCCGTGGGAAGTGTGGGTGTTTTGGGGCCAACGCGGATGGTGTACGAAAATGCGATCGCACTCGTTGAAGCCGCCGCCGATTATCTCTCGGATGCTCTTACGCAACCTGCTTAATTTAGAAAATCGCTAATCGCGATTAGCGATTAGCGATTGGGTAGCCCACCACGAACCACGAACGATAAACATGGCTAATTGCGATTAGCTCTAATTTTTGCTTTTCATTCTTCACTGATATGGCTAGAAAAATTGGCTTTTGGTTGCTTTGGGCAGCATTTATTACCTATGCCTTTCTGTTAGCACCTCCTGAACAACCAGGCACATTTGAACTTATCAAAAATCTCTCCACAGGTCAATGGACAGGGATTAACCCCCTAGTCGTCACGCTATTCAATCTTCTGGGCATCGTACCGATGATTTACGCCTGTCTGATGCTCATTGATGGCAAACAGCAAAAGGTAGCAGCTTGGCCTTTTTCGGCGTTCTCTTTTGGAGTCGGAGCATTTGCTTTGTTGCCTTATTTAGCACTGCGAGAACCCAACCAGGAATTTCACGGAGAAAAGAATTTATTTCTGAAAATACTCGATTCCCGGTGGCTTGGTTTTTTACTAACATTCGGCGCTGGGAGTTTGGTTGTATATGGCTTATTGGGCGGGAATTGGGCAGATTATATTCAGCAGTTCCAGACAAATCGCTTCGTTCATGTCATGAGTTTGGATTTCTGCCTGCTGTGGTTAATATTTCCCGCACTTCTGGGAGATGATATGGCGCGTCGGGGAATCAAGAATTCTACACTTTTTTGGATAGTAGTGCTGATTCCTTTGTTTGGCGCTTTAGCTTATCTTTGCCTGCGTCCTCCCTTACCAGAAACTAATGCCGAAGCTTTCTCCACGGAACGGCAACCCGCACAATCTAGAAATTAAAATTTGATGGAAATATGGCTAGAAAAACAGCACTTTGGTTATTATGGGCTGGATTTATCTCCTATGTTTTGCTGCTGGCACCGCCAATTACGCCAGACACACTGAGGCTCATTAAAAATATATTGACGGGTCAGTGGACCCAGGTCAACCCAATTATCCTTTCTATATTTTCCCTGATTGGCATCTGGATACTCATCTATAGCTGTCTTTTGTTCGTCGATGGGAGGATGCAAAAGATTCGTTTCTGGCCTTTTGCTTTGGGTTCAGCGGGAACGGGAGTGATTAGCCTAATACCTTATTTAGCATTGAGGGAACCGAATCAAGAGTTTTCCGGGCAAAAGGATACCTTGCTGAAAGTTTTTGATTCTCGCTGGACGGGTATTATCCTCAATTTCAGCACGCTTTTCTTGCTAGCATTTGGCTTGCTTGCGGGTGATTGGGCAGGGTTTATTCAACAATTCCAAAGCGATCGCTTTGTCAATGGCATGAGTTTGGCTTTTTGCCTGTTCTGTCTGTTGTTTCCGAGCGTTCTCGGCGATGATATGGCGCGTCGAGGGTTCAATATTCCCCCAGTTTTTTGGGCAGTATCGCTGGTTCCTCTACTGGGACCCCTTGCCTATCTCTGTATTCGTCCACCTTTACCAGACTCTGGTGCTGGTTCAGCACCAGAGTCTGTTGCGAACACTACACGAGTGTGAACAATTTTCGAGGTTTTTAGGAGAGAACAAACCGCGGAGGTCGCAGAGGACGCGGAGGAAAGAAAGGAGAGGCTGTGGCTTTCTTTTGAATGCAAGTTGGTGTGACTTAAGACGGAGGTAAGTGCTGTTATCGGACTTTTAAAGTTAAATAATTGATGTATAAAGTTATGGGTCAAGATTATGGGCAGAAAAATTGCCTTGTTCTTGATATGGATTACATTTCTTGTCTATACCGTATGGTTAGATCCACTTGCTCAACCAGAGACGTTTTCGCTGGTTTGGAAGTTGTTAACATTCCAGTTGGCAGATGTGAATGCAATTCTTGTGGCTATCTTCTGGCTCATGGGCGTTTGGCCTATGATTTATGCTTGTCTGATGTTTGCGGATGGCACAACGCAACCGTTTCGCTCATGGCCTTATTTCATTGGGGCAAATGGAACGGGTGTGATTTGTTTGATCCCCTATTTAATTTTCCGAAAATCAAATCAAGAATTTTCTGGACCGAAGGATAAATTACTAAAAATTCTAGATTCCCGTTGGACAGGAATTTTCCTACTGTTAACAACGATTGGCTTACTTGCCTACGCAATATTTGCTGGAGATTGGGGAGATTATATTCAACAGTTTAAAACCAGGGAATTCGTTCACCTCATCAGTTTGGATTTTTGTCTCATGTGCCTGGTGTTTCCATTAACGTCACTGTTTGGCGATGATATGGCTCGTCGGGGCATAAAGGAGGCTCGAATTTTCTGGGCGGTGGCGCTAGTACCTTTATTTGGACCACTTGCTTATCTTTGCCTGCGTCCACCTTTGCCAGAATCAAGTGCTGACGTCAGCTTTCAAGCGTCTAATTTGACAGCTTAGCTTGCGAGTTGTGCCAGGAGAATGTGAAAGGAGAAAATGAAAATATAGAGGGGTGCTGTAGCGTCTCTGGGAGGTGGAAAGCATGATTGCCACTTTTCCTGTATTTTCTTTTATAGCAATTCTCGTTTGGACGCAGTACCGTTTAACCCCACCCCTGCCCCTCCCCGCAAGCAGGAAAGGGTTCAATACTGCCCTCTCTCCGCTTGCGGAGAGGCGGTTGGGGGTGAGGTTCCGAGTATATTGCAACAAAGTGAGAACTGCTATATAGGCGAGTTAAAGGTGCGATAACCGATCGAAATGCCAACGAATCCTTACGCTTGGGTAGAGCAATCCCTCGCCACCATTCACCGCGCAGATTGGTATCGGTCGGTGCAAGCGATCGCTAGTCGTCCGGGTGCGACGGTGTTGCTGGAGGGGCGTGAAGTCATCAATTTTGCCAGTAATGACTACTTGGGACTCGCGGGGGATGAACGCCTCATCCAAGCCGCAGTAGCGGCTACTCAGACATTTGGCACGGGTAGCACGGGTTCTCGGTTACTCAGCGGACATCGGGAACTGCATCGGGAATTGGAAAAAGCGATCGCATCCCTCAAACAAACTGAAGATGCCTTAGTTTTTAGCTCTGGATATCTGGCAAACTTAGGTGCGATCGCTGCTTTAGTCGGAAAACGCGATCTGATTGTGTCTGATGGGTACAATCACTCCAGTCTGAAAAATGGGGCGATTCTTAGCGGTGCAATGGTTATTGAATACCCTCACTGCAATGTTGAGGAGTTAAAAACCCAACTGAATTTACACCGGGAAAAATACCGTCGATGCCTGATTCTCACAGATAGCGTCTTCAGTATGGATGGCGATTTGTGCCCCTTACCGGGACTGTTAGAGCTGGCGGAGGAATTTAGCTGTATGCTGCTCGTTGATGAAGCTCATGCCACAGGGGTACTCGGAGCAACGGGTGCTGGGTGTGTAGAACATTTTGGCTGTAGCAATGTCCCGTTGATTCAAATCGGCACTCTCAGCAAAGCTTTAGGCAGTTTGGGTGGATATGTCGCAGGCAACTCGGCTGTGATTGACTTTTTGCGGAATCGGGCACCTAGTTGGATTTATACAACGGCTCTTTCCCCCGCGGATACCGCTGCGGCATTAGAAGCCCTTCGCATCATCCAAAAAGAACCGGAACGCCTCGCTAGTCTGTGGCGTAATGTCAATTTTCTCAAACAGCAGATTGCCCAGAAGTTACCACTACAATTACTGCCTTCTGAATCACCCATTCTCTGCTTTCCCTTGGAAAGTGCAGAAGCAGCGCTAAAAATGGGACATCAACTAAAAGCATCCGGCATTTTCGCCCCAGCGATTCGTCCTCCCACGGTGCCTACGAGTCGAATTCGGCTCTCGGTAATGGCAACCCATGAAGCTGCCCATCTTCAACGATTGGTGGAGGCGTTAAATGAGAATTACTTTTGATTATCTCGCGCAAAGGCGCTAAGACGCTAAGAAAAACTTTGCGCCTTTGCGCGAAATTCTGGAAAAACTATTGCCGATGGTCAACGATGGTAACGCGATCGCTTACTTGGGTCACGTTATCCTGAGACTTAATCTCATTCACAGCCGTCAGATTCTCCTGAGGTTCGACGATGCGGTTAGTGGAATCGCTTCTCGAAGTTGTAGAAGGCGGTACATCGTAGATAGCCCACTCTTGAATGCCGCGATTGCTCAGAACTGATTCGGCACGTTCGATATCGTCTTCGGTGCCATCTACCATAACCAGATAATCACCGCGAGCCACAAGATTGTTATAAACTTGCGCTCGATCTTCAGGAATTCCTAAACCCAGCAGTGCGCCAATCAAGCCACCTGCGGCTGCGCCGATTCCACTCCCCGCCAGGGTGGTTGCGATCGCAGTTGCGGTAGCACCAGCCAACAAAATCGGGCCAACTCCGGGAATCGCCAATACACCCAAACCGAGTAATAAGCCAGTCAGACCGCCTAAAGCACCCCCTGCGATCGCCCCTGTGGTTGCGCTTTCATCAACGTTATTGTCATCAACGCGATCGCTCATTTCAACGCCAGCGATTTGATCCTGGGGGTCTGCATCTCTGGCAACGACGGAAACTTTACTCATCGGAAAGCCAGAATTACTCAGCTCGTGAAGCGCATCTTCCGTATCCCGACGGCTGACAAAGGCACCAACGGCTCGCTTGTGTCGGCTGAAATCGCTGTCATTGACATTATCTTCTGTAGGAACATAGGTGACGGGAGAGGCGGCACCCAGCGGATTCATTCCTAACGAAGAGGAATAACCCGTCGCCAGGGGATCGAGTCCTAACGGGGAAGGATACGTGCTGCTGATCGGATCGAAGGGGGTTGAGGAAGAAGCGCCATAATTGTCAGGAACCGCCGAAACCCCCGTCACATCGTAGACACCCCAATGCTGAATACCTTGCCGGTTCAAAATCGATTCAGCACGATTAATTTCGTCTTGCGTACCCTCGACAATTACTAAATAATCTCCTTGGGAGACTCGGTGGTTGTAAACTTTGGCTTGTTCTTCAGGAATTCCTAAACCCATCAGTGTGCCGACAATGCCACCTGTCGCAGCGCCAACCGCACCCCCGATTAAAGCATCTCCCAGAATAGAAGCGATCGCACCTCCTGCGATAACCGGACCAAATCCCGGAACTGCCAACGCACTTAAGGCTCCTAGGACGCCAACTAAACCGCCGACCGCACCGCCTGCTAAGGCACCCGCCGCTGCACCCCCACCGGCTTCATTGCCACCTCCGTAAGGGTTGACTTCAACACCAGCTACCTCATCTTGCCGAGTGCTATCCCGTGCCACCACAGAAACTGTGTTCATGGCAAAACCAGAGTCCCTAAGCTCGTTGAGCGCATATTCCGCCTGTTCAGGTGTAGAAAATACGCCGACAGCTCGCTTGTTTTGGTCGAGGGTCATTTTTTTCCTCCTAGAAGTATTCAATAACTTCCGTCAGCACAAATACAGAATCAATTTTTTATTTATGCACTTTGCTTATCTTTCTGTTTTTTTCTACACTTTTCATCAGCCTGGAGATGTAAAATTTTCTCTATCAACAGATGGGTAAAAGATGTTCTTCTGTCAGCTCCTAATGCATTTTTTGCATCAGTTTTTTTGACGAAAAACTCTTTTTGGTTTTTGCTCATTTTTTTGTATGCCTTTATTCCTTGCCCCTTAGCATGAGTGGAAAGACACTTATACTTTGTCTTATACAGTAAACTTAACCCCGAAGCTGCTTCTGTTTCGGGGAAGGGGAAAGAACTTATCTTTTATGAACTTACTTTTATAAGGAGAGGAGTTGCCAAGAGATTAACGGACATTTATCAGGGAGAACCGGCTCCTAGAGCATGAATGGGGAGATTGTGCCCCGATGACCCTGAGAAATTTTTCCGAACAGAGCGCGGGAATTGCCACTGATTCGTTCGGTTATACCACCACCGATAGAGGGCAACTATCGGTACGCTCATAATCAGAAGTAGTTTAAAAGACGCACCGCCAGTTGATTGCCGTTAAAGGGGTGGATCTTTGTGCAAAAGAAGTGGTTACTACCAACCATCAGTGAAATATTAGCCCAGAGCGAACACAGCGAACAAACTGGGGCAAATTCTGTTATGCCTTCTGTAGAGCAGACAGCAGAAAAAGCGCATGGATTGCGCCCTGCCAGCCGGACGGCACGAGAGTACGCCCGTGCCTCGCGGGAGTGGTGTGGAGCGATCGCTGCCTTGGAACAGTTGCTGCTGCAAGTTCTAGAACCTGCCACTGATTCGCTACAAGATTCGCCACAAACCTTGGGCTTAATTTTAGCGGGTCCTGTGCCGGTTCTGAGCCACCCAGCGGTCATGACTCGCGTTCATACCGGAATTTTTACAGCAGAGCGATTTAATCCTCTGGCATTAATGCCATTTCTGCTGCCTCCCGCAACAACTCAGCAAAAGGAAAACGAACCTCAATCCACTTCCAACTTCCCGTTAATCCCTGCCGATCCCTTAACAAGCGAACAGTTTTGCGTAATTTTCACACCACGGTTTAGTTTGGTGATGGTTGTTGGAGAAGATATTACAGGTGCCCCAGCTTTCCAATATTCTTTTGATCCGCAAGTGGTGGAGCAAGCGTGGCAAACTTTGCGATCGCGCTTGTTGCTGACCAGTCTTCATCAAGTGAGTCAGTTAGAAACTTTAGTCGAACGCTTTGCACCCCAAGCGCCCGATTATCGAACCGTTATGCAGTTTAGCCGCTTGCTATTGAAACATCTGCCCGAAGAAATTAGAGGCGAAAATCGGAAAGACGCCGAGTTTTCCCGTCTTGGGTGTGAGCAAGAAGCAAAAGGTAAAGAGCTAGAAGATAATTCCCAACTGCCCATTTTGAATCCTAAATTAATTGAAAATTCAAAATTAAAAATTCAAAATTCTAATGATGTGGAATTACTTCAAGCGTTTGCCCACGAAGTACGGACGCCCTTGAGTACCATACGCACCTTAACGCGGCTGTTGCTGAAGCGCCGCAACGAATTAGCACCGGACATCATCAGGCGTTTGGAAGCGATCGATCGCGAGTGTACCGAGCAAATTGACCGCATGGAGTTGTTTTTCCGAGCGGTGGAATTAGAAACAGAAACCGTTAAGCGCTCGCCCGTTCACCTGACTGCGATGTCGGTAGCGCAGGTCTTCCAAAACAGCATTCCTCGCTGGCAAAAACAAGCAAATCGTCGCAACTTAACCCTAGAGGTGGTATTACCGCAAAAGCTCCCCGCTGTTGTCAGTAATCCCGCCATGCTGGATCAGGTACTAACTGGGTTAATTGAAAACTTCACTCGCAGCATCCCCGCAGGCGGTCATATTCAGGTGGAGGTGACACCCGCCGGAGACCAGCTAAAATTGCAACTTCAGTCTCAAAACCAACCTGACGAAAGCGGCAACTCGCTAGCCGCAGACAACAACCCACCAACGTGCAAGTCAATTGGTCAGCTATTGATGTTTCAGCCAGAAACCGGATGTTTGAGCCTCAATCTCAACGTCACCAAAAATCTCTTCCAAGCGTTAGGAGGAAAACTGATTGTACGGCAACGACCCCAGCAAGGTGAGGTCATGACGGTTTTCCTACCGTTAGATGTGGATGGTTCCGGCATTTGGAATGCTTAATTGGTAATCGCGGGATAGCGATCGCTATCCCGCCACCAATGCGAGTCTTAACATCTAGCATCCGCTCTTCGTTACAGCCGCGATCGCTGGACAGTATCTTTGTGTCTGGGCTATGACAGTGTAGCTAGTGCCACACATCTACACCTGTTGACCCAGCCATGCGACGCCCAAAAATCGGACTGATGCTATTCGCCATGCTTGTTGCCAATGGCGTGACGCCAGTTGCCAATCTTCCAGCACCCTTAACAGCACCCCAAGCGTTGGCTCAAACCCCAAATGCAAGGAAAGCGGAAGCAGAGCGACTGGATGGGCAAGCATTTGACCAGTATCTTGCCAATCAACAGGAAGCGGCATTACAGTCTTGGCAACAGGCACTCTTGATCTACCAGGAACTCAAAGACCGCCGAGGCGAGGAGTTGGTTTTAGAAAAGATCGACATGGTTTATGAGACTCAAGCAGACCGCCTACGTAAACAAGGAGCTGGGCAGTATTTTACCAGTCAATGGGCAGCTGCATTACAGTCTTTGGAACAGTCACTCTTAATCTACCGGAACATCAAAAACCGAAAAGGCGAGGCATTGGCGCTAGGAGGGATAGGACTGGTTCATGACTCTCTAGGTGACTATGCCAAGGCGATTGATTACACTCAGCAGCAGTTGGTGATCGCAAGAGAAATAGAAGACCCACTCAATGAGAGGGCGGCATTGGCCAATCTGGGAGGGATTTACCTTAACTTGGAAAACTACCCTAAGGGGATTGAGTATTCTCAGCAGGTATTGGCGCTCGTCGCAGCAGATGGATTTCCCGATCCACAAGCTGAGGGAAAGGCAGTAGCCAATTTAGGAGCAGCTTACGTTTCCCTGGGAGACTATGCCAAGGCGATTGACTACCTTCAGCAGCAGTTAGCCAACGCACGGGAAATAGGAGACCAACGAAGCGAGGGGGCGGCACTGGGCAATCTAGGAGTGGCTTACAGTAACCTTGGGGACTATGCTAAAGCGATTGAATCCTCTCAGCAGCAGTTAGCGATTGTCCGGGAAATAAAAAATCGACGAAGTGAGGGGTTGGCACTTGCTAATCTGGCAATGGCTTATATTTTTTTAGGAGACTATACCAAGGCGATTGATTACACTCAGCAGAGTTTGGCGATCGCACGAGAAATCAAAGATCGACGCAATGAAGGAGCTTTACTAGGTAATCTGGGAGTGGCTTACCGTCGCCTTGGAGACTATGCTAAAGCGCTTGAATACTCTCAGCAACAGTTAGCGATCGCACAAGAAATTCAAAACCGTGAAAGCGAAGGCATAGCGCTGCAAAATATAGGTTTTACTCTCTATAAACAAGGCAATTTCGTAACCGCAGAGCCAATTTTAATGGATGGAATTAAGGTTCTGGAATCTATTCGAGCGGGCTTAGGCAGTAACGATGCGAATAAAGTGTCAATCTTTGAAAGGCAAGTTGGTACGTACCAGACATTACAAAAAGTCCTCATTGCCCAGAGTAAAACTGAGCCAGCACTGGAAATTGCGGAGCGGGGAAGGTCACGAGCCTTTGTGGAATTACTCGCTGATAGGTTGCAGGATGACAGGTTACAGGTTGAAGGTTCAGCTCCACCTTCTAACCTTCAACCTCCTACCATTGAGCAAATTAAACAAATTGCTAAAGCGCAAACCTCGACACTCGTTCAATATTCGATTATTTACGACACATTCAAAGTTCAAGGTAAACAACAAGCTCAAGAATCAGAACTCTATATTTGGGTCATCAAGCCTACAGGTGAAGTAACGTTTCGCACCGCTGACCTGAAACCTCTGTGGCAAAAACAAAATATTTCTCTAGAAGAACTTGTTACTAGCAGCCGTGATTCCATCGGCGTTAGAGGTCGTGGCCTTGCCGTTGCCTCTAAAGTGGATAAAACCAGCACTAATAAACGATTACAGCAACTGCATCAACTGCTGATTCAACCGATTGCTGACCGATTGCCAAAAGACCCCAACGACCGAATTATTTTCATCCCTCAACGTGAACTGTTCCTAGTTCCCTTCCCAGCACTCCAAGATGCCAGTGGCAAATACTTCATCGAACAACACACTATTGTGACAGCACCCGCTATTCAGGTTCTGGAGCTAACCCACAAGCAACGGCAACGTGTATCGGGAAAGGAAGTGCTAGTGGTAGGCAATCCTACAATGCCTAAAATTGCTCTTAAAATTGGGGAGAAACCGGAGCCGTTATCTCAGCTACCGGGTGCGGAACAGGAAGCAAAAGCGATCGCTTCTCTCCTCAAAACCAAACCGCTCATTGGCAAGCAAGCGACCAAAATAGCGATCGCGCAACAGATGCCCAAAGCGAAGATTATTCATCTGGCGACACATGGATTGCTGGATGATTTTCAAGGTTTGGGTGTACCGGGTGCGATCGCTCTCGCTCCATCTGAGCAGGATACTGGCTTACTTACTGCTAGCGAAATTCTAGACATGAAACTGAATGCTGAGCTAGTCGTGCTGAGTGCTTGCGACACTGGCAGAGGCAAAATTACCGGCGATGGCGTTATCGGACTATCTCGCAGCTTAATTACTGCGGGTATACCCAGTGTAATTGTGTCCCTCTGGTCGGTTCCAGACGCCCCTACAGCATCCTTAATGACCGAATTTTATCAAAACCTTCAAAAGAATCCCGACAAAGCGCAAGCGATGCGTCAGGCGATGCTGACAACAATGAAGCAACACCCCGATCCGAAAGACTGGGCGGCTTTTACTCTTATTGGAGAAGCACAATAATTAAATTAAAACAGAAAGATAGAAATTCTTCGGTTTTTAATTCCTTCTCCCATTCGCTAAGCTCCGTGTAGCTGTTGCTCTTCATTTCGCTCAATGGCAGGCTTTAGACGACGGGATGTATACATAGAATCGGCATGAGTTGTCTGTCGGATTGGAATCTGAATTACAAACTCAGTTCCCTCACCGGGTGCGGAAATACACTTCAGCTGACCGCCGTGTTTTTCCACAATCTGATAGCAAATTGACAATCCTAAGCCGGTACCTTTACCCACAGGTTTCGTTGTGAAGAAAGGGTCAAACATTTGCCGCCGTACTGCTTCCGTCATCCCTATTCCGTTATCTTCAATCCTGATAGCTACCTGATTTTTACCGACTAATTCGGTGCGTATCCAAATTGTCGGGGGTTGAGAATCGATACTGTCCTCCCCATGAGCCATCCCCCATGATTCCTTAGCAAAGACCTCTTCGAGGGCATCAATGGCATTACTGAGAATATTCATAAATACCTGGTTAATCTGCCCCCCCAAACACTCCACAGCAGGGAGATTGCCATATTCTTTAATAACTTTAATCCCAGAGCGTCCCGCTTTTGCTTCTAGTTGATTTTGTAATATCAGAAGAGTACTATTTATCCCATCGTGGATATTCACAAATTTCTGTTGCGCTTCATCCAATCGGGAGAAATTTCGTAGGGACAGTACCAAGTCCCGGATACGGTTGGCTCCCACCTTCATCGAGCCTAAAAGTTTCGGGAGGTCTGTCTTCAAAAAATCCAGGTCAATTGCCTCAATTTCTGTTTGAATTTCCGCTTCTGGTTGAGGATGATGTTTAATATAAAGTTGCAGCAGATTCAGCAAATCCTGGACATATTGACCGGCATAGCTGAGATTGCCGTAAATAAAATTAATCGGATTGTTAATTTCGTGGGCAATACCAGCTACCAGTTGCCCCAAACTGGACATTTTTTCTGTTTGAATCAGCTGGGCTTGGGTTTTTTGCAGTTGGTGTAAAGTTTGTTCCAGATGTTCGGCTTGTTGTTGTAGAGACGCGATTAATCCTGTCTTTTGCGCCTCTGATTTCCGCAAAGCCGCCTCTACTGCGACACGCTCAATAATGTCCTTTTTGAGAAGCACATTCGCTTGAGCTAATTCGGCAGTTTGTTCCTCTACTTGTTTTTTTAAGTTATCGTGCGCTTGTCGCAATGCCTTTTCAGCTCGTTTGCGCTCAGCAATTTCACAACGCAATCGCTCGTTGCTATTTTCTAATGCTTTGGTACGCTCTTCTACTGCCTGCTGCAATACCTCAATGACATTGTACATATCCGCTGGGTTCAGCACTTGTAGCAGGCTGGTTTGGGAGACAATGCCGAGTAATTCGCCCTGATTGCTAGCAACTACCAGACGTCGCACGCGCCGCCGCTGCATTTCTTGATGGGCAACCCATAGGGAATCTGAGGGTTGCAGACAAAATAAGGGTGTACTCATTACGTCTTTTGCCTGCAATTTCGACAAGTCTAATTCCATCGCCTGAAACTGCACCACATCTCGCTCTGTGACAATGCCTACGGGCATTGGGAATTGAGAATTAAGCGTCTTTATTGGCTTGTTCTCAATTTGGTTTTCCCTCTGTTCTGTAATGACGACACAGCTGACTAGCTGACTCGCCATGATTTGGGCTAAATCGAGAACAGAAGCCGTCATAGGCGCATGAACGACTTGGGATGTCATCACATCCGCGACGTATCGCAATCGCGTTAGAAGATTAACGGGTTGCAACGCTTTGCGAATACTATCGTGCGTGACAATTCCGACTACCCCTGCATTATCGTCGATGATTGGCAAATGGCGAATTCGGTGCTGACGAAACAAGGAAAGAGCTGTGAAAACATCGTGAGCTTCTGATTGTCTGAGGGTAATGGCTGGTTGCGTGACGACATCGGCAATTTTGACGTTAATTAGGGAAGCTCTGGCGGCAGTCAGTCTAACGATATCGCGCTCTGTAAAGACTCCCACAAGCTGCGATCCTTGCATGACTAAGACACAATGACCTGCGGCATCGGCAGTGTCAAAATCGGTCTCCTCTTGTGACAACCAACAGGATGCAGGGTGCGGCAAGGCGGCGTTCATTCCCTCGCTCGCCTCCCAGCTTGGGTCTTCTGATGCTGCACTGGTGTCTGCTTGTGTCCCTCTGGCTTGGGTTCCTCTGGGCAACTCACAACTACTACGTAACTGGCTCATGAGCGCCAACACATCAAGGAGGGGTGTATCAGGCGCTACAGTCAGAGGCTGACGGTCAATAGCAGGGTCTAGAGATAGGCAAGGAAGCGGCAGGGCGTTGGGCTGCATTGTGAACCCATCCAGTAATTTCCACAGGGGTACTGTTGGCAATTGTAAACTGTGATACACCCAAACTTCTGCTAATTCTTAGTTATGTGCAATAAATCATTACTTGATTGCAATAAATATTTATGTTTTATGAAAGAAAATAAATCCCTAGATAGAGGGCTAATTCATAAATTGTCTATATAAAATCAGTACAAGTATCCTAAGAGCAAATATTTCCCTTTCTAGAAGAGAGTCCAATGAGTCCAATGGTTCTTAGCTCTTCAAAAATGAGGAATCGAGGGTTATTTTTCTTATCAAAAAAGAATAATAAAAAGGCTCCAGCAACGACTCAAAATTAGGATAACGAGCAAGAACAAATACATTAAACCCAAATTCGTGCTGGTATATTGCACCTAAAATAATTTACAAATAAGCTTAATGATTAGGGTATAGGCTAATTGCTAATTGGGCAAAAAAGGGCTTTGATTAGCGACTAGCCATTCGTTATTCAGGCTTAAACAGCACCAGTATTTTATCAACAATCGCATCACCAGCGCGGGTTTGCAGGATGGAATATGCTAATTCAATGAACGCAAAATCAGGGCGATTGTCTGTTTTAATCAGTTTGCTAGCAGGATAAAAAGTAATGTCATTGACAATGCCTTCATTCGTTATCCCTGTTTGCCAACCTGCTCGATTCCACGACAGCGATTTCCCACGTAAAGTCAACTGAAACCACTCGATATCATCTTCTCGCAGGTCAATAAACAGATCGAAATAAGGTTCTCCACCCTGATACCATACTCTTTTGACGCCATCTCCCTTGGCTGAGGTCAATAGCTTCTGATTGATCCGTCGCAACGAAGCGCCCAGTCCTGCAATCTCATCCCGATCCATAGCCATATCCATTTTTCGCATAGCAGCAAGGTTAATTACGTCACAATCAATCTGGGCGTAGGTTGACAGTTCGTTAAATAAGTAAGGCACGGATTCTCTCTTTAGAACATATTGGTGGATACGAGACTTCTGAGGGTGACTCCGGATTTGAGAATAAGGTTATAGGCTGCAAGCCAGCGATTAACACTAAAAGAGAAAGAACGACTTGTTATAGGTGCAGGTTTATCCATCTAGTTGGCTATTTACAAATATTTGGCTTCAATCCGTCCTTATGCAACTAACAAACTTCATCGTTTTATTTGTCCTGCCTGAACAGAGAGAATTTGAGAAGAATTCAACCACTGGGCATCGAAGGAACCTAAGTGAGTAGTGGTAATCAGGGTCTGAAAGCGGTCTTGGATGGCATCTAACAGTTGATTTTGGCGGTTTGGGTCTAACTCGGCTAGAACATCATCAAGTAGTAACAGTGGCGGTTCTCCAACGACTTCTTCAATCAACTTTAGCTCTGCCAGTTTCAGCGCCAAGACTAGGGTTCGCTGCTGACCTTGGGAGCCATAAATTCTTGCCGGTGTTTGGTTGATGGTAAACTCAACTTCGTCCCGGTGAGGACCGACGAGGGTTGTGCCTTGGTGACGTTCGACGACCCGACGCTGTTGAATTTTCTCTAGAAAAGCTTGTTGCACCGCTTCGGGTTCTTCCTTCTCCAGGGTGACATTGGGGGCATATTTTAATTCCAGCACTTCAGCTCTACCGCTAATGCTAGCGTGCCAAGCCTGAGCGAGAGGTGCCAGCCGTGTCAGGACTCTGGCTCGACGACGGGTAACGCGAGAACCCGCGATCGCTAATTGGACATCCCACAAGGCCAATTCTGAGTCACGATTCAAGTCCCCATCGGTGGAAATTTCCTCTTGCCTGTTACTAGAAGAAGGTTGGGCTTTTCTCGCTTCTTGTCTTAATAAGGCGTTGCGCTGCCGTAATACTTGGTTATATTGCTGCAAAATGTGGGCGTAGACGGGTTCCAACTGGGTGAGGATGGAATCTAGCCAGTTGCGGCGTTGTTCGGGGGCACCTCGCACTAGATCTAAATCTAAACTGGAGAATTCTACAGCGTTGAGGACGCCGAGAAAATCCATTTGGCGTCGCAAAGCTTCTTGGTTAATGGCTGCGGTACGACGCCCTTGAGTGCGGAGGGTTAAAGCCAGATCCACTAAGCCGTTAGCGCGTTCCAGCGTGGCTGTAATTTTACCGTCCGCCGCGCCTTCGCGGATCAGGTCGCGATCGCGTCCGGCTCGATGGCTTTTGAGGGTTGATAGTAACTCGACTGCTTCCAAAAGATTGGATTTTCCTTGGGCATTATTCCCCACCAAAATCGTCTTAGGAGCCTCGAAATCAACTCCACAATCCAAGTAGTTGCGAAACTGGCGCAGGTGGAGGGTTTTGAGATACATAGCTAATGGATCATTAGTAATGGAATGGGTAATGGGGCATGGGTGATTATTTTCAGCCTAGATTCTTCCAATAACCAGTCCCTAATTCCCCATTACTTATTACCCATTACCGTCTGCCTTTGTAAAAAAAACGGATAAACAGTTTTTCCATCTCAACCCAAACGAACATTAAGGCACTGAAGCCGATACAAATACCGAGTTCAGTAAGAGTCAGGTAGTGAGTTCCAAAGAAAGAACGCAGAGGGGGTACGTAGACGAGCATTAGCTGCAACGCCGTGGTAACAACCACCGCTCCCCACAAATACAGGTTGGTAAAGGGATTCATCTCGATCGTCAGTTGGCTGTTAGAACGAACCGCCAAAGCGTGTCCCATCTGAGCGAGACACAAGGTTGTAAAGACCATAGTCTTCCAAACATCTGGATTTCCCGGATAGCCGGGTGCATGAGTATAGTTGTAAGCCCATGCCATCAAAGCAATACTGATAATCGCAAAGACAATCCCAATCCGAACCATGTAAGAACCCAGCCCTTGGGCAAAAATACTTTCGCGGGGATTCATGGGAGGACGGCGCATCACGTCGGGTTCTGCGGGTTCTACGGCAAGGGCGAGAGCGGGTAAACCATCCGTAACCAGGTTCATCCAGAGAATCTGCAACGGCGAGAGCGGAACGCCCCCCAAGCCAAGCAGAGGTGCAGCGGCAATGGTCAACACTTCGCCGATGTTGCTGCCCAAAATGTATTTAATAAAGCGGCGAATATTACTGTAAACAGTCCGCCCTTCTTCTGTAGCGGCGACGATGGTGGCGAAGTTATCGTCCAGTAGCACCATATCGCTGGCTTCTTTGCTGACATCGGTGCCGGTAATGCCCATTGCGATGCCGATGTCGGCTTGTTTGAGTGCTGGGGCATCGTTGACGCCATCGCCGGTCATGGCGACAAATCTACCGCGACGCTGGAGGGCTTGAACAATGCGGAGTTTGTGTTCGGGGGCAACACGGGCGTAGATGCTAACTTCGTCAACGACTTGATCTAGCTCCTCTGGACTAAACTTTTGCAGTTGTAGACCTGTGAGGACGCGATCGCCTTCTTGGGCAATCCCTAAATCTTGGGCGATCGCTTGTGCTGTTAGCTGGTGGTCGCCAGTAATCATCATGGCTCGAATTCCAGCGGCTTTGCATTTAGCGACTGCATCCCGCACTTCCGGACGCGGAGCATCCTGCATTCCGACTAAACCCAGCCAAACTAATTCTTGCTCGTTTGTTTCCTCCGATCCTTCGGGCGGAACGCTCTCTAAAGGCTTGTAAGCAAATCCCAGTACCCGCAAGCCCTTACTTGCCATCTGGTTATTTTGCTCCAGAATTTGAGTTCGTTGCTCATCGCGCAGAACTTCGCTCTGGTCGCCTACCTGAATTTGGGTACAACGCTCCAAAATTAACTCTGGAGAACCCTTCGTAAACATCAGGTGGCTGCTAGAAAAAGGCGTGTTTTGAATCCAAGCGCCCGCTTCGCAGATCGCGCTCATCCGCTTGCGTTCGGAGGAAAAAGGAAACTCGGCAACGCGGCGCATTTGGCGGCTTAGCGGTTCCTTATCAATTCCTCCCTTCCCAGCCAGGACAATTAATGCCCCTTCTGTGGGGTCGCCGAGAATTGCCCACTCATTCTTGTCGTGCTGTAACATTGCGTCATTACAAAGCACGCAGCCAAGCATGAGGATTTGCAGATCCCGATACTGCTCTGCGGCTACCTGCCGCTCGTCGAGATAAAATTCTCCGGTAGGGATGTAACCTTCGCCGGTAACGCGGAAGGTATGGTTTGCCGTGTCTACCCGCTGCACCACCATTTTATTTTGGGTGAGGGTGCCGGTTTTATCCGAGCAGATAGTTGTGACAGAACCGAGGGTTTCTACCGCTGGGAGTTTGCGAATCAGTGCGTGGCGGCGTACCATCCGCTGGGTTCCCAGTGCCAACGTCACTGTAATGACTGCTGGCAAGCCTTCTGGCACTACCGCCACTGCCATCGATAGAGAAACTTCCACAAGGTCTTGCAAGACATTCCAGTTCCAACGCCCCTGGCTGAAGAAATTATGCAGCATTCCGCCGACGATGACGATGGCAACTAAGATCAAAGAACCCGTCACCAGCACGTTGCCCAGCTGGGTCATTCGCTGTTGCAACGGGGTGTCTTCAGCTTCGACGGATTGCAGCATATCGGCAATTTTGCCGAGTTCCGTCTTCATACCAGTGCCGGTGACGATGACCTTGCCGCGCCCTTGGACGACTTCAGTGCCTTGAAAGACTAAGTTAATGCGATCGCCCAATGCGGTTTCTTCACTCAGATGCACCGCTGCCTGCTTACTTGATGGATGAGCTTCGCCGGTTAGTGCCGATTCCCGCACTTGCAGATTTGACTCTTCAATTAGACGCCCGTCGGCGGAAACCTGCACCCCTGCTTCGAGGAGCATGATGTCTCCTGGAACAAGATCCTTGCCGTCCACCTCTAATTGTCTGCCATCGCGGATCGTTCGCACTTTCGGAGAGGAAAGCTTCTTGAGGGCGGCAAGTGCTTTTTCGGCGCGGCTTTCCTGGAGATAGCCCAAGACGCCGTTAAGGATGACAATCAGTAAAATTGCAATTGTGTCCTTGAAGGGAATTTCACCAGGGGCTAATCTGCCAGCGCGTAAATCCACCAGGTCTAGAATCCCGGAAATCAGTGCTACTAGAATCAGCATCAACAACATGATGTTCTTGAACTGATCGAGCAAGATTTCCCAGGTACTTCGACCCGCAGTTTCTTGCAGTTCGTTGGGGCCGTATTGCTGCAACCGCTGTTTGGCTTCCTGGGTCGTCAGACCAACTTCTGGGTCGCTTGCTAGCTGCTCCAGTGTCTTGTCCACTGGTAGAGTATGCCAGACGCTTGCTAGATCGGGTTTTGAATGTGAAGGAGATGGGGTCACGGGAAATGCTTTAACACCTACTAGCACTTAATCATAGGGCTTAAATCCGGTGACTGGGAGGTATTTTAAGGAGTGCGTAGGGGTGATTGTGGAACTAAAACCGATATTGCTTTAGGAATTAGGCGAAATTTGGCAGGGGTGTAAGTGGTGATTTCACCATCAGTATTAATCGGGAGAGGTTTTAGCGTGGATACCTCAATTTCCCGCCCTTGAAGACTTCGCACCTCAGGCCATTCTGCTTGTTTTCCTTTTAGCATGGAAGGTAGCAATCGGACGATCTGCCATGCATTTTGAACTTCCAAGCTGTACAGATCCAAGCGCTGGTCGTCAATGGTAGCATCGTCAGCAACGGTCATGCCACCGCCGTAATATCGTCCGTTGCCTACGGCAATCTGAACGGTTCTCACCTGAATAGATTCGCCATTGAGACGAATTTTTGCTAGAAAAGGACGCGATCGCCCAACTACCTGGATGGCGGTGACTGCATAGGCGAAGACTCCCCAGCGTTGCTTAGTTTCTTTGGTTAGCTGCTGAGTAATTTGCACGCTCAATCCGAGACTAGCAACATTGAAGAAGTGCTTTCCATTCACCCAACCTAAGTCAATTCGCTGTTTTTGACCTGTTGCGATTACCTCGCAAGCTTCAGGGAGGGAGACAGGAATTGAAAGGGTTCGTGCCAGGTCGTTGGCTGTTCCTAAAGGTAGGATGCCTAGCGGGAGTTGGGTGTCAATCAGACCCTCGGCAGCGGCATTTAGGGTGCCATCTCCGCCACCGATGATAACCAGATCGACGCGATCGCGGTAGCGACGGATAATTTCTGGTATCTGCTGGGGCTTTTGTGTGGACTCTTCTTGCAGGTCAAATCCTAACTCCTGCAATTTGGCAACCGCCTCTGATAGACCTTCTTTTCCTCGGCGTGCGTGGCGATTTAGCAGCAACAATGCTCGCCGGTTCATGCTGAGCCTCTTCCATTAATTGTCAATTATTTTGACAAACCTTTGATAAAAAGAAATCTACCTGGGGAGGCAAGAGGAATTGAAGCTTGAAGGAGAATCTTGAGCTGACCCCCAATCTTAACTTGACAATTTGCCACTTTGTAATTTTGATAATTTTCGCTGTGTTTACAAATATCGCTGAAGGACTTGGGCAGTCGCTTGTCCAGTTTTTGTCCAGCTAAATTGACTGGCTCTAGCAAGACTAGCTTGACGAAGACGCGATCGCCATCCTGAATCCGTCACCACTGCCTGCATCGCTTCGGCAATTTCTCCCACGTTGTAGGGATTGACTAAAAGGGCGGCGTCACCCGCGACTTCTGGCAGCGAGGAGAGGTTGGAAGTAATCACGGGGGTGCCACACGCCATTGCTTCTAAAACGGGCAGTCCAAAGCCCTCCCAGAGGCTAGGGAAGACGAGAGCGATCGCTTGATTAATTAGCGTCGGCAATTCCTCGTAGGAAACGTAATCTAGAAATTTTACTTGATTCTTTATACCTAGCTGTTCCACCTGCGCCATCAACACAGGCGTATAACGCTTATCCCCAGATCCAGCTATCCATAATTCATTGTCACGGCAACTTGGTAAAGTAGCGAATGCGTTAATTAACCGAGCAATATTTTTGTAGGGATCTTGGCGACCAATATAGAGGAAATAACTGCTTCTAGGAATATTTAGAAACCGAAAATGATTGACGTCATAAGCCAAATGAATTGGCGTAATTTTATATTCTGGAATGTGGAAGAAATCAATAATATCCTGAGCGGTGGAGCTAGAGTTACAAATAATATGCTCAGCTTGCGCTAAAACCTGGGGAATATAGTAGCGGAAGTAGGGCGTTAGGGGAGAAAAGCGTTTAGGAAACCGCAGCGGGATGAGATCGTGAACCATTACCACTGAACGGCAACCCGCATACAACGGCGCTTCAGGAACTGGGGAAAAGATTAAACTAGAATTCAATTTTTTGTAAATTTCGGGCAACTGCCGCTGCGTCCACAGCAGACGGCGAAAATGCCCTTTTGACCCTTGTGCGGGGGTTAGATCCGACGGAACTGGATAGCAGCGATAGTTGGGAAAATTTTGGGCTGTCAGTAAGGTTGGTTCGAGAGGCTGGAGGTGCGGAAAAAGATTTATGGCATAGGTGCTGATGCCAGTCGGTTGGGAAAAAATGAAGGAAAGATTGACTAGGAGTGGACACAGCAAGGTTAGTATCGCTTTTTTAAATAGAGGAAGACGCCGTAAAGTTTACCAAGGGCGACCGACGGTTTTACTACAAGTAACATAAACGCATGGAAAATAAGACGGAGAAACCGTAGCGATCGCACTGTTAAACTTGCATATCTTTCCAAGGTTAGCAAGTAGCTATAGGTACTATGCTTGATTTTATTAAAAATGTTTCTGTCTGTAATCGAAGACGGTTGATGCCCGATGCGAATCAGAGGGGTAATACCGATTAAATGCCCCTCTAGGGAATAGCGTCTACAAAAATCAAAATCTTCATAATAAAGAAAGTAAGCCGGGTCAAACTCAGGACAATTGGGAAACATTCGGAAATTGACCAGCAGACTACATCCCGAAACCCAATCGCAGGGCATATAAGCTAATTTTGGATGCGTCAACAACAGGTTTTCAGAGAGAATTGTTCCAGTTTCAGGAATAAAGCGTCCTCCACCAAACCAAACTTCTCCTGCCGGTGTATAGATAAAAGTGCCAACAATAGAAAGTTCTGGATAAGTCTTAAAAAAGGCTGGCACTTGTTCTAGAGTCTTTTCTAGAAGATAGCTGTCCGGGTTGATAATCCAGACGATTGCTTCATTATCTTGCTCATAAATCCAATTTAAACCTAAGTTACAGCCTTTGCCAAATCCTAGATTAGTTTTTGCTTGAAGAATCAGAATACTATCCGTTTTGACTTGCTCAATTGAAGCATCATCTAAAGAGTTATTGACAATAACAACCTGATAGGGAACCTCGCTATCCTCCGGAAACGATCTAATGAGTTGAGTAACCAAATCTGTTGAATAATAGTTAACTGTAACGAAATAGATCACGTTAGTTCAACGTGGCAATCATCACCAATCATAAAACGCAGGGCCTTGGGTCGGCGGTGGGCCGCGGTTAGCTGGGCGCGTTGCCCAATTAGACTATCTACAATTCGCTGATGAATTCCCACCACTTGAGCGCCCTGTAAGATAACACTATGCTCAAGATCGGCGTCGATTAGGATGCTGCAATCACCAATGCTACTATAGGGGCCAATAAAGCAGTTTTCGATGTGGCAATCTCGACCGATAATCGCAGGACCCCGAATGGTACTGTTAACAACTTTTGACCCTTCACCAATTTCCACTCGTCCAATGATTTGAGTTTGGTCATCCAGCTGACCTTGAACTGAACCAACGAGATAACTATCTAGAATAATTTGATTGGCTGACAAAAGATCGTCTTTTTTACCAGTATCCAGCCACCAGCCTTCTAATTGACACGCTTCTACGCTTTTTTGCTGGTCGATCAAGCATTGAATGGCATCTGTAATTTCCAGTTCGCCTCGCTTAGATGGGTGGATACAAGCAATGGCGTGATGGATGCTGCGATCGAAAAAGTAAATCCCCACTAAGGCGAGATTGGAGGGAGGAACTTGGGGTTTTTCTACCAGATACAATACTCGTCCCTTCTCATCCACTTTGGCGACACCAAAGGCGCTGGGATTAGCCACTGGACGCAAGAGAATCATCGCGTCCAAGTTTTGGGCTTTGAAGGTGTCCAGAAATGGATCTAAATTGTTCTGGATCAGGTTATCGCCCAGGTACATGATGAAGGGTGCATCTTCCAAGAAAGGTTGGGCAATTTGGACGGCGTGGGCAAGTCCTGCTGGCTGTTCCTGGAGAATGTACGTAATTCTGGCACCGAAGCGATCGCCATCGCCAGTTTTGGCTTGAACTTCTGCGCCGGTTTCGGGACTGATAATAATACCAATGTCGGTAATGCCTGCGGCAACGATGCGTTCGATGCCGTACCAGAGGATGGGTTTGTTCGCGACGGGCACGAGTTGTTTTGCCCCCGTATAGGTGAGAGGACGCAGCCTCGTGCCTTTACCGCCGGAGAGAATTAAAGCTTTCATCGCCTATGTACTCCAGTAACATCTGCCGCAATCCCTGTCGCCAGTGGGGGGGATAAGTTCCCATAACCGCAGATATTTTCCCACAGGAAAGGACAGAATAGGCGGGACGATGTGCGGGAGTGGGATATTCAGCAGTAGTAATGGGGATGATGCGCTGGACTTTTAAGGGGAACCCCACGTGTTTGGCTTCTTCAAAGATGGCAACAGCAAAGTCATACCAGCTGGCGACACCGCTATTGGTGTAGTGGTAGGTTCCGGCGATTTCTGGTGTCAGATGGGGAATGAGTTGCGCGATCGCTTGTGCTAAATGTTTTGCCCAAGTCGGGCTACCAATTTGATCGGCAACAACGCGGATTTCCTCGCGTTCCCCACCCAGTCGCAGCATGGTTTTGACAAAATTACTTTTGCCGTAGGTGCCGTATACCCAAGCTGTCCGCAAAATAATATAGTTATTGCAGTTTTCTTGAACTGCTTGCTCTCCGGCTAATTTTGTGCGACCGTAAGTGCTTGCAGGGTTAGTATTGTCAGTTTCTTGATAAGGGTAACCGTTTTTGCCGTCAAAAACGTAATCTGTAGAAATATGAATTAGGTACACGCCTAATTTTTGGCTTTCTTGGGCTAGGATAGCAGGCGCTAAAGCATTTACAGCGTCAGCCTGTTCTGGTTCACTTTCGGCTTTATCCACTGCCGTATAAGCGGCAGCATTAATAATTACCTGCGGCTGAACTTCTTGGACTATCTGACGCAGGGTTTCTGGCTGTGTAAAATCAACTCTTTCACGTGCAACAGCTATTACTTCTGCATTAGTAAATACTTGCTGTAATTCTTGACCTACTTGCCCTGCACTACCAGTAAGTAATATTTTTGTCATCAAAAAACCTCAGCAGTTTTTATAGTTTTACCAGCTTGGTCTTTTACAGATAGTATTGGTGTCCCATCTAAAGGCCAATCTATAGCTAAATCAGGATCGTTCCAAAGAATACAACGTTCGTGTTGAGGGGCGTAATAATCAGTAGTTTTGTAAAGAACTTCCGCTACTTCTGAAATAACTAAAAATCCGTGAGCAAAACCAGCAGGAACCCAGAATTGCTTTTTATTTTCAGCATTAAGAATACAACTAACCCACTGACCAAAAGTCGGAGAGTTTTGGCGAATATCTACTGCGACATCAAAAATTTCACCAACAACAGCACGGACTGACTTTCCTTGAGGTTGTTGGATTTGGTAGTGTAACCCACGTAAAACATTTTTAACTGAACGTGAGTGATTATCTTGCACAAAGTTAGCTGAAATTCCAGCTTTCTCTATAAAGCTGTTTTGATTGTAGCTCTCAAAAAAGAAACCGCGACTATCACCAAAAACTTGCGGCTCAATCACTAATACATCAGGAATTGCAGTAGTTATGATGTTCATCAGTATACTAATTTGAATATCAATTCCAAGTTTTACCAAGCTTACCTATCAAACCATGAAATGTTCCTATTAAACAACCCCACATTTTGAAAAATTTATTTTTAGGGTCAAATACTATTATTTTAATAATAGTATAAATTAAATACTTGACTCTTCTTAAAACGCTTATAAACTTATATACACCTTGGGCATAATTAGTTTCTAAATAAGTATGATTCCTACAAATATAATAATGACGTAACGCCGAGTATTTTTGGATAATAATTTCTTTATTAATAAACTTGATTTTTAAAGGCTCTCCAAAATTATGCTTCATAAAAGCATTAGGAACAATTAAATTATGGTAACCTGCTTGTTTTAGTCTTAGTCCATAATCCAAATCTATTCCATCAATAAATAGATCGCTACGTGGCGGTGGGATAGTTTTAGCAGCAGCGATAGAGATTAGAGAACCAGAAGTAATTGGTGCATCACAATCATAAGGATTAGTTAGGCTCTCTGAGCCATACCCTCTAAAACTATCTTTTTTAAAAACAGCACCTTGGACTATTTTATTGTTTCTACTATCTATAGGAGTAGGTGCAGTAATACCAATTTTATATTTATTACTTGAAAATTTTTTATAAACTTCTAGAAGAATTTCAAGACAGTTATATTCAGGGACACTATCTTGATCGAAAGCCCATAAAAAGTCATATCCTTGTTTAATAGCCCATGCAATTGCCCAAGTTAAACCAGCCCCAATTCCTATGTTTTCTGGATGAAATTTGATTAAAATATTTTCTTGATTAGTAAGATGTAATAAAGGCTTCGTGCTGGAGTTATCTACTATTAGTAACTTCTCAACGGGCAAGGATTGGCAAGTAATAGCATTGATACAATCTATAACTGCTGTTGGATTTTCATAAGCAGTTATATAACCTGCTATCTTGTATTGCTCGCTCATTTATGTAGTATCACTCCAGCAAAGCGATGTAAAGACAACACTATTGAAATATATTCAATTAATTAGTAATGAAAACCCTTACATTCACTATAAATATTATTTTTGACTATTATAGTTCAGGCTGAATTTATCTGGCAGATTTTAGAGCAATCAAGAATTCGTTATAAACAATATTATTGTATTGTTTATCAACAATTTCCAACCCTTCAATCATACCCGCTTCAATCAAATAGCTAATTTGGTTAAAAAACTCTTCATCTGTCCAAACGTGACAATGAGCATCTGCCATTCCCGATTCAAAATTTTTGCATCCCCATTCATAAAACTCTTTAGGTGATTTTATGCTTTTCTGCCTTAAATCGTCAGATGCAGCCTTGGCAAATTCCAAGATATGCTCTAATGAAGGATAGTTACAATTATTATAATAATCGTCTAGCAGATGTTCTATTGTAGTTGAAGGTCTTGAGGCATCAAAAGTTCTTCTCTTATCTGGACAGGCAATAATAATTACCCCTCCTGGTTTGAGCAAATTGTGTAAATCCTTAATATAGCCAATGACATTAGGAATATGCTCAATAACGTGGCATAGAACTACAAAATCAAACTTTTTGTTAATTTGAGTGTGAACCTCACTATATCTTTGGAGAATGTATTTGACAGGCATTACTGTCTCTGGCGGCAGGTTCCAGAGACGAATCATTTCTTCTGCTGAACGAAAGTCTGCAAATTCGCAATTGCCAACCTCTTTGGAGACAGTTGGTAAGTCGCAAGCTCCTATTTCTAAACCTTCTGATTTTTCTAAGTCAACTAAATTATTTAAAAATTGTAAGCGGTTTAACTGATAATCTGCTCTAGTAATCATTCTTTTACTCTGAATTCTAAATTTTTTAAACAAAATCAATTTTCTCTTTTTTATCTGTGTATATTCATTCAACTTCTAAAGTTAAAGCTATATTCTCTAATAATTTTCTCAAATTGAGAACACATATTTTTAACTGTTAAGTCTTTGACAGAGTGATAACCAGCAGTTGCAATTTTGTGTCTTAGTCCAGAATTATCTACAAGGTTTGTTAATGCCTGAAAAACAGATCCTACATTAGGCTCGCATAAAATACAAGCTTCATCATCAACCATTGCTCTCACTGGAGGAACATCTGCTTCTACTGTGGCACAACCGCAAGCCATTGCTTCAAACACTACTGTGCTGATATTGGTCATAGAAAAAGATAGATGTATATCAGATGAGCGCATTGCTTCTGCTGCTTTTGCTTGAGTTAAAACACCTAAATTTTCGTAAGGAAATGGCAGTTCTAAAGCTTCTTCCAGTCCGTACAACTTAATTTGCACATTAGGATTATGCTTATGCAATTTATCTAATATTTCAACCCCTAAGGCAAAGTTACGCCTAGGGATATAAGGACGAGCAAAAAATAAAATTGAGCAGGATTTATTTGTATCTAAATGCCGCTCCAGAATCGGCTCTTTTGCTAAGAAAGCTTCATTCAATGAGAAGTTTATATAGGGGTATTTGATGCGATTTCTTTTACTCAAAACTTCGGCTAAATACTTGCCAATACAAATCATTCCCAAATGTAAATCGTAAGTCGCTTCTGCTTGTTTAAAACAAATATCCTCTGGATCGTAGAAATGAGGTTCGTAATCTTGAATAAAATATGCTTTAAATCTTGTATTAATTAACCCCTCGACAACATAGGCTGTAGGCCAATTGGTTGCAATTGCTACATCAGAGTCTAGAATACCTTGATGACCACAATGAATGATTGCTTTGCTCTTGCCAAAATTATCCTCGCAAAATTTCTGAACTTGTTCAGGCGTAGAACCTGCTAGATGCGCGATAGGTTCAACATAAATATGTACTTGATAACCTTGTGCGGCTAAATAATGGGCTAGGTAAAAAATCTGCTTATAACCTCCACCCGTTTGAGCAATTGGCGCTCGTAGAATAAAAGCAATTGAAAGAGGTTTATTGGCTGCTAAACTTCCACCTAATAAAGTGTTCCATAATTTCAAATTTTCTAAGGCTGAAACTCGTGTTAGGTAGCGACAATTTACATCCTCAAAGGCTTTCTGCCCCATTTGCTGTCTTATTTTGTCGTCAGTTACAAGTTTGTATAAAGCAGTTTCCCATTCCTCTAAAGTCTTACATAGTCGTCCATTAACTCCATCTTGAATAGCGACACGGAAAGCAGTTGTATCTGAGGCAATAGTTGGGACTGATAAAAGCGCCGCCTCAAAATATTTAAGTTCGCTTTTCGATTCCGTAAAAGCATTATTCTTTTCCAGTGGCGCAAGATTGATATCAACTTTTCGGTAGATTTTTGGTAAATCCCTCCAAGGCATAAACGGAATAAACTCTATCTGTGAGCTAACTTCCTGTAATTCTTCGGGAATATCTAGATGTCCAACTACTAGGAGACGAACATGAGAAAATTTAGTCAAAATACTTTTCAAAGCTAAAACGCATTCTGCGAAATCTTTGGCATGAGTTTTAGTGCCGCTAAAATACGCAATCCGAAGCATCCCATCCTTAGGAACATAGCTTTTACGAGCTTCAATTGCTCCTTGCTCCATTTCATCACTAATACGATTACGTAATATTATTGAATCTTTATTAGGAAATTTTTCTTTGATTTCTTGCTGGAGCCGAGCGGTACTTACTGTGACGTAATCACATAAAGATAGGGATTTACGATAGCGCTTAATACCATCTTCATACAGCGCCTTTTCTTGTTTATCCATTCTATTGTAAGCATCAATTTGAGAAAGACGCGATGGATCAAATACTAAATCATCAGTATCAAAAATTACTTTTATGCCTAGTTGTTTAGCTTTAATAACAAACTGTTCAAATTCGTAAGTATGCGGAACCCGATGAGCAACAACTATTTTATATTTAGAAAGAAGTCGATCGTATAAAAATACCATTGGTTCATAAACATCAACTGAATATCCAAGGTATTTTAAAATTTCTGCTTGATGATGACACCGATACCGATAAGCATCTCCAGGACAGCCACTAATAAAAGCAAACATTTTTAAGCTGTCATCAGTGGATGTTTCTTCCTGACTAGACTTAGAATTTACTTGACTAGACTCAGAATTTATCTGTTTATCTTCTATTTTATGAACTACATTTAATACTTTATTAGTATTAGGTGTAAACATTTCTGAGGCGGGAACCAAGTTTAGGAAGCCCTTAATTTTGAACCAAGCGACCCTTAGCCTCCAAAACTTACTGGTTTGCATTGCAGTCACTAAAGTCTGAGCATATACTAGGTCAGACTGCGATCGCTCAAATTCTGTCTGAGTTTTTCGCAACTGGGATTGCGATCGCTCTAGTTCTGCCTGAGTTTGTTGCAATTGAGATTTCACTCGCTCTAATTGAGATTGAGATTGCTGCAATTGAGATTGAGATTGCTGCAATTGAGCCTGCGTTTGTTGCAATTGAGATTGAGATTGTTCAAATTGTGCCTGAGTTTGTTGCAACTGAGATTGGGATTGCTCAAATTGTGTCTGCGTTTGTTGCAACTGAGATTGGGATTGCTCAAATTGTGTCTGCGTTTGTTGCAACTGAGATTGGGATTGCTGTAAATTACCTAAATTAGTCTTTAAACTTTTTTGTAGCCAGCGAATATCTAACCAATCTTGCAGAACCCATGCTAAGGAAGATTGCTCTTGAACATCTTCAATTAAAGGCAAATTTGGAAATAATTTGTTTGTGTCTGCTTGAATGTTTAGTTCCTCATAAAGAGCTAATGCTTCTGGAAAGTAATTCTTTATTAAAGTTGGTCTTTGGGACTTAGATATTTGAGTATTAAGCAATTTTGGATCGTAAATATCTGCTGCTTTAACTTGTAAAGAAATCCCAAATTTTTCAGCAATTGCTTTAGTTAATATATCCTGATGGCTAGATAAAATATTAAGGTTGAATAATAAACACCGCTCAGGAAACTGAGAATAAAAATCTAGTACTGCTTGGTTATAGTTAATCCAAACTTTTAAGGCAAAATTCGGGTTGTGCTGAAATATTTCATCGCCTCTTCGATATAGCGAGTCAATTACTTCCCAAGGAGCGCGATAAACAAATAAAAACTTAGCTTCAGAAAGTAAATCTGCCCAAAAATGAAGAAAGAGAGTTGTGCGTGGATCTTTCCAACCCCAAAGATTATTTTCTGAATTTTTCTGAACTATTAATTTTGCTTTCTTTATAAACTGCTCTTGGACTTTAATATTGTTTTCTAAAGTCCAACCTTCGGGACTAATACCTTGGGAAAATAAAACTTCTTTATGAAAGTCTACAAAATCTAGATTTTCAAAGTGTCCTTTAGCATTTGTTGGGTTACCTCCCATCAATCTTTGACCAATGTTTATTCCAGCATTTTGCAGTAGAGAAGCTGTTAAAGAAGTTCCGGAACGATGCATTCCAGCAATGATTAATGTTAAGTTTTTTACTTCTTGGGGTAGCATTAGCAAAGATTAAGATTAAAAATTATTAAAGCAAGTTCAAAGAACACCAATACTTATTAAACAACTTGTTCCAAATCAGAGTTTGGTTGGGCTAACGATACATAGGTTTCTGTGTTAAAGTCCACAAAATTAGTCTCTAACAAGTTTTCTTCTGGTTGTACTCTAAACATAGCTGCATCTATACATCGGTGTAAATATATTTCTTCTGTATCTAATATCCCCAAAACTCCTGCATTCAAGAAATAAACTCCTGGTTGTAAGCAGCAATGGAATTTAAACTGAACTTGAAGAACACTTCCTTTTTCTACACAAGCAATTGCCTTATCAAAGGTATGCGATGTGGCTCCACCTAGTTCCAAGCCGCTTGTAGTTTTAATTAACATACCACATCTTACTTTATAAGCTGTTTGATGAAAACAAACAGAGTATGTGTATATATATCCTTTCCGTCTTTGTAAGATATTAGCGCGTTCACCTGATAAGGTGGTTATATGAGCTTGCTTAATTTCTGCACCTCGTACTATATAGGAAACAGTACTTTGAGGCCGCATGTTTGGGTCATAAATATTCTTTTCCTTTGTTTGAGAATATTTATTTTTTCTCTCTATAGGATTATTGTTTTGTAAGTTGATATTTAAGATATTCTGGTTATTTAAATTGCGAATCTCATCTCGTAAACTACTTTGTTTTTCTGGTGGGGCATAAAGCAGTTTCTGATAGCTAGAAACTATTAACTTAGGATTTGCACGTAGTAGTAATTCACCTTTATCAATTAACACAGCAGTATTGCAAAGTTCTACTATCGAAGAGGCTGAATGCGAGACAAATAAAATTGTTCCGCCTTTTTCCTGAATTGCCTGAATACGAGCAAAACATTTGCGCTGAAAAGCCTCATCACCAACAGAAAGAGCTTCATCGACAATCAAAATATCCGGATCAATACTAGTGGCAACTGCAAATGCTAAACGCACAAACATCCCACTTGAGTAAGTTTTAACAGGCTGGTCAATAAAATCCCCAATATCTGCAAATCGAGCAATTTCATCAAATTTTTCTTCTGTTTCTTTTTTACTTAATCCTAAAATCTTGGCATTAAAAAATACATTCTGCCGACCTGTAAACTCTAGATTAAATCCGCTACCTAACTCTAACAAAGCTGAAACACGACCATTGACTTGGACATTGCCTGTAGTTAATGTCAGTGTTCCGGCAATAATTTGTAGCAGGGTACTTTTTCCAGAGCCATTCTTTCCTACAATCCCTACTGTTTGTCCCTTAGGAATTTCCAAATTAATATCTCGCAAAGCCCAAAATTCATCAGCTTTACTCTTGCCTGGGAGCAACAGTTCCTGCAACCTGTCTATAGGATGAGCATAACGCTTAAAGCATTTTGAAACATTGTTCAGCGAAATTGCTATTTCACTCATCACACCACTACTAAAGACACAACTAGCAGATTAATCTAAATTTAGAGAACATCAGCAAAGGCTGGACGTAATTTTCGATACACGCTTAACCCCCCAAGGAATAGTAATAGAGATACTACGCATAAACATCCCCATTCTGCCCCATGCTGCACGCTTCCTACTAAGACTAAGTCTCTATACACTTCCGCAAGTGTCGTTAAAGGATTTGCCCAAAGAACCCAATTCTGCCACTCTTTTGGAATAGCTGATATTGGGTAAAGAATTGGTGTCAAATAAAGCCAAAAATTTAATACCACTGCTAGGGTTTGTGGCACATCTCGTAAAAATACTGTTATGCTTGCTCCCAAATACCCAAAACCAGCAGTTAATAACAACTGTGGTAACCAGATCAGAGGCAGTAAAGCTAATGTAGTATGTAAGGTATGAAAGGATAATGCTATTAACACAATCAACGCCATTAAGCCAAAGGCACTCTCAATGAATGTTGATAGTACAGGCACAAGGGGTAATAAAGCTAAGGGGAATACTACCTTTTTGACTAAATTTGGTTGTGATACTACAGATACAGATCCCTGCAAAAATCCGCCTGTGAAGGCAATCCATGGCAACAATCCAGCAAAAAGCCACAAGCCAAAGGTAGCACTATCGGCTGGCAATCCCTTGAGATTGAGCTTGACCTTAAGAACAATGGAAAATACGTAGGTATAAATTACTAATTGCGATACCTGATTTAGGAGCGGCCATAAATTGCCTAAAATTGAACCTTTATAGCGAGCCTCTAAATCCCTTCGGACTAAAGTCCTTAATAAATCAAACTTGACCCACCACAGGTCATTAACCGGAAGCCAACGCCTCACCCTGCCAGCCTTGCGAACAACTGCTTTCATCGACTTCAACAAATCCTGCTACTCTCTCACAACCGAAACACGAATCCACTTTTTCCTATGAAGCTGAGTTAAACATTAGAGTTCCCATTGCCGATTCTTGGCATTTGTTGGCTTTTGTAACAAGTCTAGTCTATTTAAGTTAAAGATAATATAAGAAATTTGCCCTAATACAAGCAGAAGTTTTA
Source organism: Coleofasciculus sp. FACHB-542 (assembly GCF_014695825.1). Lineage (NCBI taxonomy): Bacteria > Bacillati > Cyanobacteriota > Cyanophyceae > Coleofasciculales > Coleofasciculaceae > Coleofasciculus > Coleofasciculus sp. FACHB-542. The sequence goes on along the minus strand of NZ_JACJPB010000009.1, from coordinate 83,415 downwards.
CGAGTTACAGTTTAGGCCAAGAGTCGAGGGTAGCAGGCTCTTGGTCATCTGGATGCTAGAGCAACAAAGCAGCGGAGCAACGAGTATGGGCGTAAATACCTTCTATGGGCATTGGGAAGAGGTCATCTGAACCGGAAAAAAGCGATGCCTAAGAGGACGCCCTTCGGTTCGTCACCGCTCGATCAAACCAATCTGCGAGGTTTTGCCCTAAACTGTGGAATGATTTGGAATGGTTCATTGCATCGGAGCAGTAATGGAGATCGGTCAAAAAGTTAAAGTATACCGCCTCAGAGACAGGGTTTCTCCCGCTGTTGCTAATAAACTGGGGAAAGTCGGCAGCATCAAAGGCTACAAAATGACAGATGGTAGTGGCGTTGGGGTCGTTGTGCAATTTGACGACAACTCGACCACTTGGTTTTTTGAAGATGAACTGAAACCCGTACAGTAAGAACAGATGGCCCTGATTTTAACGTTTTTGGGCAAAGGCGGCACGGGTCGCACCACAGTGGCGATCGCCGCCGCCAAACAACTGGCAAGCAAGGGAGCGCGAGTGCTACTTGCCGGACAAGACCCCGGCCCCACTCTTGGATTGCTCCTAGGGGCGTCCCCTAGCGTTGACCCCCAGGAACTGGAGCAAAACTTACAAGTAGTACAGTTCCAGTCTGCCGTGCTACTCGAACGCAGCTGGGAAGAAGTCAAAAAACTGGAAGCGCAGTATCTACGGACGCCTCTGCTGAAAAATGTCTACGGTCAGGAGTTGGGCGTTCTGCCAGGGATGGACAGCGCCCTGGCTCTCAACGCCATCCGCGAGTACGAAGCCAGTGGCAAGTACGACGTCATCATCTACGACGGCAGCGGCGACCAGACCACGTTGCGGATGCTAGGGATGCCAGAGATCCTCAGCTGGTATATTCGCCGCTTCCGGAAAGTGGTGGAAGATTCCGACCTGTGGAGAACCGTTTCGCCTTTTATTCAACCCATCAGCAGCGCTGTTCTCAATGTGTCATGGACTGGGGATAATTTTGCCCAACAGCCCACGAATGAGGTAAACAATCTGCTGGAGCGAGGGAGAGCCGCAGTCGCCGATCCCAACCGCGTTGCCGCCTATTTGGTAACGACGGGTGCGCCAACTGCTGTTGCAACTGCTCAGTATTTTTGGGGCAGTGCCCAACAAGTCGGGCTGACCGTGGGAGGCGTTCTGCTCAACCAAGAATCGGTCGCAGAAGGTATTTCGGAAAACTTTACTCCACTTGCGGTCAGTGCCCTTCCCAGCTCGCCATTGGGTGACTGGCAACCACTGATAGACGCCCTCCCAGATTTGCGCCAAGTATCGGGGCTGCCCAAACCTATCGAGATTGACATTCCAGGTCGTCAGGTACGTCTATTCTTGCCTGGTTTTGATAAAAAGCAGGTAAAACTCACCCAATACGGCCCTGAAGTCACCATCGAAGCCGGAGATCAGCGGCGCAATATCTCCTTACCCCCCCAGTTGAGCGGTCAACCCGTCAAAGGCGCTAAATTTCAAAATAGTTACTTGGCGATTTCGTTCTAATTGGTCATTGAGAATTGGTAATGGGTAATGGGTACTTGATAATGACCATTACCCGTTACCCATTACCTATTACCTATTACCCATTAGCAAATGACAACCGACAAACAACAAACAACCGATAACAACCCATCTGAGCGGAGTGCGAAAACTCGTCAACTGCTGGGCATGAAAGGTGCGGCTCCTGGCGAGACTTCTATCTGGAAAATTCGCTTGCAGTTGATGAAGCCGATTACCTGGATTCCCTTGATTTGGGGCGTTGTCTGCGGTGCGGCTTCTTCCGGTGAATACACTTGGACGCTGGAAAATGTCCTGAAAGCCGCTACTTGTATGCTGCTGTCGGGACCTATTTTAGTTGGGTATACCCAAACTTTAAATGATTTTTACGATCGCGATATCGACGCGATTAACGAACCCTACCGTCCGATTCCCTCTGGTGCCATTTCTGTTCCCCAAGTGGTGACGCAAATTTTGGTACTGTTATTTGCGGGGTTAGGGCTTTCCTACGTTTTAGATAGATGGGCGGGGCATGATTTTCCTACCATCACCTGCATTGCCTTGGGCGGTACGTTTCTCGCCTATATTTACTCTGCGCCACCGCTGAAGCTGAAGAAAAATGGCTGGCTGGGCAATTACGCCCTTGGTGCGAGTTACATTGCTCTCCCCTGGTGGACAGGTCACGCGCTGTTTGGCGAGTTAAACCCTACGATTATGCTTCTGACGCTGTTCTACAGTTTGGCGGGGTTAGGAATTGCCGTAGTGAATGACTTCAAGAGCGTTGAAGGCGATCGCCAACTCGGTCTACAATCGCTTCCGGTGATGTTTGGCGTTGGCACGGCTGCTTGGATATGCGTGCTGATGATTGATATCTTTCAAGCTGGAATTGCCGCGTATTTAATTAGCATCCACCAAAATCTTTATGCGGCAATCTTGATATTACTCATCATCCCCCAAATCACTTTTCAGGATATGTATTTTCTGCGCGATCCCCTGAAAAATGATGTGAAATATCAGGCAAGCGCTCAACCTTTCCTAGTTCTAGGAATGCTTGTTGCTGGTTTGGCGTTAGGTCACGCCGCTTATTAGTAGTAGCGCGTCTAGCCTAGAATGCTTGGTTAAACAAATGCCCGAAAGCTTACATTTCAAGCTTTTCAGGTCTGAGTAAGCCCACTAAATTAGACTGGACGCGCTACTACTTTTGCTTGTAAGAATTTGTTGGTAAGCTTTAATCGTTGTTTGAGCGATCGCTTTCCAACTGTAATTTTTCAAAGCGTATTCTTGGGCATTGATTCCCCGCCGCTGTCGTTCCAAAGCATCAGCCAGCGCCTCGCGCAATTGTTCAGTTAAACTATCTACATCACAGGTGCAAACCCAGCCAGCTTCCGCTTGTTGAATTTCCTCCCAGATATAAACTTGGTCAGAAATTACCACTGGGGTTCCATTGCACATTGCCTCTGCCACAGCAATGCCAAAGTTTTCGTAGTAGGAAGGGAGGACAAATACATCGGCATCTTGTAGTAAGGCAGTTTTCGACTCACCAGTTACAAATCCGGTTATAGTCGTGCGATCGCGTAAAGGTGACGCTTGCAACTGTTCTCGAATTTTGTTCTCATAAGCTGGATCTTGCGGATTTCCACCTGCCAGCACAAAGTGAAAATCAGCACCCTCTTCTAAAAGTTTTTCCAAGGCTGGAATCAGTAAATTTAGCCCTTTTTTCGGGTCAATCCGAGACATAAACAGCAGCAAAGGCTGAGTCTCCGGAATGCCTAATTTCCTTCTAGCTTGACCTTTCGGTAGGATTGCTGGCTGCTTTACGCCTAAGGGAATTACCACATCCGGCGTTGAAGTTCCGAAGCGTTCGGAAATCTTAGCTTCTTGGGGGCTGGTGAAGTGAATTCCCGCCGCACCTGCTAAATTGGGACGTTCCAGCAACGCCGCATAAATCTGCTTGATTCTCTTCTTCTTGCGTAAGTCTGCGGGGTCTAGCGTCCCCAAAGGACGCATTAAATACGGTAAATGACGCGATCGCGCCACAGTCGCCGCTGCTGTGGTTACAGGCGAAAATAAAGCATGAATATGAGCTAAATCAAATTCAGTCGCGTGTCCCGCTAACCAGCGCAACAAATCTAGGGAAAACTTATAGCGTCGGAACGGGGAACAGGGGAAATAACGCACTTGATAGCCGTTTTGTTCCACCGGACGGTCGAGAGGCACATCCAAGGGTGGCTGACCGACATCACCGTTGCTATTTGTTGTTAGTACCGTCACCTCTACCCCTTCAGACGCCAGTGCCTCTGATAGCCCCAGAACCATCTGACTGGGACCCCCATAAACTAAAGAAATTGAAGGGACAATTTGTAAAATTTTCATTTTGTTTGTCAGTTGTCAGTTGTCAGTTGTAAGCACTACTGACTCTTGACTAACTGTTTATAAAAATCTAATTGCTGCTTAGCTAATGCAGTATTTGTATATTGCGCGATCGCTCGTTCATAACCCAGCTTACCCAACTTCTGGGCTAAATCTGGTTGTTCCATCAATTGCCCCAGGCAATTTTGCAAAGCTACTGCATCTTTCTCTGGAAAGATTAACCCCGCATCTCCAATGACGTGCGGAATTTCCCCGGAATCAGAACCAATTACAGGAACTTGGCAAGCCATCGCTTCAATCAGCACATGACCAAACTGTTCTTTCCAACCAGCGGCAGTCAAAGTTTTAAACTTATAAGTTGTTTCTGAAGGTAACACTAGCGTATTCATCAGGTTGATATAGCAGGGAACTGCGTCATGAGGAACGCTTTCCACCAAAATCAATTTATCTTTAATCCCCGCCTCAGCGGCTTGTTCTAGTAGTACCGATTGCAATGGGCCGCGACCGAGTAAAAGCAATTTCCAGGGGCGTGACTGCAAGCCTTTCAACGCTTGCAACAGCGTCAGCAGACCTTTTTCTTCCACAAACCGCCCCACAAACCCGACCACAAATTCATCCGGTTGAATCCCCAGTTTTGCTGCCAATTCTGGCTGGGGTGTTGGTGAGAACAATCTTTCATCTACACCCAGCTGCGGCATCACCTTGCTAGGGCCGTCGTAGCCACGCTGCCGCAATATATCCACACCATCTTGATTTCCGGCAATCACTCCGTGAGTGTGTCGTAGGTTATAAGCTTCTAGCAAGGAAACCGGAAATTTTAGTTCGTAGGGTAAGTTCCACCAGGTAAAAAACACATTTTTGGCCTTCAGCCCTAACAGTCGATTAAGCGTAATCAGCTGAGCATACCCTAAAGCCTTTGAACCCTGTTCCACTTGAATAATCTGGGGTCGAAACTGGCGCAACAAAGAAATCAAGTCAGCCCCAAAGGTAAGCATTCCCTGGTTGTTCTGGCTGAAATTAGAAACTGGCACGATTTGAAAAGAGCCTTCTTGACGCAGCTGAGTTTCAATCGTCTTATTTTGAACACCCCCAGGTTGCCACTGGCGCGGCACAACGACAGTTACTTCAATTCCGGGTTCCAGTTGAGCTAACGCCCTTAGTTTCTCGCAGTTGAGGTCAACGATATAAGTGTGACTGGCAACTAAAATTTTCATTGCGAATATCAAGAACTATTTTTGAATTTTTAGGTTTCGGCTATTAGCTTTAATTTTTTTCTAAACGCCAAATATCCTGTATTTTAGGTGAATTATTCTGTGCTACCAAAACAGGTTCTATTTTATAGTTCTGCTCTTGCTTTAGTTTCTGAAGCAGTCCTTTAGACACTTCCAATAAAAAAACATCGCTATAACCATCTGGTACATTGACTGAGCTAGCTTTTTTAGTCAGTATTTTAAACTGTACTTTTGAATCTAGTAGATAGCTAATCGTGAATGCACGGCCTAAATTATCAGTAATTACTAGAGGACGAGTTGCTTGGTTGATTGTACGAGCTACCGCTGGATAGTGTGGGCTTCCAAAAGCCGACCAGGAAGGAGTTTGAGCAATGATTCCACAGGATATAATTCCGCTCATAAGTATGGCTGATGCTGCTACTTTTCCAAATGTTCTTTGCCAAGATTGTTTGGAACTTAACCAATTAGCTAAAAAGTACGAAACTACTATTTCTAAACCTAAAACAGTAGGAATTAAATATCTAAAACGGGTCGAAATAGAACCTCCGGTAATTATATCTTTGAGCATTAGTAGGATCCCTGTCATCCCAATTAATGTCAAAATAAATAACCATACCCGTTCTGGATTTTTTTTGAAAAGTAGATAAAAAGAAAAGCCAGTAATTATTAAGATTAAAGGAGTAAAAAATAATTGTAAATATCGTAAATTTTGAGTAAGACCAGCCCAAGGATCGTAAAAATCAACAAAAGTAGTTACTATATTGTCTATCCAGACCTTAATCAGTGATAGCAAAGGGATGCGGCTTGATACCTGATCGACTGAATACGAAGACATACCCGATGCCATAAAAAGATAAAACCACGGCAAAAAAATTAATCCACTACAAGCCGAGGCAAGTAGATAACATATTAAATTTCTGTAAAATCGAAATCTTTCGGTAAGAAAAACATAGGCCCCGTGTGCAATTAAAACAAATCCAAATAGTACATTAGAATATAAACCACCAATAGCAGTTATTCCATATATTACCCAACTAAGTTTTGTCTTGGTTCGCATCGCTCTCAAAAGAGCCGCGCTGGATAATAAAGTGACGACTGCCAGTAAACTATACGGTCGCACCACTTGAGCATATTGTAAATGAAATGGAGAGACAGCGACTAGAGCTGTGGCGATCCAGGCGGCAAGGTGAAATTCAAATAATTCCCAACATAGCCAATAAATACCTACTAAAACAAAAAGACTAATAAATGCTGAAAAGCTTCTTTGAATGATTAACGGATTACTAAATATATGGGTTCCCAATTCTGACCAGATTCGCATCCCCACTGAAAAAACAGGTGGAAATACATAGGGTTCTAATACCAATCTTTGAATAGATTGATTGAAACTTATATCAGGATTTATCCACTGATACTTCTGTAGCTCGTCAACTCCAACTACCGAATCATCAACCGCTAAGAATCGTTGACCGAATATGTAGGTGGTGCTAAAAGTCTCATCATTTGAATAAATTTTTTGGTTGAGGTGATAAAACCTCAAAAAAATGCCTAAAACCAAAGAGAGAATGAGCAAAGCTTTTAGAAAAAGGGGAAGCACATGAAGATCGGGTGTTGTTTTATTTTCCATAGCTACGCCTCCTTTTTGTCGAGCTGGGTGTATATTTGACCATCTGCCCAGTTAGATTGAATAACTGTACCCAATGCTTTAAAGAATCCGAGAGTGTAGGAAACACCGCGACTAAGGATTTTGATGGGAGAACCGCTTTTGTAACAAGGGGGATGACCTAAAACGTGACAGTCAAATAGCTTGGCAAAGAATCGCAGACATTGAGCTGGGGTGAGGTTTTTGAAGCCTAATAGAAAGTGGTTGTGATAGAAGGTAAGTTGGTACTGGAGCGATCGCGTACTAATATCGTGACAGCCGCCAGTTTCTTCTCCTAGGTGAACTAAATCAGCATCGGGGTCGTACCAAATCTGATACCCTGTCTGCCGCAACCTTAGACAAAAATCTGACTCTTCGCGCACCGCACTCCCTCGAAACCGCTCATCAAAATGCAGTCCGTGCTTCGTAAAAATTTCTCGCCGGAAAGACATATTGCAGCCTCTGGCAGTCAGAACGCGCTGCGGCTTCACGGTATGCACTAAGTCAATGTGGTACCAGGCAATTCCAGGGTCCATCGCTTCTGGGGGCAAATCCTCAATCGTCAACTTATTGCCGGAATCTTCCAACTTCATCCGGTCAAATACTCGCCCTGCCACCGCACCCACTTCCGGACGCTCTAAATAATTGCGAGCATGAGCCTCTAAATATCCAGGCTTTAGCAGAACATCATCATCCAGAAATAACACAATTTCCCCAACTGCCCGCCGTACCGCATAATTTCGGGCACCCGGTAAGCTTGCCCAATCTACGCGAAACCAACGAATTTTACCGCTGTTTGCCAACTCCTCAAGATACGCTTGAGTTTCGGGCTGGTGCGTGGCGGTTTGATCGACCACTAGCACTTCAAAGGCTGGGTAGTCTTGCAGCAAGACATCTTTGAGCGTGTCTCGCAAAGGTTCTTCACGTCCGTAAGTGGGGATAATAACCGAAATCAAAGGCTTCACGGTTTACTGCTCCGAAATGCAATTGAATAGTGAGCGATCGCTGAATACTGAGCGATCGCTGCCTTAATTATGTGGCAGGTACCGGGCTTGTTTTGCCGACAGTACGCCTTCCAGATGATTTGCGGCGTCCTTTCTTCTTCGTTTTAGCCTCATCATTTTCCTCCTCTGCCAATCGCTTCTCTTGTTCCTGCTTATCTATTTCTGGCAATTTAAAAATAACACCGGCAAAAAACCAGTAATAAATTGCCACCTCGGTATCCAAGGGATACCAGTAAGTGTTATAACTTAGCACTAAAATCAAAACCCAAAAACTGGCACCAAAACTGCGTAAACTTTTGTCTTTCACCGAGCGGTAAATTTTGAAAGTAATCGCTGTCAAGCAAGTCACGAAAACTAGAAACGCCAACGTGCCTGCCGGGCCAATTTCGTATAGAACCTTAGGGTAGTAAGTTTCAACCAGCGCTGCATCACCAAAAATTCGAGTGGAATTGGTAGCCGTTCCCAAACCGCGTCCCAAAAATCCCCGCTGTTTCTTCATTGCCCAATTAAATTGCTCCACAATAAATGCTTGGGGAGGTGAAGCATTCCAGCGGCTGACAAAACTATCGATCCGCTCCTGAATTAAAGCTGGGTTGGCGGCGGCGGCGATGCTCAACACCACACCTAGCCCGACTCCAACGGGGATAAACCGTTTGAGGTTCGCTACTTGTCCTGTAAGCACCAGCAGCAGTACGAAGACAACGGGAACCAGCGACAGGGCAATTCTTTGACCGGAAATCACCGCATTGGCAAAGACAAGTGCCATACCGACTAAACCACCAATCCGCCAGAAAAATGAAGTGTCACAGAAGGCAGTTGCAAAGGTAAAAAAGGCGTTGGAAATCAGGAACCATGCCCAGTGCCAAGGAGAGACAAACGTACCTGGTAAGCGAATCATCCCGACTTCCGGGCTGTAAACCAAAGCGCCACCGACAAAACACTTGGCATCCAGGGTTGCCTTAAACAAAGCATCAGCAACCAGTCCTCTGGTACCAGCACATCTACCGCTAGTCAGCATCGAGTACTGAATAAAGCCAAGGATACAGCAGATGATGGCGAGAACCAGATGCATTCGTGTCAGGAAGAGCAATTCCTTTTTTGTCCGAATCAGATAGTAGGCACAAAAAGCCAGGGGAACATACCCCAGAAAAACTTTTAGACCCAAAACTCCCTGCAAAAAGGGTTGTCCCGACCTACCGCCCGAAAATTGTAGGAAGCCGTTAACAAGAAACAGCGTCAGCCCAGAAAAGACTAACAGAATGTACAAGCTCGGCTTGATCTCTTTGGAAATCAGGATGGGTAGCTTTTTCCTTTGACAGTCCTTTACTAGAGCAATCAATGCGGGAATATAGATTCCATCTTTAGCCAGCTGGAATACAGGATTCCCGCCGCCAATCCAGTAGGTGACGGTGCCATTAATCGGTAGGTAAAGGAGGAATGCCCATAGGGCTTTGCGGGGATATTTGTAGGAAAACCCCAGCGCCGGAATTGCTAAAGAGGCTAAGGCTGCTTTTGGTCCAGCGGCGAGAAATAGGAAGATAGCAAGAACGGCGGCAATCCCCACGCTGGCAAAGGCAAATTGAGTAAATTCTTTTCGCGCCTGCTGCGCCTTGCGCTTTTGGGCTAACTGCTCCTTAAGACTTAGGGTTGGCGTTTGAGACTGCTGTTTTGTATTTTTAGACTTTTTGGATTTTAGCTTTGATTTCGGCATGGGGGAGCTTGAAGCTGCCGGTACCCATCGATTTTGGCATACATGATTTGAGATGCGTGGATTAGCGATCGCATCCACCTATCCACGCATCTCTTTCTCAAAATCACGCCAGATGTTGTTCGACGGCGAGAACCAGCTGTTCTGTCCAGTGATTTGTTAAGTCGGCACTGGCGGCTTCCACCATAACTCGGATGACGGGTTCGGTGCCAGAGGCGCGAACTAAAATTCTTCCTTGGTCTCCCATCGCTGCTTCCGCTTGAGCGATCGCATTTGTCACAGCGTCGCACTCTTGCCAACGCCGTCTCTTTTCGCGGTCTTCCACTCGCACATTCCGCAGCAGCTGCGGATAAGTCTGGAAGCTTCCATCGATCAGTTCCGAGAGGGATTGCCCAGTGCTATGCACCAGTGCTGCTATATGTAAAGCGGTCAGCAAGCCATCTCCAGTGAGACTGTAATGGTGGCAGAGGATGTGTCCCGATTGCTCGCCGCCCAGCTTTCCCCCAGTCCGGAGCATTTCCGCCTGTACGTACTGATCGCCAACGGCTGTCCTGACGAAAGAACCGCCTAGCTGTTTCCAGGCGCGTTCAAAGCCTAAATTTGCCATGACGGTCGCCACGATCAAATCTCCAGGCAACTGTCCAGCTTGCCTCAGGGTATTGCCCCAAAAATAGAGGATATAGTCGCCGTCAACGACGCGACCTTGGGCATCGACTGCCATGACTCGGTCGGCATCTCCATCAAAAGCAAAGCCTAAGTCGGCACCGTGCTGCTTGACGGCTGACTGGAGGGAGCTGAGGTGAGTCGAACCGCAATTTACATTGATGCGATCGCCGTCGGGACGATCGTGCAAGCAGATGACTTCTGCCCCCATCTCTTGAAACACCGCTGGTGCTAGATGAACCGCTGCGCCCCAAGCCAGATCCAGCACGACTCGCAACCCTTTTAGCCCGATCCCTGGTGCGAGCGATCGCTTCAGCAAGTCCAGATAATTTGTCACTAACTCCGGTCGATGATAATGCTGTCCCCAGCTACCATTCAACGTGGCGAAATTCGCCCTTCCTCTTAAAGCCGCTTCAATGTCCTGCTGCAATGCGGGGGGCAGCTTTGTACCATCCGATCCAAAAAACTTGATTCCGTTATCTTCTGGCGGATTGTGGCTAGCAGAGATCATCACCCCGCCTACGGCTTGGGAGGCGCTGGTGAGATGAGCTACGCAGGGAGTCGGGCATAGCCCTAGATTCCACACTTCCAGTCCCGCTGACGTTAAACCAGCCGCAAGCGCCATTGCCAGCATATCGCTAGAGTTTCTAGAATCCTGCCCTAAAATCACCGGCCCTGAGGTGGTTGCCGATGCCCGCAGCACTTGACCTGCCCAAAAGCCCACTTGCAAGGCTAGGGATGCACTCAGCAATTCTCCAGCTTTTCCGCGAATGCCATCGGTGCCAAACAGGGGAGTCGTTGGCAACGCGAGGAAACTGGAAGCAGGATTATTACCAATCCGGATGCCTGGTTGCTCTACCTCAGTCACAGGACTGGAGAGCTGAGGACGGCTTGGGGATGAAACCATATTTTTAAACCACTCCAACACACAACACACTTACAGTGGAGGATAGCACCTTCCGGAATAACCCAAACCTCTCTTAGGGTCTGCCGTTGGCTTGCTCTAGCTCAAGGCGGCTGCTGAGTGCGATCGCATTCGGATGTTTGCTGGGCAAGACCAGTGCAAACTCAGTTCCCTTCCCCGGCTGCGAATTCACCTCAATTTTGCCTTGATGCTTTTCCATAATTTGGGCGCAAATTGCCAGTCCTAGCCCGGTACCTTTTCCCGCAGGCTTAGTCGTGAAGAAGGGATCGAACAGTTTGTTTTGAATATCTGGGGGAATACCGAGACCGTTATCTCTAATCCGCACTCGTACAAACCCGGGATTTTCTGTTTCTATTTCTGTCTGAATCAAAATCTGCGGGCTGGTTTGCTGGCTTTGCTCAAGCAAGGCGTCAATCCCATTGCTCAAAATATTCATAAATACCTGGTTCAGTTGCGCTGGATAACACTCAACTAAAGGCAACTCTCCATATTGCTTAGTTACTTCAATGCCGCGTTTAAGTCGATGATTGAGAATCAATAAAGTGCTGTCAATTCCTTCATGAATATCAACAGGTTTCATTTCCGCTTCGTCTAAGCGAGAGAAATTTCGCAAAGACAGCACGATTTGACGGATGCGCTCAGTTCCCATCTTCATCGAAGAGAGTATTTTCGGCAAATCATCAGCGACAAAATCTATGTCAAATGCTTGAATTTGAGCTTGGATTTCGGGGGCGCTATTGGGATAATGTTGCTGGTAAAGATCGATCAGCGCGAGTAAATCCTGGGTGTACTCGCTGACGTGGCTCAAGTTGCCGTAGATAAAGTTAACTGGATTATTAATTTCATGGGCGACTCCTGCTACCATTTGACCCAAGCTAGACATTTTTTCCGTTTGAATCAAACGGGCTTGAGTTTGCCGGAGATCGTGTAAAGTGTGGCTGAGTTCGGTAGCTTGAGACACTAACTCAGCATTCAGTTCTTGTAAATGAGCGCGAGCTACTTCTAGCTGCTGATTTTTGCCCTCTAGTTCTTCAGTCCGTTCTGCTACCCGTCTTTCCAAAGTCTGGCGAGCGAACTCCAATTCTTGAGTATAATTTGCAACTCGTTGAATGAGGGTGTTGAAGGAAATCGCTAATACTCCAACTTCATCTTGAGTAAGGACAGGAGCTTGCAGGTCAAAATTAGCTTCCTCATTCGCTTGAGTCACTACTTTAGTAACTGCTTCAATCGGATGAGCGATCGCGCGACTGGTATAAATGGCGATCGCAACCGCGATCGCACTCGACAGTAGCATGGCAGCGATCGTAACCTGGGTTCCTACCTTTTCTGCCTCTTCTAGACCCTCATAGGCTTCTTCTTCTGCCTTGTGAGCGTTTGTAATTAAGATTTCTACGTCTTCTGAAAAGTTGTCAAACTCAGTAGCTACTTTATTATTCGTAAAAGCGATCAGTACCTGCTGTGCGGCTGAAACATCCTGCGTTTTTAAATTCAACTCATTAATTTTTTTTAGGAGAGATTCTACTTGCTGAAAGTAACTTTCTACCGGATTCTGGTTATTTTGAAGAAATTGCTTCAAATCCCGGCGATTAGTCCTATCTGCTAAAGCTCTGATTTCAGATAGCCGATTCTCAACCTCCGCTTTATGCTCCATGAAATGAGCATAGTGTTCCCTAAATACCTCTGGTTGCGATATTAAAGAAATAAATTGTTGCTGGTGGTTTCGTGCCTCTAGGACGTTAAACCTCAAGTCATTGAAAAGAAGTGTTTCCTTATGTACCCTCTCTAGATTCTCCCTAGATTGATCTTCATAGTAATAATCTCCTACCGTACGTCCTATGGCGGTTCCTACAATCGCCACAGCCAGAGTTAGGGCATATCCAAAACCAATTTTCTTTCGGATACTGAGACGATGGAGCAATCGGTTTGCCCAGTCTGGAGAAGGTTCTGGGGGTCTGAGTTGGCTTTGTGGCTCAGACTTAGCAGCAACGACCCGTTCGTGTGGGGTAAAGCTAGCGTCTGGAGATGGCATAGTCGAAATTCCAGTGGGATACTCAATGATAGTTTTCCCTTAAAAATATTTAATCTAACAATAGATAAATATTAGATTTTGTCTGACCTAAGCCGCTAATGTTTATTTCTTACCTACTTCCTTAGCTTTCGCAAACCTAAACTAACTAGTTGATTAAACTCCCGCCTCTAACAACAAGGGTTGAATTGCCTCCCAAGTTAATCCTTGCTCTATATAATGGGGAGCTTCCGGATTGTAAGGGGAAAGAACTCTATCAATAGAGATAATCGATGCCTTATCTGGTAGCACCGGCACATCCGGATCGAACGCTGTTGGGCGCATCAAAGAACTAGAATATCCTTTAAAGATGGCAATTTTGTCTTCTTCTCCAGCAATTTCAGCCGTGACAACCAGGACTTCATGAGGGCGCTTGGCGGTGTATCGCTCTAGACGCTGCCCAACAGCATTACTCATATTTGATGCGGGGTGTAAAAGGTTAAGGACAAACAATTAAAAAGCCAAAATTAAAAAATCAATATTTTTTAATTTTTAATTTTTAATTGTTTTTACTGTTCCATTGCTGAGCGTCCCTCCTTGCCCAGCCGGATCAAGACAAAATAACTCAAGTAAAGTACATAAATCACCAATCCCACCATCGCCAAAAAGCCTAAAAATCGAGGTGTATAACTGGGATGGAAATACTGTTTGTACATCCTAGGTGCTTCTAACCAAACGTCACAAAATGGTTTCTGGATTGCTCCTGGGGAAAATGCACAAGACAGGAAAGGAAGGAAAGCTAAAGCGCCCAATGTTAAATAAACACTGACAGCCCAACGCCACGCTGTTAGCACTAGCTTTAGAGGACGCAGTGGTTGATCGTCAATTTCATCGTTGATATCTACCCAAAACCAGAGTGATATGGGAATCAACAGGCGGGCAAAGAAAGACGACACGTAGGAAATAGGCCATCCAGCAATCATCAAGTAAATTGTAATCGCCAGTAGACTAGAAACCCGCCAGTAGATGATTAACAAGCGCACCATTGCATCGGCTTTCTGGATAAAAGCCCAGATCAGCAGAATCAGCGGAATGATAACAGTAAATAGTAGCGCTAGTCGGTAGTCCATCCAAACTAACGGTCGAAACCAGAGGTTGTCATTGTCCATTGGCTGTGTATGGCAGAAAGGGGAATTTTACCCACTCATTTTAACTGTCTAGGTGCAACTGCCACTCAACGAATCTCGTTGCTCTAATTGCCTGCAACAGCTCCCTACACTTGAGGAAAGGGAATTTTTTCTCTTTCCCTTATCTTTACTTTCCCGCTCCAAAACTGCTTCTTTTTCACTTGTGGGGGCAGGGAGCTTAGATTCGTTTCCCGATTGCTCAGTAGGGGTAGGGAAACCCCTGCGCTACTTTTTTGGCTTACGCGAGAAGCCGCTTCAGAGCGATCGCATCTGTCGCATTCAAACAAGTATTCGTATAAATAGCTACACAAAACAAAAAAACAAGCAACTCGAACGACTTCAATCAGGTTCTTGTTGCTTGTTAAGTGCCGGAAATTTATCCGGTGAATTTGTGCGGCGAACACCAGCTCGGGCTGGTGACATTTAGCACCAGATTAAATTATTCTTCGTAGACCCGGCACTCATCTGCTCCTGGGTTAGCGTCACAATACCGCTCCAAAGAATTCTTCGGCTTGGTGTCCCGCTGATGGGATGCTTCTGCTTGCAATTCTTCAACGGCATCCCAGGCAGCCGCACACTCACCGGAACCTGCGCCCTTTGTATCGCACACAGTCCGGGCTTGCTCGCGCTCTTGTTCAATTTGGTCTTGGATGTTGCTCATAATTCTCGTCCCCGTTTCTTGTTTTAATTCAGGAAACCTGGTGAATTTCGACCGTTATCGGTAATCTCCAATCAGGTGTTCTGCTCGCTGACTCTAAGTTTTCAGTCGTTCTTTCTTTGTCATATCAGCAAGTGACAGCACCTGAACAGGATCGATCTTTATCTTTTAAGATTTGGTCGTTTCTGACTCACCGAGGTGCCAGTATACACTTAACCGGCTAATCTATGGTTATCTTCACCATATTAACTAATGTTAAGGCGCTACTGCCACTCGCCAACTCCTCCCCTAGGGTTGAAGTAAGGGACTCTACAACCTGTGCCTTGCGAGTGTTAGGGTAATGATAAGGCTTTGATACCCTGCCAATCCGCCCAAGAGCATTGGCTTACAAAAGCGCATTTTTGTGTAATCCCTATGGCTAAGCAGATCAAGTGGACGAACGCCTTATCAACCCGTCCGTCTTTGGAAGCGGCAGTGGCAGAAGTGGTTGAACGTACGACTCTGGCGTTGCAGGCATCGGCTGACTTGGGGCTGGTGTTCATCTCGTCTGCCTATGCGAGTGAATATTCACGGCTGATGCCATTGTTGCAAGAACAACTTAATATCAAAGCGCTGATTGGCTGTGGTGGCGGCGGCATCATTGGCATGAATTCGCAGGACGAAGTGGAAGAAGTCGAACAAGAACCCGCATTAAGCCTTACCTTGGTTCATCTTCCTGGAGTCAATGTTCGCGCATTTGAGATTTCTAGCGATGCTCTGCCTGACCTAGATAGCTCACCGGATAATTGGGTAGACCTGATTGGCGTATCACCGGCTGATGAACCCCAGTTCATCTTGTTAGCCGATCCTTTCTCTTCCAAAATTAATGACTTACTTCAAGGACTGGATTTTGCTTATCCAGGCTCGGTGAAAGTGGGGGGACTGGCTAGCACTGGCAGTTTGGGTAACAACACGGGTTTATTTTGTAACTACCAGCTCTACCGCGAAGGAACGGTTGGCGTCGCTTTAAGTGGCAATATTGTACTGGAAACAATTGTGGCACAGGGCTGTCGCCCGATTGGGAAGCCTTATCGAATCACGAAAGGAGAACGGAATATTCTTTTGGAACTGGCTCCCCAAGAGGATAGTGCCGAGGTGAATGACTGTGTCGGAAAGTCTGGGACGCCTCTGGAAATCTTACAGGATTTAATCGAGAATTTGAGCGAGGCAGACCGACAGTTAGCACAGCATTCGCTGTTTGTAGGCTTAGTGCGGGACGAATTTAAGTTAAACCTGGAGCCGGGAGATTTTTTGATCCGCAACTTACTGGGCGTAGATCCTAGAGTGGGGGCGATCGCAATTGGCGATCGCGTCCGCCCCGGTCAGCGCATCCAATTCCACCTCCGAGACGCCCTAACCTCCGCAGAAGACTTAGAACTCCTCCTCCAGCGCTATCAAAAACAGGCACCTAACGATTCTCCATCTGCCGGTGCTTTGATGTTCTCCTGCCTGGGGCGAGGAGAAGGGCTTTATGGGCAGCCTAACTTTGACTCCGAGCTATTTCGTCGCTATCTAAAAGACATCCCCCTGGCGGGTTTCTTCTGTAATGGTGAAATTGGCCCTGTAGCAGGAACTACCTTCCTGCATGGATACACTTCAGTCTTTGGTATTTGTCGCCAAAAATAAATTGATTACAGTTTGGAAACTTTATACCTCAAGACGGGGAACAGGTAATTCCTGAAAAAACAATTACCGATTACCAGTTCCCAAACTATTTGTTTCACAATTCCGGCACAGTTAGATTAAATGTTGCTGGCATCGGTAAGTTTAAGACCCCCAACTTTTACTAAATTCTCAGCCGTACCATTGCGTTTGGAAACAACCTTAGCCGGTACACCTACAGCAACCGAATAAGGAGGAATATCTTTAGTTACGACTGCGCCTGCACCGATGACACTACCCTTACCAATCGTGACTCCATCCACGACGGTTACTTTGCTTCCCAGCCAACAATCATCTTCAATCACAATTCCCTTGCAGGTATCACCTTGGCTGACAATCGGACTTGTGGCATCGGCAAAGTTATGATTGCTAGCATAAATGGTGGTATGCGAAGAAATTAAACAGTCTCTGCCAACTTTGATTTGACTGCCAGATAAACAAGTGTATGGACCAACATACGTATTGTTTCCAATTTCAATGCAACCTCCAGGCATAACTTTGATATCAACGCCACGGTCGAGCCTAACCCGCTTTTTCAGACAAATTTTACTGTTTTGACCACCAGCATATAAATAAATATTTCTGCCTAAGGACACCTCCTCTTCAAGATAAATTCGACTATTCTGGTCGCCGCTTTCTAAGAGAGTTCCCCGAAAAATTTTAACTTTATCTCCAATTTCAATACAACAAGCGCGAATAAACTCAACACCTGGTTGAATCAAAACAGACGTACCTATGCGTCCTAAAATACTCCGGTAAAAAAAGTTTCGCAGTTTTAAACCGATTGATAAGGGGAACCACCCAAAAAATGTAATGAATAAAGATTCTTTCTGACGGTTCCATTGGGAAGGATAGCGGTAATTTTGAATGTCCATTGCTGTTTCTGTCAAATCTGATTTTGGTAATAACAAATATCAAGCGATCTGTAACAGGGATTGAGTTTTTGCTCAGCAGCAGGAAGGCTATTTAAAATAGCCTTCTCTATTCAATTGTTAAGAGTCTGCAACTAAAATTCCCTGTTTTATTTCGCGTTCGCAAACGCTATTTCGCTGAGAAATAACCCTAGCAGGAACGCCAACTGCAACTGAGTAAGGGGGAATATCTTTGGTTACAACCGCGCCTGCGCCGATGACGCTTCCCTTCCCAATGGTGACTCCATCGAGGACTTTGACTCCACTGCCTAGCCAACAGTCATCTTCAATCACAATTCCTTTGCAAGTGATACCTTGCTTCCAGATATAAACTGTAGGATCTGCAAAGTTATGATTGTTGGCATAAATTCCTACGTGTGATGCGATTAAACAGAATTTGCCAATTTTGATATGACCTGGGCCACCTAAACAGGTGTAGGGAGAAATATGCGTTCGTTCCCCAATTACAATATTGCAGTTACCTCGTTCGGTAACATTAATATCAACGCCTCGATCGAGGCATACTAAATCTCCCAGAGAAATCTTACTGTTTTCGCCGCTAGCGTTTAGGCGAACGTCTCGAAGAATTTTGACATTGTCTCCAACTTCAATAGAAGAAGCATTCAACAATTCAACTCCACTTTGAATGTATAGAGCTTTACCTACCCGACCTAAAATTGTTGGGTAGAGTAGTCTTCGCAGCATCGTACCCAACGGTCGCCGAATTCCTCCTATTAAGGTAATTAAGAGGAATTCGTTCACCCGCGACCATCGGGAAGGTTCTAAATATTTTTGTGATAAAGATTGGGATTTTTCCGCACTTATGTTGTTAGTCATGGTAAATGCACTCCAAAATCATCCTAAGGAAAACTAACATTTGATGATTTGTAGGAGTAACTATCTCTTGAGCGAAATCAGTACAGCTTCAGCAAGCTTGTCTTTGACTTCAAGCCATCAACCTAAGGCAACGATTAGAGGCAAGATTCTCCAAAAAAGCTGGAGTTGTTGTTAACTTACAGCCATTTCAAAAGTAATACCTGCTCGATACAACAGACTCTTACTCGTGTTAGTTTCAATGCCTCCAAACCCAAGGAAGCTTAGAAGCCTAAGCTATAGGCTTTAAAGATAGTTACTATGAGCAAGCAAAATTTTTAGCTATGCTTGCCAAAATCCTGAAAATTTTAGGAAACTAGCTTAGTTTCTTTTCACTGCGATCGCCCACTCGTCTGGCTTCGCCTATAAACCGCCTTAACTAAGGAGGAGTATCTCCAACTTCAGCCATCACATTAAATTCCACCATCGGTGCAAACAACATGGCACTTCCGCGATGGCTATGACGACTTTCTTCTATCCAGTTTCGTTGGTCTACTACTAAGGTCACGATGTAGAGCGTGGATTTAGAGACTTGTATCTAGACTGAGAATGAGCTTAAGCAATGCTATGGCACTTTAGAGACACTTTACTGAAGGTAAAGATTGAACAGCATCTTACTAAAGATAGATCAAAGAGCTGATGAATTAGGTTATGGAGATAAAGTTGTGTAATTGTCAATGAGGGCGGGGGTGCCATCGGGAGCGATCGCGCCAAATGACTCGAAATAACGCTTTGCGACTGGGGGGAAGTGGGAGAAATCAAATAAAGCATCCCCCTTGGCAACATCTGCCCAGAAATAGCGTAAATTGGGGGCGAGTCCCTCTGCCTCTGTCATCGGGATATTTAAGGGTGGCTCAGTCAGCAACTTGAGCATGAAGGGAAGCGAGCGATCGCCCATCCAATCTCTTGAGAATTGTGGCAGCGTTGGGAAATGGGGGACAGATTCCACCCGATGCGACTCAATCTGTAAGGATTTTTTGCCTTGGTTATCGGTGCGGAAGTTCAAGATCCGGTAGGGATGAGGATAGCTAACCAGAGAACCTGTGGTGATCTCATAAACACCGCGATCGCAAGCAATATCCTGAATATGCAAATGCCCTGTAAAAATTAGATTTACCCCCGCCTCGCGGAGCATTTGCAGCAGCACTGGCGCATTCTCTAACATATACCGACGCCCTAGCTGGTGGGTGGATTGTCCGGGTAGATGCTCGACGACGTTGTGATGCACCATCACCATCACTAACTCATCATTAATCTCTTTGAGATGTTGTTGCAGCCATGCCAACTGAGCATCATCCAAACGCCCTATCTGTTTCCCGCGATCGCTAAAATTATTGGAATTCAGCCCAATTAAACGCACTCCGGGTAGAATTTGAGTCGTGTAATACAGTTGCTCCGGATGCTCGTAGCCAAACTGTTGGTAATAGCGGGGAAACTCTTGGAGTCCAATGGCGCTATCAGTGGGGAGAAAACTGAGTACATCATGATTCCCCGGTACCACGTAGGCTGGGAAAGGGAGCTTCAAGAGGCGTTTTTGCAGCCAAGCATGATTTTCTGGTTCCCCATCCTGCGTTAAGTCTCCCGGTATCAACAGAAAATCTAAGTTGAGTTGTTCCAGATGTCTCAGTACAATCTCCAATGCTGGGATGCTGACTTCTACCATGTGAAAACGGCTGGGATGATCCGTAATCGTGTCCGGAAGTGCAATGTGCAAGTCGCTGATGACAGCAAAACGAAAATTGAGACTCATAGCGCCAACGCAAAAATGGATGAGGGAATGTGATAATAGCAATCCCCGTCGATCATAACCTTTGGTACATTCTCTTCCGCACGCGAAGCAGTTAGTGCGCCAAGTTCGCATCAAAACCTAACCTCTAACCTTCTTCCCTACCAAGAAAGGGAGGGAAATTCGCTTTGGAGGCTAAAATATTCCTGTTTTTTCTCCTGGTAGGAAAGGGTTAGGCAGAGGGAAAAACTTTGTGTTGGATAATATTTAGTTACTGAATCGCTAACATCCAAAAAAGGAGTTTCATTTTGTCACCTGTCCGAGTTCGCCAACACGTTAATCCACTTTCCGCCAAGTATCAAACGCCGGTAAATCCTCCCGACTGGCAGAATATTTATGCCGATCCGACAAAGCCGCTGCATTTAGATATTGGGTGTGCTAAGGGGCGGTTTTTATTGAAAATGGCGACTGTAGAACCCGATTGGAATTATCTGGGTTTAGAAATTCGAGAAACCTTAGTAGAAGAAGCCAATGAATGGAAACAGCAGGCGCAATTAGAAAATCTTCACTACTTATTTTGTAATGCCAATAACTCATTAAATCCTATTTTGAGTTCTTTGCCAGTCGGAACCTTGCAGCGCGTCACCATTCAATTTCCCGATCCGTGGTTTAAAAATCGACACGCCAAACGCCGCGTGGTGCAGCCAGAAATGCTCGAAGTTTTGGCAAAGTACCTGGTTACTGGAGGAGTGGTTTTTGTTCAGTCAGATGTTGAGGCGAGCGCAGTGGAAATGCGCGATCGCTTCTCCTCTTCCCCAGCCTTCCAAAGACAGGGAGGCGATGACTGGTTAGACACAAATCCCCTGCCAGTGCCAACTGAGCGCGAAATCAGTACCCTTTCTCGCGGCGAACCCGTTTATCGCGCTTTATTTATCAGGAGTTGAATTTTGAGGGTTGAGTTTTTAAGGATGAGATTAATGGCGAGAAAATGAGGAAATTTTCAAAACTCATCACTCAACCCTCAACCCGCAAAACTTTCCTAAATCCAATTCGGCACCCACTGGCGTAACCAAGGTGGCACAGACCGAACATTGAAGCGCGGTATCAAGATTTGATAATCCCTTGGAGATAAGGGCAAACCTAAATAGATTGGCATCCAGAACACAAAAGCTGCCAAAATCGCAAAAATTACTGTCAGCGCGATCGCTCTTAATTCACGCGCCGGACTTTGCAGCCACCTATCAACAATCCAGGCAAGCGCCAACCCCGCAAACACAGACGATCCCATGTAATGGTACAAAAACGTGCAGCGAGTTACCCGCACCCAAGGCAGCACATTCGCCAACCAGTTTAGAACTAAGTACAAGGCAATCCAAGTTGAAACGCTTGGAGTAAATTTCCACCCTTTCCCAGTCAAGAAGTATTGAGCTAGCAAAAACAGCAGCAGCAAAATTGCCGCCGTTGAAAGAATCCACAGCACTGGATTCCCCATCGCGTGGACATCGTAAATCACGTTACCCACCCCTTTCGGTAAAGGCGGAAGTGCGGGTACCGTCGTATTCGTATTTTGAGCCGTTTGGTAAAAGTACGCCACCGGGCGCAGCATCAACAGCCAGGTATACCATCTGGAGCAGTAAGGATGAATTTTCGGCCCATCACCCACTCGTTGATGGTATGCCAGAATTTGCCTTTGCACCTCCCAAAATCCAAATTCTGGGTTGAGTTGAATGTGAGGAATCCAAATAACGGCGTAAAAAAGGAATGGGATGATTGCTAAATTCACTAAAATGTGCAGTAAATTTAGCTGCGTCAGGTTTTGTAACGGGGTCAGAGTCAGGGCTGAGGAGCTAGGATTTAGGACTGAGGACTGAGGGCTGAGGACTGAGGAGTCAGGAGTCAGGACTGAGGAATCAGGAAAAAATCGCCTCTGCTCCTCCGCTCCTTGACTCCCAGGTTCTCCGGTTTTTTTGCTCGCTTTGTCGGATGCCTGTTGCACCCATTGCATCGCCCAGGCAAAACCCCACATAAAGTAGGCACCTAACAGAAACCACAAGCCATTCCACTTGATAGCCACGGACGCCCCGAAAAAAATACCGGCTAGCGCTAGCCAAAACCAGCGTCGCATCGCTTGATTCGCGAGACTTAATAAGAAAAACCACTGCCCCAGCAGTCCAAAAATAACCAGATAAACGTTATTCAGGGCATAGCGCGACTCTACCAGAAATAAACCATCGGCGGCAGCAAAGATAGCAGCGATTAACGCATAGCTGCGCCGATAAGTGAGTTGATAGGCGATTCCCCCCAGCACTAAGGGAATAAATGAGCCAGTCAGCGCATTTAGCCAACGGTAACTCCAAGGCGAATGTAGAGAACCCGTCAGCCCGTTCATCGTATCTTTCCCGAAGGGTAAGCGATCGCCTATCCACATCCCCACGGCAATGATGTACTTGCTCAAAGGCGGATGCCCATCAAAAAAGGGAGTCCGGGTTAAATAGTTGTTGGCAAACTTCGCATAGTAAACTTCATCAAACACTAAAGTATTAAATCGTTCCAGCCCCCAAAAACGCAGGGCAAGCGAAACCAAGAATACGCCAGCCATTCCAATCCAGAACCACCGTTGGCTGATAGAACGTTTGTTAAACAAGAACATAAAAACCTGCTCAAACGCTTCAAGGCATTTCCAAACTGTGTAGCATCATCCCAAAAATTTCTCAATAAAACTTTACTCTGAGTAGAGTGCGTGTCAGACAAAAAAATGAACAAGGATGAGTTGAGCCAGAGTGAAGTCGTTGCCAGTCAAGGATCTTCGCCCCCACCGACCGGGTGGCAGGGTGCGATCGCGCGATTTTTTAAATTTGAGGAATTCCACACCAACTTTCGCACCGAAGTGTTGGCAGGCGTGACCACGTTTATGACAATGGCATATATTCTGGCAGTCAATCCGGGAATTTTGTCAAATGCCATTTTTCTGGAAAAACCGCAAGATTTATTTGGGGAGTTGGCGATCGCAACCGCGATTTCCAGCGCAATTGCGACCTTGATGATGGGATTAACGGCTAATTATCCGTTTGCCTTGGCACCGGGAATGGGACTCAATGCCTTTTTTGCCTTTTCTGTCGTTTTGGCACTGAAAATTGATTGGCGAGTTGCCCTCAGCGCCGTTTTGATCGAGGGGCTAATTTTCATTGCTTTGACCCTATCAAGTATTCGCAGCCAAATTATCCGCGCCATTCCTGAATGCCTCAAACAAGCGACAGCGGCGGGAATTGGTTTATTTATCGCTTATATTGGCTTGGCTGGCGATCCGAAAACGGGGGGTGCGGGGATTATTGTGGCGAACCCCGTCACGAAAACCGCCTTGGGAAACTTGCAACAGCCGCAAACACTGGTAGCGATCGCGGGGATTCTCATCACCTTTGCTTTTGTCGCTCGCCGTGTCAAAGGAGCGCTATTATGGGGAATTCTCGCCACTGCCTTGTTGGGATGGATTCTTCGCATCGTACCCCCGCCCTCTGGAATTATCGCACTTCCCCAATGGCCTGGAGATTTGCTCGGTCAAGCTTTTCAGGGGTTAAGTCAGATTAACCAAACCAACATCTGGAATTTGCTCGCTGTCACCTTTGTTTTTCTGTTCATCGATCTCTTCGACACCATCGGCACCCTCGCCGGTGTCGGCATTCAGGCAGGCTACATTGATGAAAATGGCGAACTGCCCCGCGCGAGTGAAGCGCTGATGGCAGACGCCGTGGGAACCACGGTAGGGGCAATTCTGGGAACTTCCACCGTCACCACCTATATCGAGTCAGCCGCTGGCGTCTCGGAAGGAGGACGCACCGGGTTTACTGCCGTTGTTGTCGCCGCTTTATTTAGTTTGTCGATATTTTTTATCCCTTTGTTGGCAGCAATTCCCGCCTTTGCTACAGCACCCGCACTGCTCGTTGTTGGCGTCTTGATGGCAGGAAATGTCCGTCTAATTCGTTGGGACGATCCTGCCGAATCAATTCCCTCTTTTTTGACGATTCTCCTGATGCCTTTGACTTACTCAATTGCCGAAGGTTTATCAATTGGTTTTATGACTTATCCACTGGTAAAAACATTTCAAGGAAAAGCGCACGAAGTCAGTTTAGCTGTGTGGATTTTAGCTGGAGTATTTGTACTGAGATTTGTATTTATGGCGGTAAACTCTGCTACGTAAAGTAACGACTTAGAAGCGAGCAGAAACTCCATTTCTAAATCCTTTTGCCAAAAAATTGCTTTTTTAAACCACAAAGGCACTCAGACACCAAGATGAAGAACTTCGTGTTTCCTGAATGTCTAAGTAGCTTTGTGGCTAATCTTATCCAATCGCTTACGTCATCAATCCGGGTTGTGTGGAAATGCTAACTTCTATGTCTAAATATTGAGCTTTATTTAGGATTCGAGAATTTGTAGGGGGGTTTGGGAACGATAAATCGAGCGGCGAATTATCCTTATTCTTAGGGATTCCCATAAATTTATTCCCAGTTGATGTTACCCACACTCTTATAAAAATGATTCTTCCCCTTTCCGGTTACGAACTCGTTGAAGCCCTACATGAAGGCATCAATACCGTTATCTATCGTGCTTCCAGGCAGATGGATGAAACTTCAACGATCGTTAAAGCGATCAAAGCTGAGTATCCCACCTTAGAAGAGCTAACTCGGTTAAAACATGAATATAAAATTTTAGAAACTTTAGTAGACATAGAAGGAATTGTCAAGCCCCTAGCTTTAGAAAATTATCAGAATGGTCTAGCGCTTATCTTGTCAGATTTTGGGGCAATCTCGCTAAAAGATTATATTAGCGATCGCTCTTTAGACTTAAGCGAATTTTTAAACATAGCCATTCAGCTAGCATCCACACTTGCTCAACTGCATTTAGCCCAAATTATTCATAAAGATATTAAACCTCAAAATATCATCATTAATCCAGAGACAAAGCAAGTTAAAATAATCGACTTTAGCATTGCTTCTCGTCTAGAAAGAGAAAACCAAACCCTTGGCAACCCCGCCTTACTTGAAGGTACTCTCGCCTATATGTCACCGGAACAAACCGGGAGAATGAATCGGTCACTTGACTACCGCACCGACTTCTATTCTCTAGGTGTCACCTTTTATGAAATACTCACAGGTGAATTGCCTTTTAATGCTAGCGAGCCTCTGGAATTGGTACACAGCCATATCGCCAAAATGCCACTTCCACCTCATCAACTAAATACGGAAATTCCAGAGGCAATTTCCAATATTGTAATGAAATTGTTAGCTAAAAATGCTGAAGACCGCTATCAAAGTGCAGATGGCTTAAAGTTTGACCTAGAAATCTGTCTAATGAAGCTACAGACTACCGGAACGATTTCTGACTTTATTTCCGGCAGTGCTGACAAGGCAGGTCAACTACTGATTCCTCAAAAGCTTTATGGTCGTGAGGCGGAAGTTACTACCCTGTTAAATACCTTTGAGCGCGTCTCCGATGGTACTGGGGAAATGATGCTTGTTTCTGGTTATTCCGGCATTGGCAAAACTGTTTTAGTTAATGAAGTTCACAAACCCATTGTTCGACAACGGGGATATTTTATTACCGGAAAATTTGACCAGTTTAAGCGCAATATTCCTTATGCTTCCCTGATTCAAGCATTCCAATCCTTAATTCTGCAACTGCTAACTGAGGGCGAAGCAGAAATCCAAATTTGGAAAGAGAAACTCTTAGTTGCTTTAGGCGTTAACGGGCAAGTCATTACAGACGTGATTCCCGAAATCGAACTGATTATCGGCAAACAGCCGCACATTCCGGAACTTGGAGCAACTGAATCGCAAAACCGTTTCAGCCGAGTATTTAAACAATTTATTAGCGTATTTACAACTAAAGAACATCCACTAGTTGTTTTTCTAGATGACTTGCAGTGGGCGGATTCGGCATCGCTTAAATTAATTGAACTGCTGATGATCAATACTGATAGCCAGTATTTATTGCTAATTGGAGCGTATCGAGATAACGAAGTTTTTCCCACGCATCCGACATTTCAAACGATTGACAAGATAAGAGAAATGGGTACGACAGTGAATGATATTGTACTTCAACCTTTACAACTGCTGAATGTTGAAGAATTAATCGCCGATACTTTAAATGAATCGGTTCAAGCAAAACTGCTAGCGGAGTTACTTTTTAGCAAAACTCAGGGAAACCCTTTCTTCTTAACTCAACTTCTCAAAACACTTTACCAGGAAGATTTGCTGGTTTATAACTTGCACTTAGGAGAGTGGCAATGGAATCTTGAGCAAATTCAAGCGATTGGTATCACCGATTATAATGTCGTCGAGTTGATTGCTAGAAATATTCAGAAACTGTCGGATGAGACGCAGAAAGTATTAAAATTGGCAGCTTGTATTGGCAACACTTTTAATTTAGAAGTTTTGAGTGTTGTCAATGAAGAATCCTCCTTAGTTACTGCCACACAATTGTGGTCAGCACTTCAGGCAGGTTTAATTTTGCCCTTGAGCAATGAATACAAAATTCCCCTCGTATTTAGCCAGGAAGAATCGGGCGGTATTACCTTAACTGACCTCAAGGTTGACTACAAGTTTTTACATGACCGCGTACAGCAAGCCGCTTATTCTTTGATTCCTGATGAGCAGAAAAAACAGACTCATCTAACAATTGGTCAATTACTACTACAAAGCACGACGCCGGAAGAACAAAAAGAAAATATTTTTGCGCTGGTTAATCAACTTAATTACGGGACTGACTTACTCCATTCTGAGTCAGAAAAATACGAACTAGCTCAACTCAATCTTATCGCTGGTCAGAGAGCCAAAGCAGCAACCGCGAACGATTCCGCCGTCAAATATTTACAGGTGGGTTTATTTCTTCTGGCGAGAGATAGCTGGAACAGTCAATATGAACTGACATTAGCACTGCATGAGGAAGCAGCAGAGGCAGGTTTTCTGAGCGGTGATTTTGAAGGAATGCAGAGGTTAATTGAGAGCATACAAAACTGCGCCAAAACGCTGCTAGACAAAATTAAAGTATATGAAGTCCAGATTCAAGCTTATGTATCGCAGAACAAGCTACTAGAAGCAGTTAATACAGCATTAAAAGTTTTAAAGCTGTTAGGGGTGGAGTTTCCCGCTCAGCCCAATCCATCAGATATTGAGCAAGCATTGGCGGAAACTGCATCAATTTTGAACGGGAAGCGAATTGAGGATTTAATTGAGCTACCTCACATGAGCGACCCCTATAAACTAGCAGCCATAAAACTTATGTCAAGTATCTTTTCTCCTGTATATATTGCAACCCCAGAACTGTTGCCCTTGACATTGTGCAAACAAGTAGATTTATCAGTCCAATATGGCAATGCTTCCGTGTCTCCGTTTGCTTATGCCAATTATGGTCTTCTGCTTTGCGGAGTTGTCGGAGATATGGATTCAGGCTATCAGTTTGGTCAATTGGCTTTAAGTCTAATGTCCAAGTTAAATGCTCAAGAAATTAAAGCCAAGACAGTTGTCGTAGTAAATTCATTTATCCGACCTTGGAAAGAGCATCTGAGAGAAAGCTTAGAGCCTTTAGTGTCAGCTTACGTTAGCGGAATGGAGACGGGAGATTTAGAATATGCAAGCTATGGTCTAATGCAGTACTCCTATTTCGCTTACTTTAGGGGCAAAGAACTGGCTATCCTTGAAAGAGAGATGGCTACTTACAGAGATGCTGTTCATAAAATCAATCAAAAAACAGCACTTCACTATATAGAGACCTATTGGCAGGCCGTTTTAAATCTACTCGGAAAAAGTGAAAATCCTAGCCTTCTCAAGGGTGAAGCCTGCGATGAGCAGATCAGGTTGTTATTGCACGAGCAAGCAAATGACAAAGCGGGAGTTGCTTACATATATTGGAACAAACTTTTACTTAGTTACTGGTTTGAAAATTACTCAGAAGCAATTGAAAATATAGCCATAGCAGAGAAATATTTAGATGGATTGGTAGGATTGCCCCCTGTTCCTATTTTCCATTTTTACGATTCTTTAGTACGGCTAGCAGTGTATGTCGAACGCTCAAAGTCAGAGCAACAGGAAATCCTCGTTCGCGTACAAAGTAATCAAGAAAAAATGCAAAAATGGGCGCATCATGCCCCAATGAATCATCTGCACAAATTCTATTTAGTAGAGGGAGAACGGCATCAGGTTCTAGGAGAAAAAGTCGAGGCGATAGAGATGTACGACAAGGCTATTACCCTCGCCCAAGAAAACGAATATATCAACGAAGAAGCATTGGCTTACGAACTCGCAGCTAAATTCTATTTGTCATGGGGTAAAGAAAAGATTGCCCAAACCTACATGACCGATGCTTATTATGCCTATATGCGCTGGGGTGCTTTAGCTAAAGTCAAACATCTAGAAGAAAAATACCCCTCATTAATAGCGCGATCGCCTGTTGCCACCGAAACCCCTTTCGTTCATACGATGACCATTGCCTCGTTAACTACTACAGGCAATCAAACAGGGTTGCTAGACTTGGCAACTGTAATGAAAGCATCTGCCGCCATTTCTGGCGAAATTGTTCTGTCTAACTTGCTCAACAAGTTAATGAAGATTTTGATAGAAAATGCAGGCGCTGAAACTGGCTTGCTTATCCTATCAAAAGAGGGTCAACTGGTTATAGAAGCGGCAGGGGCTAAAGATGAAGTCCAAGTGCTGCAATCTGTACCAGTATCAACATCTGGGCAGTTGCCTGTCTCGGTACTTAATTACGTCTCCAGAACTCAGAAAGATGTCGTTTTAAACGATGCTATCCACGAGGAAATTTTTAACACCGACTCCTACATTACCGAACAAAAACCAAAATCCATTTTGTGTGCGCCTATTCTATCTCAAGGTAAGTTAAGTGCCATCCTGTACCTTGAAAACAACTTGATTGCTGGCGCTTTTACACCGAAGCGGGTAGAAGTGTTGCGGATGTTATCGGGACAGGCTGCGATCGCTCTAGAGAATGCACGACTCTATGCCCACTTAGAATCTGCCAACCAACAATTAGAAGAATACAGTCGTACTCTGGAAGCGAAAGTAGAAGAGCGAACCCTGGAGTTACAAGAAAAAAATGTCCATTTGCAAAAAGCCCAGGAAATTGCTCAATCAGCCAACCGTGCTAAGAGTGATTTTCTCGCAAATATGAGCCATGAATTGCGGACACCGCTCAATGGCATTTTAGGTTATGCCCAAATCCTCAAGCGAGACAAAAGTTTAACTGATTTACAAAAAGATGGTTTAGGTATTATTCACCAGTGCGGCGACCATCTGCTAAACCTGATTAATGACATTTTAGACCTTTCCAAAATTGAAGCCAGGAAAATGGAACTTCACCCAACAGATTTTCATTTTCCAGAGTTTCTAGAAGGCATTGCCGAAATCTGTAACATCCGTGCCGAACAAAAAGGCATTTCTTTAATTTACGAGCAGATTACTCAACTTCCCACAGGTGTTAGGGCTGACGAGAAACGATTGCGGCAAGCTTTGCTAAACTTACTCGGCAATGCTGTCAAATTTACTGAAACTGGAGGCGTGGCTTTTAAAGTCGGCTATTACAAAGGCAAAATCCGGTTCCATGTGGAAGATTCAGGAATTGGCATGGCACCAGAGCAATTAGAAGAGATATTTTTGCCGTTTCAGCAGGTGGGAGAAAACCATCGCAAATCTGAGGGAACCGGATTAGGATTGGCAATTACCCGCCAATTAGTTCAGATGATGGGTGGCGAAATTCAAGTCCAAAGTATTTTAGGAAAAGGCAGTATTTTCTTCTTTGATTTAGATTTGCCTGAAGTTTTTCAATATGCTGAAGGTGTCAAACAAGATCAAAAAAATATCGTAGGATTTAAAGGCTATAAGCGGAAAATCCTCGTAGCAGACGATAAGCGAGAAAATCGCTCAATTTTGCTCAAGCTGCTATTGCCTTTAGGGTTTGAAATTTTGGAAGCGATAGATGGCAAAGACTGCCTGAAGAAAGCGGCTGAATTTAATCCCGATTGCATCTTAATGGACTTGATGATGCCTGAAATGAATGGCTTTGAAACGACTCGGCGTATTAGGCGATCGCCCGAACTAAAAGATGTGATAGTGATTGGAACTTCTGCCAGCGTTTTTGATTTCGATCAGAACAAAAGTAAGGAAGCAGGCTGCAATGATTTTTTACCCAAGCCAATCCGAATACCAGAGCTTTTAGAAAAGTTACGACTTCACTTAGGGCTGGAGTGGGTTTATGAAGAAAACGAAAATCAACTAGAAAAAGACAATAAAGAAGAAAATTATCAGCCCAAAAACCGAAGCAATCAGCATTCATTAGCTACTCCATCAGCAGAGGAAATTGCAGCTTTATTTGATTTAGCAATGAAGGGCGATCTCAAAGGCATTGTAGAGCGAAGCGATCAACTAGAAAAATTAGATATTAAATATGCACCTTTTTCAGGCGAATTGCGTCAATTAGCTAAAAGCTTTCAAGTTAAAAAGATCCGCGAATTTTTAAGGACTGTAGGAAAAAATTAATGAATCCTTCAAATATTGAAAATGGGGTAATTTTAATCGTTGATGACAACCCTACAAATTTAGGAGTGTTGTTCGATTTTTTAGTAAATTCGGGCTTTCAAGTATTGGTAGCGCAGGATGGCGAGGATGCAATTGCTCAGGTTGATTATTCCCCGCCCGATCTGATTTTATTGGATGTACTCATGCCCGGTATAGATGGGTTTGAAACTTGTCAGCAATTGAAAGCGAAGGAATCAACGAAAGACATCCCCGTAATTTTTATGACGGCGCTTTCTGAGACTGTGGATAAAATCCGGGGATTGAATCTTGGGGCGGTTGATTACATTACTAAGCCGCTTCAACATGAAGAAGTTTTATCCCGAGTCAAAATCCATTTAAGCTTGCGAAATCTGACTAAAAGATTGCAAAAACAAAATGTGCATCTGGAACAGGAGATTGAAGAGCGAACTAAGGCAGAGAAAGCACTTTTAAAACTTACATCTGAGTTAGAAGGGCGGGTAAAAGAAAGGACGGCTGAACTTTTCCTATCCAATCAGCTGTTGACCCAATCAAATCAGCATCTGCAACAGGAGATCCAAGAGCGCATCTCTACTGAAGCAGCCTTGCAAGAATCAGAAGCACGCTATCGAGAACAAGCGCATCAGCTTAAACTTTCCTTCCGCCAACTTCAAGAAACTCAAAGCCAACTGGTTCATAGTGAAAAAATGTCTAGTTTGGGGCAACTGGTAGCGGGTGTCGCCCATGAAATTAACAATCCCGTTAACTTCATCTATGGGAATCTTACTCACGCCCATCACTATAGCCAAGATTTGCTCGACCTCTTGAGCCTCTATATGAAGTACACTCCTGCACCGCCACCTGAAATTAAGGAACACGCTGAGGCAATAGATTTAGAATTTTTAATTGAAGACCTGCCCAAATTGCTGAGTTCGATGAAAGTTGGATCTGACCGCATCCGCGAGATTATTTTGTCGTTGCGGATTTTTTCCCGCATGGATGAAACCCAAATGAAGCCTGTGGATATTCATGCTGGGCTAGATAGCACGCTGCTGATTTTGCATAGTCGGTTCAAAGATAGCGCTAACCATCCAGGTATTCAACTTGTCAAAGAATATGGCAATCTGCCTCTGGTGGAGTGTTATGCAGGTCAACTCAACCAGGTGTTTATGAATCTACTGGCGAATGCAATTGACGCTTTGGAGGAGTATGACAAAAAGCGATCGCCTGAGGAGATTTTCTTTTGCCGCAGTACGATTCGGATTCGCACCGAAGTAACTGACAATGAGTTTGTGACAATTTGGATTGGGGATACTGGCCCCGGTATAGCAGAGGAAGTACGCGATCGCCTATTCGATCCCTTCTTTACGACGAAAGCAGAGGGTAGAGGTACGGGTTTGGGATTATCGATTAGCTACCAAATTGTAGTCAACAAACATGGTGGTCAGATGACGTGTATTTCAGCACCAGGACAGGGGGCGGAGTTCATGATTAAAATTCCGGTTCGGTCGTGCCCTCCAGAATTAGGTTGCCAATGCGCCATTTTGGAAGAAAGCGGAAATTCGGTCTAATATCAGAACCCGTCAGGTGTCAACTTAAGATTGGCTTAGCGGTTGAAACCACCGCGATACAGACAAAACCTGCCTTCTCCGGTTCAAAACTTATGATTCCATGAGTCCCCGCAAGCCGGACTTAGTTTATTTAGCCGTGGCTTCCAGTCGCTAGGGCTTCAGTAAAACTAGCAGTATCTTCAATTAAACACTATCAAACTTCCACTTTTTCAGCGCTAAACCGTAATATTACTGAGATTTAATAAAAGATGGATTGGCGTACATACTGCTAAATCCCTTATCTGCCTGTAGCTTAGACAACACTTCACCAAATCTTTGTTATTTGCTAGGAAAAGATGAATTTTCTGTAAAGATTCTGTAAAGACTCTCTGGAGAGTCAGTATTTCCCCTAGGGATTGCTTAGGATATAGCGGAAGCACTCCTAAGAAGCTGAGTATTTTTACTTAATTTTTGGCTTATATCTACAAAACGAGCAAGAAACTGATTTCCACAAGTTACGTGTTTTTACGAGAACCTTAAATTTTCATCTACAAAATTAGATGGCTTGTGATTCTGAAAAGCGTGCAGAGGCTAATCAAAAGAACATAGAGCTTTTTGAAACTGGGTTTAAGTACTTGATATTTGTGGATTGGAAGAGGATATAGGAAAATCTATATGCCAAAAACTGGGACTCAGGCTAAAACTAATACTAAACTAAATAGCCGAGGTTCCCACTCCTGGGAACTTCCTCCAACTTGGCTACGATTTTTAGTCATCAGCGTACTGGTTTTGGGCATATTTTTTCGATTTGCAAATCTGGATCGAAAAGTTTATCAACACGATGAAGCTTTTACCTCAATGCGGATTTCTGGTTATTCCAAACCAGAAGTACAACAACAACTTTTTGATGGTCGTGTAATCAGTGTTGAAGATTTACAAAAGTATCAGCGTCCCAATTCAGAAAAAGACTTAATTGATACCATGCAGGTGCTGGCGCAATACCCAGAACATCCGCCGCTATATTACGTGATGGCACGATTTTGGGTGCAGTGTTTTGGTAGCTCGGTAGCAGTGACAAGAAGTTTGGGTGCCCTAATTAGTTTACTAGCATTTCCTGGCATTTATTGGCTGTGCAGAGAATTATTTGAGTCATCGTTGACGGGATGGATAGCGATCGCTATCATCGCTATTTCACCTTTACACTTACTGTACGCGCAGGAAGCGCGGCAGTATAGCTTGTGGACGGCAATTGTCTTGCTATCGAGTGCAGCACTACTACGAGCTATCCGGGTTAAAACTAAGCTAAGTTGGGCGATCTATGCAGTTACTGCGGCATTGGGACTCTATTCAAACTTATTTTTTGGGCTGACTTTAATCGGTCATGGGATTTATGTCATCTTAACTAAAGCCTATCGAGAAAATAGAACAGTTATTGCTTATTTACTGGCATCGATAGCAGCATTTCTAACTTTCGTACCCTGGGTTTGGGTGGTTTTGAGTAGCGATCGCATCATTGACAGAGTGGCATCAGCTCCAAAACCACCCAATTTATTTACTTTAGTTAAATGGTGGACTCGGAATCTCAGCAACATTTTCTTAGATGTAG
Organism: Coleofasciculus sp. FACHB-542; assembly: GCF_014695825.1. Lineage (NCBI taxonomy): Bacteria > Bacillati > Cyanobacteriota > Cyanophyceae > Coleofasciculales > Coleofasciculaceae > Coleofasciculus > Coleofasciculus sp. FACHB-542. The sequence continues at coordinate 49,567 of NZ_JACJPB010000009.1, read as the reverse complement.
ATTCTAGCGGTTACTGGTTCGATCCGATTGGTTATGACGATCCTTTTTCTATTCCTCTTAGTTTAATCTTAGTTGGTTATTCGATTTATTTTCTCTATCGCCATACCCCAGCGAAAGTTTGGCTATTTATTTTTACTTTTACTGGGATGGCGGTTATCCCCCTCATGCTACGAGACTTAATGACTGGGGGATTTTTATCTACAGCACCGCGATATTTGATCCCATCTTATTTAGGAATCCAGATAGCTGTTGCTTACCTCCTGGCTAGTAAAATTACTTGGAGTTTTAATTCCATCCGGCAACAAAAACTGTGGCAGTTTGTGATAGTTGTTCTACTTTCGTGCGGAGTTTTGTCCTGTGCAATCAGCTTTCCAGCAGACGTATGGTGGAACAAGTTTATGGACACTTATAATCCTCAAGTGGCTCGCATCGTTAACCAAGCTTCTCACCCACTTGTGATTAGCGATACTAAGATTCCGGGAAGTGTATTATCTCTCAGCCGCCTACTCAGCCCGAAAGTACAGCTACAGTTGGTGAGCCAACCAAAAACATTTCTAGCTGCTGATGGTTTCAGCGAGATATTTTTATTCGATTCCTCAGATACTTTACGAAACCAACTTGAGAAAACACAGGGTTACAACTTAAAAATAGCTTTCAAAGGCTACAAGTTTGAACTTTGGGAAGCAAAAAAATAGCGGAGGCAATCCTGTTTTATGCCTAAACAAGAATTTGTGAATAATTGGTAATTGGGGATTAGGATAAAACTCAATAATCTATTCCTTATTCAGTAAACGGACGAACTAAATTATTTATAGCCTGAAGAAAGTGTTTGTCGTTCTACCTCAAACCCTTGTCAATGTTGCATTTTTTACCTCAAGAGCGCCGACAAGATAACTAGCGATCGCAATCTCCAACGCCGCTATCCTCATGCTCAAACTTTAAGCGATGGCTCTGATCCTAGATACTGTGAATCAGTCGCAAAATCAGTCGCACACCTGCTACCGGAATCTGGCAGCAACTGGGTTGGGCGTTCGCGCTTAAAGGCTGATACGTCTAGGGTTGTCCACCCATCTCCCATTTTTGCCGATCGCCGCTTCTTAACCTCTACTTAGTCCAAAAGGGAGATTAAGTCAAAAAGGAAGATTAGTAAATATTGAAGCAAAGGATTCAATACGCTAGTTTTTAGGGCGTCTTATGCAAACTATTTACGGAAATCTTCAAGGATTACAATCGAGCCATATCAAGCAACTACAGCGGCTTTACGAACAGCGCCAACCAAGCGATCGCCTGACGACTCCGGAATTCGCTCAAGCGCTAGCCGAAATTAGTACGTCCATTCATCACCCTGTATGCTGTTACATCAATCGACGTGGACACCCAATCCGAATCGCCGTCGGTACTCCCAGCCAAACGCAAATTCCGCCCCAAGAGTTGCCCCGGCATAAGGGCGAACACTTGAGTGGAATTCGCTGTCTTGCCACTCAACTCAAATCCGATCCACCAGATACAGCGGCACTCAGGGCAATGGCACAGCAGCGCCTAGACGCCTTAGCAGTGTTAGTTCCAAAGGGCGATGGAGCGCGACGAAATGGTGAAGCCGCAGGCGATGTCAAGGAAGCTTATCTTGCTCACCTGGTTCCCGAAGCAGAAAAGCCCTGGGTTATTTCTCGTCCCCTTAGCTTAGATGACCTGACAGAGCAAGGCTTTGACGACTTAGTAGATGAATGGGAGAGTGAGTTCTCCGAGTCAGGCTTTGAAACATCGCAATTCCACGAGAATAACTCAAAAGGCGATCGCGTTCTGCTGGTTGGGTTGATGACAGAAGACGTCTCTCCGCAGCGGTTTCAAGATGGCCTGGAGGAACTCGTTCGCTTGGTTGAAAGTGCCGGAGGACAGGTATTAGAGACAATGCAACAAAAGCGATCGCGTCCTCATCCTCAAACGGTCGTCGGTCATGGAAAAGTTGAAGAAATTGCCCAACGCGCTCATCAACTGGGAGCCAATATCATTGTCTTTGACCGAGATATCTCTCCCTCTCAAGCTCGTAACCTAGAAACCGAGATCGGTATCCCTGTCGTAGACCGGACTGAAGTAATTCTCGATATCTTCGCTCAACGCGCTCAATCCCAAGCGGGTAAATTGCAAGTGGAATTGGCGCAACTGGAATATATGCTGCCTCGGCTGAGGGGTCGGGGTCGGGAAATGTCCAGACTAGGAGCCGGGATTGGTACGAGAGGACCGGGTGAAACCAAGCTAGAAACAGAGCGGCGAACCATTCAGCGCCGAATTGCCCAACTCCAGCAGGAAGTCAACCAATTACAAGCGCATCGCTCCCGGATTAGACAACAACGGCAAGAGCAAGAAATTCCCTCGATTGCCGTGGTTGGTTATACCAACGCTGGGAAGTCCACCCTGCTGAACGTGTTAACCCACGCCGAAGTTTATACGGCAGATCAACTATTTGCCACCCTCGACCCCACAACTCGAAAGCTAGTCATTACAAACCCCGAAACCCAAGAGCGGCGGACGATTCTTCTGACAGACACGGTCGGGTTTATTCACGAACTCCCGCCACCGCTCATGGATGCCTTCCGAGCCACCCTGGAGGAAGTAACGGAGGCGAATGCCATGCTTCATGTCGTCGATCTATCCCATCCCGCTTGGGAAAGCCACATCCAGTCGGTCATGGAAGTGCTTGAAGAAATGCCTGCCCTTCCAGGTAAAGCTTTGATTGCCTTTAACAAGGTCGATCAAGTAGATAGCGAAACGCTAGCCTTCGCTCAACAACAGTATCCCGAAGCTGTGTTTATTTCAGCTACTCAACGCTTAGGTTTAGAGACCCTACGCCAGCGGATGGTGCAACTGGTTGATGAAGCAGTTTCACAACCGCACTAATAAAAATGTGACAAGAAGCCAGTAATTACGGTGTCTATTTTTGGCAATGTCCCCCGCTTAAAAAGGGGTTATAAGCATTTTCCCCCTTTTTAAGGGGGATTCGGGGTTCCCTCTGGGGAGAGGGGGATCGAGTGTATAGGATACCCAGTTAAGTCAAGAACCAGCAAGCTAAGCAAACAAGAATTCACACACTATTTGCAATGATGAACAATCCAATAACGTGGAAGTACGTATTTCCAACCAAAGCTATCATTAACTGGGTCGAATCTGTAGCTTTGTTGTTATCTGACCAATGGATTCGCCAAATGCTAGGTCAAGAACCGCTCACCAATCCTGAATATTTACATCTGTTTGGCGCATTGGTATTTACAATCGGGATTGGTTATTGGTGGGTTGGTAAGGATATCTCTCGCAATCACGACCTTATAAGATTTGGAATTTGCGCCCAAGTTTCTGTCTTTATCGTTTTGGCTTATCACACCTTAATCGGTGGTCTTCACCCATTTTATTTAGTTCCGGGTGTCATTGACCTTACCTTTGCGATTCTCTTTAGTTTATTTCTCTCCTCTTATGAGCGGATTAAACCAGCTTTAGAGTAATTAGAGTCGAGTATATGTAACTTAGAACCCCACCCCTACCCGTTCACGGGGAAGGAGAAATCTTACCTTCCTATGTCAACGGGAAATTATAGCAGTCATAAATAATTCCTGAACGCAAGATACCCGACTTCTCCAAGAAGTCGGGTATCTGAATCTCACATCTGACAACTCAAATAGGAGAGAACGCAACATGACCCAAAAACATGGCCCTTGGACAATCCAAGAAACGAATCGAAAGTACCAAAATTCATTTATCAATGTTCGTGAAGACCAAGTTCTCCAACCTGATGGACAACCGGGTACGTATGCTACCGTCACGATGAAATCTGGCGTTGCTATTTTGCCAATCGATAGCGATCGCGTAGTCTATCTTACCCGGCAATTTCGTTATGCGCTTGGCAAAGAAAGCATTGAAGTTGTCGCTGGTGGTGTTGAGGAGGATGAACCGCACCTGGAATCTGCACAACGAGAAATTGAAGAGGAATTGGGAGTTAAAGCTTCGGAATGGCTCGATCTCGGAGTTTTTGACTTAGATACATCAATTGTCTACTGTCCGGTACGTCTATTTCTAGCAAAGCAATTAACATTCACCCAATCCCATCAAGAAGGAACGGAAACGATAGAAACAGTTCGGATTCCCTTAAATGAAGCGGTGCAAATGGTGATGGATAGCGTAATCACACACGCGCCAAGCTGTGTGCTGATTCTGAAAGCGAATAAGGTACTTGGCGAATAATAGGCGATCGCGCTGACACTGGCTAAACATATCACCACAAACTTTGGAACTTATGAATAAGTCTCACGGTTGGGACGCACTCAAACTAAGCTAATGGCAAATGTGGCTGGCAAATGTGACTCGCAATAGTGGCTATGACTTTGGTTGCGACTTCCTTTTCAAGCACTTTTAGTCACTCGGGCTTGGTGATTTGCAAGAGATAATGATTTAGTTCAAATGGAACAACTGAATGAGTGAAGAACAAGAGCAGGAATCTCAACCTTTTACGGCAGCTCCGCTGCTGCAAATTGGTACTAGCGGTTGGGTTTATAAGCACTGGATGAACATTTTCTATCCAGCGCAGATGCCTGGAAACCAACAACTCCCATTTTATGCACAGCACTTTCCGACTGTAGAAGTTAACTTTTCTTTTTATCGTCTGCCAGAGCGGTCTGTATTTGAAACGTGGCGAGAGCAAACACCTGAAGGGTTTATTTTTGCTGTGAAAGGTAGCCGCTACCTTACCCACATGAAAAAGTTAAAAGATCCGGCTGAGCCGCTATCTCGCTTGATGGAACGAGCGGGGGGTTTGCAAGAAAAATTAGGCCCAATTCTGTTCCAATTTCCTCATACCTGGCCCCTGAATATCGAGCGACTTCAGCCATTTTTAGAATTGCTTTCTTCTTATCCAGAACAACGTTATACATTTGAATTTCGACACCAAAGTTGGCTAATTCCACAGGTGTACGAACTATTAGAGCGTGCGGGTGCAGCCCTTTGTTTGCCAGTCAGTCCCACGGTTCCGCTAGATATTCGTTTGACTGCGCCCTGTACTTATATCCGGATGCACAGCGGGCAATGGGGCGTTGGCTACAGCGATGAAGAATTGTCTACCTGGGCTTCCCATATCCGCTCATTTCTTCAACAAAAGATTGACGTGTACGTGTATTTCAACAACGACCCAGATGGTCATGCTATCCACGATGCTGAACGCCTGAAAGCATTACTGTCCATGAATTGCTCAACCTTTTAGCAAATATACCTGGCGATTGAAAATCGCGGCTACACAAACAAAGTCCGCCTTCGCGGACTATTGAAACCCGCATAGGCGGGTTTAGTCTGTGTAGATGCGAATTCTATTCGCCCTTTTTACTGGCTGTGTCGTGGGAATACTGAGAAAGGATGCGATCGCTCGTTTTCTGTGATGCAGGGAAATTGTTAGCGCTGGCTGTGTCGTGGGAATACTGAGAAAGGATGCGATCGCTCGTTTTCTGTGATGCAGGGAAATTGTTAGCGCTGGCTGTGTCGTGGGAATACTGAGAAAGAATGCGATCGCTCGTTTTCTGTGATGCAGCTAAATTGTTAGCGCTAGCTGTGTCGTGGGAATACTGAGAAAGAATGCGATCGCTCGTTTTCTGTGATGCAGCTAAATTGTTAGCGCTAGCTGTGTCGTGGGAATACTGAGAAAGAATGCGATCGCGCTGCTTAAGTTTTAGCAACCAGGAGAAAATCATGAGTTTAACAGTTACAGCAACATTTATGCTTGCTGATTGGATCGCTAAGGGACTTGCAGATGGAACCTTTGAACGGGCTGGGGGTGTGGTTAGAGAAGTAGGAACAGGGCGAATCGTTACTTTTTTACGGGAGTTTGGCTCAACCGCTGCTCAATTGCCGCAGCAATTGCAAATGGCTAAAGGAGTTTTGATGATAGGTTCTGCTGCTAGTCTGCTTAACCTGGGTGTATCAGTGATCGGATTTGCTGTAATAAACCAGCGCCTCAACGAATTAGAAAAACGCCTAAAAAATGCAGAAGAACTATTGAAGAAGATTGACCGCAAAATTGATCTTGGATACTACGCTAACTTTCGTGCCGCACTGGATTTGGCAGTTAGTGCTTTTACAATGTCCAAAGTTGAAAACCGTGAACGTGCTGCCTTTGCTGCTATCGATCGCCTTTTAGCAGCTCAACATCATTACACAGCTTATACTGACAGCGAACTAGAACAAGGTAGCCAGATCGCTGATGAATATCTTTTGACGTTATCTTTAGCTTATATTGCTGAAGCACGTTGCCATCTAGAGTTAGGAGAACCCGATATAGCCCTTAATCGCTTCCAAGAAGGCGCGAAGGTTGTTCGTTCTCGTATTCATAAATATGTTGAGCTTCTACTTACTTCTAACCCAGCCGCCTATTTACAGCCTCAGTTTAAAGGTCAGATAGATTTGCGGCGGCTAACCCGGATTTACCAATGGATTGACCCAGCTTTGGATGAAAATGCTGTGTTTGAGCTTCAACGTGAGAATTTACTCAAGATGGCACAAGATCCTGATAAATGGGCTGAATCGTTACCAGCAGCAATTCTAAGTCGCGTTGAGGTTGCAGGAGGTTGGTTTGGACCAAATGCAGGAGATTTGAAACGGGAGGCTGATAAACGTCTTCCCGAAGTGCTAGAAGTCATAGAATCTATGGTGGAAACCAATCGCCGTTTTGAAGCGTATCAGGCAGAAATACAAGCGATCGCACAATTGGGAATTACCTTCCATGACTGGCTGAAATTAACTCCCTCCATAGACTCTAAACCCGACGGTGCAGAATTAATGTACATCATTCCATCCCAGCCGTTAGAGTTGCAATTCTCTGTTTAAAGTGGTTTCTCTTCCAGAAAAGAATAGCCAGCAAATATTGCCTGACAATCTCTTCCCAAGCACAGGCGATATGCTGATCATTAAAATTTAAAAGTAAAAAAAGCTAATCCGTGATTATTGCGCGTAACTAATAAGAAGATAAATGTCAAGATAGCACCAGAAAAAATAGCCCATAAAACATATCGATTTTTTCGATTCAACCAACTAAAGAAGAATACTAAAAGGAGAAAAAGAATAGTAGTAGCAATTCTTTGTAAGTTTCTTAAATCCCAAGCTATCAAGGGGTCTTCCAAATCTCCAAGCATCATAATAAAATAGCTCCTTGTAATTTAGGCTTATTCTAAGCAATATCAATAGACAGCTCAACAGCTAAACACATAGTTTTGTGTAGACGATACCAAGCGATCGCTACTGTTAGGGAAGCGGACGTAGAGAATCCTGGTGGAATGCTGCGGATGATAGTTGAGAGACATCAGCGGTTTGCCTTTTGAATATCGCCACTGAAAGTTAGAAAGCAAGTCAGAAAGCCGCCTTAGCCGCCATCTCCAAAGCGATAGCCTTTGCCATAGACAGTATGAATCAAAGTTGTCTCTCCAGATGCCTCAATTTTGCGGCGCAAAAGGCGAATCAAAGCGGCTAAAACGTTACTGCTGGGTTGTTCGTCTGGGTTCCACAAATGTTGATGAATTTGGGTGTGAGTGAGCAACTGCCCCGCGTGACGCATAAAATATTCCAGCAGCTGAGTTTCTTTCTCCGATAACTCAATGGTGCGTCCGTGACGATAAGCTAGCTGGTTTTCACAATCTAGTTCTAAATCTCCAATCTGAAGTAAGTGAGGATGGTAGTGCGCTTCTATCGTCGCGCTAGCAGGCGCATCAGTCGCGGAACGACGCAGCAAGGCGCGGACTCGTGCGAGTAACTCTCGCAATTCAAACGGCTTCACTAGGTAGTCATCCGCACCGGCGTCCAAACCCAGCACGCGGTCGTCTAGGGTATCTTTGGCAGTGAGAAAGAGGACGGGTGTAGCATCTTTGCGCGATCGCATCTGCTGACAAATTTCCAACCCGCTGATCTGCGGCAGCATCCAATCCAAAATCAGCAAGTCATAGCCTCCTTGCAGCGCCATCTGGTTGCCAGACGCCCCATCATAAGCCAACTCAACGCTGTAGCCTTCACGACTTAGCACGCGACTCAGCGGTTCAGTCAGCTCAACTTCATCATCCACCAAGAGAATTCGCATCACAAAAGTTATGAATTATGAGGTATGAGTTATGAGTTACCTTGTGACATCCAGAACTCAATACTTAACACTCAGAACTCTATTCTATGCTTACCGTTGCATTGCCCAAAGGCGCACTCTTATCTGATAGCATTCGTCTACTGCAAAGTGTCGGACTCGACTTTAGCGCCTTTAAAGATTCTGGCAACCGCCAACTGCAAATACAAGACCCCACCGGCACCGCCCAAGCCCTACTGGTAAGGGCGCAAGATGTCCCAGTTTATGTGGAATATGGGCAAGCACATTTAGGAATAGTCGGTTACGATGTTCTGCGGGAGAAAAACCCCCAGGTTGCTCATCTAGCTGACCTCCGATTTGGTTCTTGTCGGCTGTCAGTGGCGGTAAAGTCTTCTAGCCTTTATCGGTCAGTCTTACAACTGCCGCCCCACGGTCGAGTCGCGTCTAAGTTTGTTCACTGTGCCTACGAATACTTTGAAAGCTTAGATTTACCCGTAGAAATTGTGCCTTTGTCTGGTTCCGTAGAACTAGGGCCGATTACCGGGATGTCCGAGGCGATTGTGGATTTAGTTTCCACAGGTCGCACCCTGAGCGAAAATGGCTTGATCGAGATTGATACACTATTTGAAAGTACAGCGCGGTTAATTGCCCACCCTCGGAGTTATCGCCTGAATACGGGCGATATCCATCAATGGGTCGAAGATATCAGAAGCGCTGTTCTAATTAATTGCTAGCGCAAGGCGATCAAATGGACGAAACAATTAGGATTTGCTCGGTTGATAAAAATGCTTGGAGTTCAATTGTGCAAGGTTTTGACCCGAATATTCTCCAAGATGTGCTAGAAGTATATGGCGCTGATGGCGAGAAAGTCGGAACTCTGTGCGAATCGGTAGATGGCAAATCCTACATCAATGGGCAACCTGAAACAGCTTACCTATCTCTACAGGCAGCTGCTACAGCACTGGTGAAAGGGGAACAATGAAATAAGTAGAAAGAAGATAGTGGCAGCATGACTCAATCCCCGCCTCTGACGGAAACTAGAGAGCGATCGCGCGTTCGTGAAAGCGACTGGCGACTCTTCCTGCGCTTAGTCCCCTACGCGCGGAAAAGCAGTCGTCTGCTGATAATTTCCATCCTGTTGTTGGTGCCGCTGTCAGTCGCCGGGGCAATTCAACCGATCATCGTGGGGCAAGCAATTTCGCTGATTCGCGGGGAAGAAGTCTGGTCTTTTCTTCAAGGTAAAGGCTTGTTGGAAGGAATCAATCTTCTCGCCGTTTTACTGCTGCTAACGATGATCGTTCGCATGGTGTTCACCGCTGCCCAAGGTTACACCGTGCAGAAGGTGGGGCAGCAAATTACCGCCGAGATTCGCACTGACTTATTTCATCACGTCACGTCCTTAGCGGTGCGATTTTTTGACCGCACCCCTGTAGGACGATTGATTACCCGCCTCACCAGCGATGTCGAAGCACTAGGGGATGTCTTTTCCACAGGTGCCATTGGCATTGTCAGCGATCTGGTATCGATTTTAGCGATCGCTGTCACCATGTTTTTGCTGCAATGGCAGTTGGCATTGATGCTGACACTGATGTTGGTACCAGTCACGGCTTTGATTATTTACTTCCAACAGCAGTATCGCAAAGCCAATTACAAAGCCAGAGAAGAACTGTCTGCACTCAACTCAACGCTGCAAGAAAACATCGTTGGGGTGAACGTCGTGCAGCTATTCCGGCGAGAGAAATTCAACTCAGAACTGTTTCGGGTGACGAATCAGCGGTACATCGAGGAAGTGGATAAAACCATTTTTCACGACTCAGCCGTATCAGCCACCTTGGAGTGGATTGCACTGGTAGCGATCGCGGGCGTACTCTGGTTAGGTGGACAAATGATTATGGGCAAAGCCCTCAGTTTTGGCACCCTCTCTGCCTTTATCCTGTATGCCCAGCGTCTCTTCGATCCCTTGCGACAATTTGCTGAAAAATTCACCTCCCTGCAATCTGGTTTCACCGCCGTCGAACGCATCACCGATATTCTCAACGAACCAATTGAAATCCGCGATCCTGAAGGGACACAAAAACAGCTTATAGACAGGGGAATTATCCCGTCTGTAGCAGAGGAACCCAGGAGAATTTCCCATTCCCCATCCCCAACCGCCAAAGGTGAAATTCGCTTTGAAAATGTCTCCTTTGCCTATAAAAATGATGAATACGTCCTCAAAGACCTAAACTTCACCATCCATCCCGGCGAAAAAGTCGCTCTCGTTGGCCCCACAGGTGCCGGTAAAAGTTCGATTATTCGTCTGCTGTGTCGCCTTTACGAAACCACCGAAGGTCGCATTTTCCTCGATGGTGTCAATGTCCGGGACTTACCCCAAAGAGAACTGCGGGAACACCTAGGCGTCATCCTTCAAGATGGCTTTCTGTTTGCCGGTGACGTGAAGAGCAACATTACTCTAGGAGATACTTACTCCTTTGAAGAAATTCGACAAGCCGCCGAAAAAACCAATGTTGCCAGTTTTATCGAACAACTGCCTCAAGGCTACGATACCCAACTTAGAGAACGAGGCACTAATATCTCCAGCGGACAAAAGCAACTCTTAGCATTTGCCCGTGCCGCTATCCGCAATCCCCGTATTTTAGTGCTAGATGAAGCAACAGCCAGTCTAGACGTAGGTACAGAAGCCTTAATTCAAGATGCCCTCGACAAATTGCTGGAGGGACGCACCGCTATTATTATCGCGCACCGTCTCTCAACCATCCGCAATGTAGACCGGATTTTGGTGCTGAAACGAGGGCAACTGGTAGAGTCGGGCAGCCACGATCAATTGTTGCGCCAAGGCGGACTCTACGCCAGTTTGTATCAGTTGCAAATGTTAGGCACTTAAGCAGACAAAAGTAAAAAGGCAAAAGAAAGATTCTTGTCTCTTTCTTTTGCCTTTTACTTAATTAAACAAATGTGCCATTTGACTGCTTGCGGCGAATGCCAATCACTGAAGGACGTGGTGGTCCTTGAGGATTTCCCTCAATATTGCTAGGCCAATTACTGCCCCGAGGAACCGTGCGCTGTTGGTTGAATAGAGTGCCATTCAAGTCCAGCATCTCAATCGTTCGGCTCAGTGTTTGCTGAGGGGTAAATGGACAATCTTCACCGGGGTGCTGCACCGAAAGAATCAACGTATCGCCGATAAAAGTCGGCCCCGTCAACTCGCAACGTGGAGGACCGTAGGCAAAGGGGACGATTTCTCCGGCATCCGGGCCAGTGGTGGGAATGAAAAAGAGCCAGTTATTGCCAAAAACCCCAATCAGGTTAGAAGTTTGAACATTGAGATTAGAATCATCCACACTAGGAGAGTTAGAACCCACTACCCTGTGGTCTATCGCTAATGGCGTTGCGGCAGCACCAACATCGAAACCATTGTGAGCGCTAGTAGACATATCCGTGACGCCCCAAATATTTCCTTGGGGGTCAAATGCCAAGTTATCTACATTGGCAAAACCCGAACCCGGTTCTGCTCCCGCTTCCCCACCTTTAGCAAATCGCTGCCAGCGGAAAGTTGTACCCGTAGCATCTGAGCTGTTTTCCATAATCTTGAACAGCTCACCCGAAGGCTGTCCGGCGTTGACGGCAGGGCTGTACTTAGAAACCACAAAGATTCGAGAATCGGGGTAGCCATCGCTTCCCGCCGCACCATCCGTGTAAGCAATAAATACATCCTTGGTGCGGGGATGAACTTCGATATCTTCGGGACGTGCGGTAGGAGTTCCGCCAAGGAGGTTGGCAGCTAAGAAGGCATCCACGAGGACAGCCCCTTGGCTGGTATAGAAGTTGGACAGCTTCTTACCTTGATAACCTGGCAGAGCTGTGGCTTCATTGGTGGTATCTAGGTTGAATGCACCGCCATCTGTAGTTTGACCCGCAACACCGTTCCGTCTGGGTAGTTTAATCAAACCATTCCGGCTCGCTTTGCCCAAAGCGGCAATTTCTTTTAAGCCAAGAACGGAGGGCGGAATCGGATTGGTAGTAGCATTCAAATCCAGGGGAATCCACGTTCCTGTCCCGTCAGGATTGTAACGGGCGACGTACAGCGTCCCCTCCTCAAATAAAGCGCTGTTGTTCTTGCTATTCGGGGCAGAAACAGTGCCTTTGCTAACAAATTTCCAGGTGTGTCCGCCGCGCCGGTCATCACCCATGTAGGCAACTAATTTTTTCCCAGCTTCCGCCCGCATGGCGATGTTTTCATGGCGATAACGACCTAATGCAGTGTGCTTGCGCGGGCGGAAATTTGGGTTACTGGGATCGATTTCCACCATCCAGCCGTATTTCTCGCCAACCAAGCCAAATTTTTCCCCACTGGTACCGGCGGTGTAGCTAGTCTGAGTACCATCAGATTTTACAGATTCTGTGACTCCTACAAAAAAGGCTGTGCTTGCCTGAAAGTTTTCTTCCGCTGAGAGGATGGTTCCCCAGGGAGTAGTGCCGCCAGAGCAGTTGTAGGCAGTGCCAATGATTTTGTTACCCAGCCCATCTACGCTGAGAGGAAATACTTGGGTGGCAGCGGGTCCCGTACTCAACAGGTAGTTTTGATCGCCTTTCTGGTAGCTCTTGGAACCCCAAGAAGTAATAGTTTTATACTGATCGGAACGCTGGCTGTTAATCCCTAAACCGGAAAGACCATGAATGCGTCGATTGTTGGGGTCTTTAACAATCGAATAGCGTCCGGCGCGATTTTGGCGTGCCATTCGCAGAACCGAACCGCCCATGTTGTACATGATTTCGCCCAACAGGAGAAGATCGGTTTTGTCAGCCGGTAAACTCTGCCCAACGACTAAGGGATAAGACTCAGGTAATCCTGCTAAATCCTCTGGGACTTCAGGGAGTGTAAAAGTAAACGGGTAGGAGACATACTCGTGATTTACCCAAAGGTAGCCGTCGTTGGGATTTCTGCCATCCAGGGGAACAAAGCCAGTGTAGTCGTTGTTGTAGCCAAAGTATTCTTCTGGGTTGGGATAAACGCGATCGCCCCAACGTACAATCACATAACGTTCGTACTCTGGGGGCACCACTACATCATCAACGATGTTGTAGGTGCTTAACCGAGTATCGGTAGAAGCATTAATTACGCTTCCTTGATAATTAATGGCTGTGGCGTAGAAGCTTTTTTGCTCTTGATAAATCGGTAAAGGATGCGGCAATCGCACTGGGGTAAATTTCAGTGGTAGAACCGCTTGGGCAACGTTAGGATTGCTGCCAAAATGCTGTCTCCCCAAAGTAGGAGCTAGTACAGCAGTACCCGCACTCGCCCCAAAAAAAATTAGTAGCTGCCTCCGACTGAACTTAGACATTAAATTCCTCTCTTTTTGCGATCGCAATAATCAAAAATTTTGAGTCATTATTTGACAGGAATTTAGCCGAGCTAACCTCTATAAAGCTTAAACAGTCAACCAAAAATGCTGCGACAGCTAAGCCACAGCATTCATGTCAACGGCTAGTCAACGCAGCATTACCTCAAGCCATCGGCATAAGTATCTATACCTGTAGCATCCTGCCTGCTTTTTGTTCTCTTTAGTCGAATGGGCGGCTCCCTCATACTCGACTTCCACCGCCAAATCTGAGTGTTTCTACGCACCCTCTGGAATACTACTGACGTAGAATTAAGCTTCTTTAATCTCTGGGTTAATAAAAGATTAATAAAATATAAATTTATCAAGAAGTTGTCAATAAGATTGTTAAGCCAAATTTTAGCAGGTCTTATTCCTCTATTAATGTTCGCTTAACCAAAAATGCTTTTAATAGAGATATAAGTGAAAATACTTAAAAAGCTAAACTAAGCCTGCTTTTAAAAATTAGCAGGACTTTAAAAATGACCTTTTTGTCAGAAAAAATTAGGAGTTAACTTAATGATAAAAACAATTAGTCTTGCAGCACTGGCTATCAGTGTAAGTGTAGTTCTTCCATCTACAGTAAAGGCTGCTGTTCTAAATAGAGGATTTGAACAAGGGTTTCAGAGTTGGAAAGCCCTAGGCGATTATCGAATAGAAACTTCAGATTTTGGAATTAAGCCATTCCAAGAAAAAAACCAGGCTTTTCTCTCAACTGCATACCAAGAAACTTTTAGTCTCGACAATAATTCTAATCCGATTATTGGCGGTAATGCTGCTCCCGTCACTTTCATTTCTGGCTTTGCTGAAGAAGAAACTTTAGAAGGATTCTTGGGTTTCTCAACTTTCTTGGGCGATCAATCTTTATACGCTCTAGCGACCGCAGAGCCGATTGAGGGATCTGCCATTAAGCAAACTTTTAAAGGCAGTGCTGGGCAAAAGTTATCTTTTTCTTGGAACTTCCTCACGAATGAGGCTGTTGAGCAACCTGGGGTTGATGACTTTACCTATCCTGATTTTAATGACTTTGCTTTTGTAAGTCTTCAGTCAGATTCTGGTACTCAATTTTTTAATTTAGCGGATACGATTTCAAAATTCAGTAACTCTTCAAGTGTCTTTAATAAAGAAACTGGATGGCAAACTTTTTCTTATATTCTTCCAGCCTCAGGGGAATATACTTTAGGGATTGGGGTTGTGGATGTTGGGGATGGAACACGGATTTCTGCCTTAGTGGTTGATGAGGCAGAGGCAGCAGTTGTTCCTGAAAATACTCCTACATTGGGTATACTTCTTTTTGGAACTTTAGCAGCAGTAACCAGGTTAAAGGGTAGAAAGAAAAATACAGGTTGGTTGTCTTAAAAAGCTTATTTTAGCGTTTTTTCTACCTAGAGGCGCAATGAATGATTTTCGGTTACTGCTGTAATTCTTAGATTCCCTCCAATGCTCATTAAGTGGGAGCAAAAAAGCAGCTTAGAGGATGTCTGAAAAGTCATAATCGAGACGCTGAAACAGTAGAGATCCCCCTAAATCCCCCTTCAAAAGGGGGACTTTGAAAAAATTCTCCCGCTTAAAAAGGGAGGCTAAGGGGATCGAAGCAACTTCTTACGTTTTCTTGCACTTTGGGAAGAGCAAGATTGAGAGATGCTGAAGTTTTGTCTTTAAACTTTAACTGAAATGTACTAGATGCGCGAATAATTGCGCCGTGTATATTTACCTGTAGATTAATCATCCCGAAAACCCGGATCGTCTTCGCGGCTGAAGGTGGATGTCGGTGGAATCGGAGGTGACGAGGAATTAGATGAACTATTATAAAAGCCTAGTAGCAATCCAGAATTATCAAAATATCGAATCCAACGATCAATTTTAGGTTCTGTCTGCCAATCAGAACGATACACTTTTGAAAATAGAAGCGGGGCTACTTGTCCTTTGACATCACCGAAAATTCTGATATAAATTTGTGTAACCTCTGGATTTTGTGCGAATCCCTGCTCAACAGAATTGCTAGCAATCGATTCTGCTTGCTCAAGCACGTCTTCAAAACTTTGATTGGTGTTCGGGCTAAAAATTAGATCGATTTGTTGGCGTTCCGGTTGTTGAGTTGTAAACTCCTGAATTTGAGAGAAAACAGGGGGAGCGATCGCGCTCAATCCTGTAAAAATTAAAAATGTGGCTGAAACGATGCCGCGATGGATACCCATTGCTGTTACTCGTTAAAATTTTATCGCTTTATTCCTTCTACTGAAAGTCCTTTTTGACACAGCTTATCTTTGCGATCGCACTTCAGCATTAACAGACTAACACTCGTAGAATTAATCAGCCACTAAGCGAAGGTTAATTCTCAGTAAAGACGAAAAATAGAAGCGGGTAGTTAGGTATAGTGAATTTAAGTAAAAATCTTCTCCAATGGAACCTAACTGTGCTGCTGAATGGGAATTGCGATCGCAAACTCTGTACCTTGCCCCGGTTCGGAAAGGCAGTGCAATTGACCTCCGTGTTTTTCTACCACAATTTGATAGCTGATCGATAAACCTAACCCCGTACCTTTGCCTACGGGTTTGGTTGTAAAAAAGGGATTGAATAGCTGTTTTTGCATGGCTTCCGTCATCCCTAGACCGTTATCGGCAATGCTAATTAATACCCGATCGGAGTTGACAACAGAGGTGCGAATGCAAATTTTAGGGATGTAGGACTTAGTATTTTCTTCCCCACGCTCTATTCTCTCTTCTAAGGCATCGATTGCATTCGTCAGTAGATTCATAAAGACTTGATTCAATTGTCCGGCATAGCATTCTACCTGCGGCAAGTCGCCGTATTTCTTTATTAGTTGAATGCCAGGATGGTCAGGTTTTGTCTTCAGGCGATTTTGTAGAATCAGGAGACTGCTCTCAATCCCTTCATGAACATCAACCGCCTTCATTTCTGCTTCATCCAGGCGGGAGAAGTTCCGCAGCGATAAGACAATCTGACGAATACGCTCAGCACCTACTTTCATGGAAGTTAGCATCTTAGGAAGGTCTTCGATCAGAAAATCTAGATCGATAGCCGCCATTTCATCTTGAATCTCAGGGACTGGATGGAAATAGTGCTGTTGGTAGAGCTGTAGTAGATTCAGGAGGTCTTTGGTGTATTCGTCTGTGTGAGCTAAGTTGCCATAGATAAAGTTAACGGGATTATTAATTTCATGGGCAATACCGGCAACCAACTGCCCTAAACTCGACATTTTTTCTGTCTGTACCAGTTGAGCTTGGGTTTGTTGGAGTTCGGAGAGGGTTTGTTCGAGTTTGGCGGCTTGTTCTTGGAATTGTTTGGCAGTGGTGCGGGTGGCGGCGTAGAGTTCGGCTTGGTTAATTGCGATCGCAAGTTGGTCGGTTACAGCGTGCAGCAGTTCGACTTCCCAATCTCTCCAAGGTCTGGGTGCAGAACTCTGGCAACAGCTCAGGATACCAATGGTACCCGATCGAGTTTGAATGGGCAGCACCAAGATAGAGGCGAAGCCCATCGAACGCAGAAATCTACGCCACAGGCGATCGCTAGCGTATGCCACGCTTCGCGGCTCCTCGCTTGGCTGAGCTGCGCCTCGCGGCTTCTGGCTCAGTTTCTCGATATCATCTATCCGCAGCATTTCCAGGTTCAAAAGTTTTTGCCCCATCGATCCGACAGCAGCAATCGGGTAATAACCTCTGAGATCGGAAAGCTCCGAATTGCGAGCTTCCTTGACAATTGCCCAACCGGGTTCCTCTCTGTCAGGGTAATACCAGGCAAAATGACACCGCTCAATCTGCAACAAATTGCGGATCTCTTGAACCGTTGTTTCCAAAACTTTGTCTAAGTTAAGACTGTTACGGATTTGGCTAGCGAGACGGTTGAGCAAGTTTTCCCGCCTTGCCTGTTCTCTTAGTCGCGCCTCACTTTCGCGCAGTGCTTCTTCCGCCTGTCGGCGATCGGTGATATCCGTAATCATCGCAAAGGCTCCAGCATACTTCCCCGCTGAATCGAAGATGGGAGAGGTCGAAACAATTGCCCATCGAAACAAGCCATCTTTGCGACATAATTTAAAATCAATCTTGTCCTCGATACCTTGACGGCGAAGCTCGACTTGGCGAGCAGCGATCGCTTTCCCTTCATCATCCATGAAATCAAATAGCGACCTACCCTGCATCTCCTCAATGCTGTAGCCAAGCATTTCTGCCAGTGTGCGATTGACAAAAATCGTCTTGCTTTCAGCGTCGATCACCCAAATTCCTTCTAAGGCAGTCTCAATAAAGTGACGATAACGCTCTTCGGATTCTCGTAGCGCCTCCTCAGCAGCTTTACGCTCGGTGATATCCCGCGAGACGCCGACTAGACCTATGACATTTCCAGAAGGATCGCGCAAAACGCTTTTTGTAGAGAGATAAATCTTGGTGATTCCCATGATGGTGACAACTTCCTCAACCATTTCCGGTTCACCCGATGTCATAACGCGGCGGTCAGTTTCGTTTATCTGACGGGCAATCTCAGGCGGCAACAACTCGGTATTATCCTTGCCAATAATTTCCTCCACCTGCCGATTCAGAATAGTGCCAAAACCTGAATTCGCCATCACCACCCGGTATTGTAGATCCTTGACAAAGATGGCATCGGGTGTTCCTTCAATAACTGCCTGCAAGAGGCTATAGCTCTGTTCGAGCGCCACCTCGGTACGCTGGCGCTCTAGCATCTCTTCCTGCAATTGCTCGTTGGCTTTCCTAAGTTCAGCCGTCCGCTCTTCGACCCTGATTTCTAGCTCAGCCTTTGCCTTTTTTAGGGCTTGCTCTGCCTGGTGACGCTCGGTAATGTCAATCCCCGTACCGATGATGTACTTGACCCCACCAGCGGAGTCGAGCAGCGCCGTATTCGACCAAGCAATCAAACGGCGATCGCGATCGCGTGTTAACCAATAGTTGTCATACTGGTTTGGAAACTGACCCGCTTGAAGATTTTTGAAGACCGTTTTGACAGATTCCACTTCTTCTGGCAGCAGAAATAAATCCCAGAATGGTCTGCCTTTGACTTCCTCCGCCGAGTAAGCAGTGGTTTGCTGGCAAGCTTGATTAAAAACGACAATTCGCCCCTGGGTATCGAGAACCACTACTAAAGTTGCTGCTGTATCTAGAACAGCGGCGACGAAGTTGCGCTCGTCCGGCAACACTTCCTCGGCGTTGAAGGTTACACGACTTTCTGACATATTTTTTGAGATGCTTATTCAGAATTTGTTGATTCTACATGATGGTGCTATTGGTTCAGATTCTTCAGCTACAAAAATTTGGATTAAAACTGTTTAACCAAGACTTGTGTTAGCGGGAAGCAAATTACAGCAGGCGAATCTTAATTTGACTTGGCTAAAACCGATTTTACAGACAAACCTGACTGCTTAATCGGAAGATAAATTGCAAATTCTGTTCCTTCATCCATCTGGGAACTCACCATAATTTTTCCATGATGCTTTTCCATAATTTGATAGGAAATCGAAAGTCCTAAGCCAGTTCCCTTCCCGACATCTTTAGTTGTGAAAAACGGGTCAAATATTTTCTCTAGAATTGGTTGTGGGATTCCAGAACCATTATCCCGAATTCTCACGATTATCTGATTTTTTCCTAATACTTGGCTAGAAATAACAATTTGTTTATCTTCCCGCTCTTTCTGAGCCAGCAGTGCATCAATCGCATTACTCAGGATATTCATAAATACTTGATTGAGCTGTGCAGGATAACACTCAACAAGAGGTAACTTGCCATAGTGTTTAATCACATTAATCTCTTTTTTGAGACGGTTATTTAAAATTAACAGCGTATTGTCCATGCCTTCGTGGAGATCAACGGCTTTCATCTCCGCTTCATCAAGACGCGAGAAGTTCCGTAAGGATAAGACTAGCTCGCGAATTCGCTGCGTCCCTATCTTCATAGAAAACAGCATTTTGGGTAGGTCTTGAGCGATAAATTCTAGGTCAATTTTCTCTACAAAACTCTGAATTTTAGGCGCGGGATTAGAATATTGTTGCTGATAAAGTTTCACTAAGTTAAGTAAGTCTTGAACGTAGTCGTTCGTGTGTTGCAGATTGCCGTGGATAAAGTTAACCGGGTTATTAAATTCGTGGGCAATGCCAGCAACCATCTGACCGAGGCTGGACATTTTTTCGGCTTGAATCAGCTGAGTTTGAGTTTCTTTGAGTTCTTGCAATGTTTGTTCCAGTTGCAAGGCTTTATCTTGGGCAAGATGGGCGGAATTACTAGCGTCGGCGTAGAGTTCAGCTTGGTTAATTGCGATCGCCATCTGATTAGCGATCGCGCAAAGCAGTGCCACATCAGCATCCGTCCAAGGTTTTGCTTCTTGGATGCGATTACAAATTATCAAGCCAATCCTACCGAATTGTGTTTGAAGTGGTAGCCCCAACACAGAAGCCGCACCCGTTGTCAATAACAGCTGCTGTAACGGCAGATCGTTGTTTAGAGTCTTGACATCATCGACGCGAACAATTTCTTGGCGCAGGATTTTCTCAGTAAATGCACCAAAGGCTTCATCCGGGAAAAAACCCACCCAACTACGAAGATCGGTCTTTTTGGCTTCCTTCACCGCTTCCCAACTAACAGGCTCCATGTCAGGACGGTACCAGGAAAAGATGCACGTATCTAGGTGCAACCGATGATAGATTTCATGAACAGCCGTCTCTAGAATGGTATCCAGTTCTAAAGAGTTACGGATCTGGCTAGCTAAATGATTGAAAAGTTCTTCTTGAGCCGCCAGTTCTCGGAACCGGGCTTCCGATAGCCGCAACGCTTCCTCAGCGGCTTTGCGATCGGTGATGTCGGAGCAGATTGCTAAATACTGGAAAGGATTTCCTCGCTCGTCCAGAACAGGAACGATGGCAGTATCAACCCAGTAATAAGTTTCATCTTTAGCTCTGTTCTTAATTTGACCTCTCCAAACCTTGCCGCTAGAAATTGTTGACCAAAGCTTGCTAAAAAATTCTTGTGGATGATAACCAGAATAAAGAATTCGATGGTCTTGCCCTATCAGTTCTTTTGGGGAATATTTGGATATTTCACAAAATTTATCGTTGACATAGTTAATCATTCCTCTTCGATCGGTAATAGCAACAATCGCCGCCTGATCTAAGGCAAATTTGACGTCTGACAAATCTTTGAGCGATCTTTGGAGTGCTTCCTCTGCCTGCTTGCGTTTAATCCCTATGGCAATTTCATCGGCGGCAAATTCTAGCGCCTTGAAAATAGATTCGCTCAAGGTATGGCGGGTAAACATTGCAATCACCCCTACCATCTGACCTTGGAGCATTAAGGGATAGCCAGCAAAAGCAACCATTTCCTCTCGCTTCGCCCAATCTTTATCGCTAACACGAGGATCGTCGAGGACACAATTCGTTAAGTGTGGTTTTCGCTCTTGAGCAATCAGACCGATTTTGAATTGTCCGACTTTAACGCGGCGATGATTGCCGTTTAGGTGAGTATATATCCCTGCACTAGCTTGCAGCTCTAGTACGTTTTCCTCAACATTGAGCATCCAAATGCGGGCGAATGCTGCATCTAGGTGTTTAACCACAGCCAAGACGCAGCGTTGCAGGATACCTTGTAAAGTGTCGCTTTGAGTGAGAGCAGATCCAATATCAGCACGAAATGCGGCTAGTCTAGCTCGCTCTGCTAGGGCTTTCTCAGCAGCTTTCCGCTCAGTGATGTCGTGGAAGTAGACAGAAAGCCCCTCTTCACTGGGGTAGGCACGGACTTCAACCCAGATATCGAGAGCTGGGTAAAATTCTTCAAACGTGATAGAGACTTGTTCAGCAGCACTCTGGTGATATTGATTGTAAAAATTTGACCCAATTGCAGCGGGAAACCGATCCCAAATATTCGTGCCCAGAAGTTCGGACCGGGTTCTCTGTAAAAGTAGCTCCGCTTGCTTGTTGATATAGGTGAACTGCCACTGATGGTTGAGGGCATAAAAGGCATCCGTGATGCTTTCAAGAACCTTGAAGACTCGCCGGTTTGATGAGTGTAATGCCTCTTCTGTTTGCTTGCGATCGCTAATATCAAAGATTGCCCCGTTTAGACACAGAAGCTCTCCGGTGGAATTGAATATGCCCTGACCTTTCTCGTAGACCCATCGGATACTTCCATCGGCTCGAATGATTCGGTACTCAATGATAAAAGGCTGTTTTTTCTGCACAGCCTCTTGGATAAGCCTGTCCACTATCGCGGTATCTTCAGGATGAATAATACTGGCAAAACTGCGAACTTGATTGTGAATAAAGTCCCCAGGCGGATAACCAGAAATTTCTGCGATCGCATCGCTGATAAACTCCATCTTCCAGTCGTCATCGCAGCTACACCGATAGATGGCACCTGGAATATTAGCAACCAAAGCTCTGAATTGCTGCTCGCTTTCCTGCCGTGCTGTTTCGGCGTGTATGCGATCGCTAATGTCACGGGCAACCGCATAGATTAAACCTTCTGGAGCAAAGGGGACGCACGTCCACTCCAGCCATTTATAGGAACCGTCTTTACAGCCGTAGCGGTTTATAAAGGAGCTAACCATGACTCCGCTAGCAAGCTTCCTCGCCTCAGCAATGCTGGTTGCTCGATCTTCAGGATGAATAAAATTCAACAATGGCTTTGCTAAAATTTCTTCGCCAGTGTAGCCAAGTGTTGTTTCAAAAGCTGGGTTGATCTGCTTAAAATAGCCGTCAAACCCGACGACACAAAGCATATCGAATGAAAGGTTGAAGAAGCGATGAAGCTGTGCTTGGGTTTGCTTCAGTTCCTGGGTGTGTGTGCCGACGCTGCGGATTAGCTGGTTGAGGGAGGTTGTCAGGCGTCCAACTTCATCCTCGGTAATTACGGGTGCCTGGAGAGTAAAATTTGCTTGTTCGGTAACTTGCTGAGCAATTTGAGTTGCAGTTTCCAGAGGATGCGCGATCGCTCGACTGGAATAGCGGGCGATTATCGCGGCGATCGCCATTGACAGCAACATACTGGTAACAATTATCTGGATTCGCAGTTTCTCTACCTGCTGTAAAGCGATCGCTGTTTCTTCCTCATCGTGATTAGCAACCTCAATCAATTTTGTTAAATCATCTGAGAGACTATCAAACTTAAGCGCCTCCTGAGTATTGGTAAAATTAACCAATGAATTTTGGATTTTCGGAACTGTTTTAGGCTGCAACCCACCATTTTTCTCAATTTTCTTTAAAATTACATTTAGGTTTTTGCTATAAATTTCTACAGTTCCGTCGTAAGTTTTCAACCAATTTTCGACTTCTGCAATCTCTCGATCTGAATGCTTGAATAATTGAGATTCATTACCAAATAATTTTACTTGTGAATAAAGTTTTTCAACCTTTTCAATTTTCTCTACTAAGCGCAAAACTTCGCTGTGAAACTCTTTTGGTTTTCTTAACTGATAAATTAACTGTTGCTGCTGGTTTCTTGCTTCTAGTACAGCAATTTTCAAACTACTCAAAAGATAAGCTTCTTGCTGCGCATACTTGAGTTGCTGTGACATCTGTCGCTGGTAATATTCGCCAACGAGAAGCCCTGCACTCGCCCCCAAAGTTGCTATTCCAATGGCAACTGCATATCCATAACCAATCTTCTGCCGGATACTTAAGCGACGGATTAGCTGTTTTAGCCAATTCTTCGGAGGTTTTTTAGAGTGGTTTTCTGGAACAAATGCAGGATTTAATTTTATTTCCTCTTCAGAAACTTTTGGCTTGAAAGACTGCATCAACAGAAACCCTCGGTAACTACCATTAATTTAGGCAATTCGTAAAATACTCATTTTTGCCTGAGAAGCTTCGTTTATTTATAAAAAGTTAGTAATATAAAGTTTTGATGAAGCGAATCAACGCTGTATACCTACGCACAAATAAAGTTAATAAATAGGGTGATACTGATAATGACAAGTATGAATATTTAAAATCATCAAACTAAAAGGGTCTAATTGGAATCAGCAAAATAGCTGAATCTTAATATTTATCAAAAAACCACTGTGCGCTCTCAGGAAAATTACGACACAGAAGCGTGCAGGACGTTGCTAGAGAGCTTGGCGATCCGATAAGCTTTTGCAAAATGCCTCTGAACTGAGTGCGCTGCACCCAGACCTGTCAATGACTAATACTCCTTCACTGATAAGCCAAGATGCTGGGACGACAGGAGCGATCGCTTCTACCGACACATCCATTTGGCCTAACTTGCTACAACAGCTACTCGATCGGCAATCCCTGCCTCATGACCAAGCCGCCTCTCTCATGCAGGCATGGTTAAACGAGGAAATTCCACCAGTGCTATCGGGGGCGATTTTAGCCGCCCTGCAAGCAAAGGGGGTTTCGGCAGACGAACTCGCTGGGATGGCTCAGGTGTTGCAGTCTCAATCCTCCCCACTCAGCCCACTCGTCGAGAAGGCGAAGCGCCCACAATCCCCCATCCTCACTCCAGTCATTGACACCTGTGGAACTGGTGGAGATGGGGCATCAACCTTTAATATCTCTACCGCCGTCGCCTTTGTAGCTGCTGCTGCTGGCGTCTCAGTCGCCAAACATGGCAATCGCTCAGCTTCGAGCAAAGTTGGATCGGCGGATGTCTTGGAAGCGCTGGGAGTCAACCTAAACGCCAGCAGTGAGAAAGCACAAGCCGCACTAGAAGAAGTCGGGATTACCTTTTTATTTGCACCCGGTTGGCACCCAGCGCTCAAAGCGGTGGCATCGCTGCGGCGAACCTTGAAAGTGCGGACGGTCTTTAATTTATTAGGCCCATTAGTAAATCCGTTACGCCCTACCGGGCAGATCATTGGGGTGTGCGATCCTAACCTGGTCGTGACGATTGCCCATGCTTTAGGACAGTTAGGAACTCAGCAGGCAATTGTCCTGCACGGACGAGAGAAACTGGATGAAGCTGGATTAGCAGACGCGACAGATTTAGCAGTGCTGTCTGGTGGTGAGGTACAACTGACAACGCTGCATCCCCACGAATTAGGCTTGACACCAGCACCCACCACGTCGATTCGGGGTGGAGATGTTGAGGAAAATGCCGAAATTTTGCGCGATGTCCTTCAAGGAAAAGGAACATCTGCACAGCAAGATGTAGTGGCTTTGAATGCGGCGTTGGCACTCCAAGTTGGCGGCGCGATCGCAATGGGTAGCCATGCGGAGGGCATTACAATGGCTAGAGAAATCTTGGGTAGCGGTACTGCCTGGTCGAAGTTGGAGCAGTTAGTTGAGTTTCTGAAAAATTAGCCATTCGCTCATGTTTTTTTGAATGGGCGATGTCTATACAGTAGGTCTCCCGATAGTAGGGGCATGACATTGCCATGCCCCTACAATACAATGCACCCAACCTTGGAATTGCTATCGTCGCCCCTTCAATTAGGAGCTGCCAAATGCGATCGCATTCTCACACAGTACCCCCTACCTCTTATCCCAACGGCTGTGAGATGCTAACTTACCAACTAAGAAGTAATTTCTAAAAACTAACCACTCCCTTATGTCTATTTCTTCTCCTCAACCAGCTCTGCTTGTCCTTGCCGATGGCACGTCGTACAAAGGCTGGTCTTTTGGTGCCCCTGGAACAGCTATCGGTGAAGTGGTCTTTAACACAGGT
Source organism: Coleofasciculus sp. FACHB-542 (assembly GCF_014695825.1). Lineage (NCBI taxonomy): Bacteria > Bacillati > Cyanobacteriota > Cyanophyceae > Coleofasciculales > Coleofasciculaceae > Coleofasciculus > Coleofasciculus sp. FACHB-542. Next base: position 24,473 of record NZ_JACJPB010000009.1, on the reverse strand, counting down.
ATCACCGGCTACCAGGAAGTCTTGACAGATCCCAGCTACTGCGGTCAGATTGTCACCTTCACCTATCCAGAATTAGGCAACACTGGCGTCAATCTAGATGATGAAGAATCGAATGGTCCCCAAGTGCGGGGCGCGATCGCTCGTAACATTGCCTCCCGTCCCAGCAATTGGCGTTCCAGCCAGTCTTTGCCCGATTATCTCAAGCAACACAACATTCCAGGCATTTACGGCATCGATACCCGTGCCCTTACCCGAAAGATTCGCTCTGCTGGTGCCATGAATGGCGCGATTTCCACTGAAATTCTTGACCCCGTTGAATTGTTGGAGAAAGTACAAGAAGCTCCCAGCATGGCAGGATTGAATCTAGTTCGGGAAGTGACCACTGCCAAAGTCTATGAGTGGTCTGACCCCACCGAGTCGAGTTGGGAATTTAGCCCTGGAATCCCCTCAGAAAGCGGGGAACCCCTCACGGTGGTTGCCATTGATTTTGGCATCAAACGGAACATCCTGCGGCGTCTGGCGAGTTACGGTTGCCGCGTGGTCGTGGTTCCCGCCAATACACCCCCCGAAGAAATTCTCAAGCACAACCCGGATGGAATTTTTCTTTCCAATGGTCCCGGCGATCCCGCTGCTGTCACCGAAGGCATCGAAACCACAAGGGCGCTGCTAGAAAGCCAGAAACCGATGTTTGGGATCTGCATGGGGCACCAAATTCTTGGTCTTTCGCTGGGGGCTGACACCTTCAAGCTCAAATTTGGTCATCGGGGCTTAAATCAACCCGCCGGTTTTGAGAAGCAGCGAGTGGAGATTACTAGCCAAAATCACGGGTTTGCCATTGACGCAGATTCTCTAAATCCAGAAGTAGAAATTACCCACCTAAACCTGAACGACCGCACCGTGGCTGGGTTGCGTCACAAATCTCTACCCTTCTTTTCCGTGCAGTATCACCCAGAAGCCAGCCCTGGCCCTCACGATGCCGACTATCTGTTTGAGCAATTTGTTGAGCAGATGCGATCGCATAAGCGTAGCGCCTAGATGCGATCTCATTGCCTCGATAAGACCCGTTAGCGAGTAGATTTCCCCCTCTTTGAGGGAGAGGGGGAAAGAGGGGTGAAGGGTGTCCCGGATGAAGTAGAAAGTCTTAATATCCTTGCTCGGTCGCGAATAACTAAGGACGAATTACAACAGATGCGTATATCCGCGCATTGTGTTTTATAATAAAGCCTCGACTAAGGACAATCCAGCTAGGAGGGTGTTATTCCTGAGCCACTAACCCTAACTGTCAGCTTAAGAGGCACTCGCGAAGTTAGGGACAATTATCAGCTATTCCGCCTCACAGGCTTATTGGATGCTTTTTCCGAACCCACATTTCGGAAAGTTATCAGCAAGTGTATTGAAGATGGACCCAGCAACGTTGTGCTGGATCTTTCCAAAATTGATTTTGTTGATAGCTCTGGATTGGGCGCTCTAGTGCAGCTGGTGAAAAAGGCTCAAAGCCTTGAGGGTAGTTTGCAAATTGTTACAAATGCCCGAGTGACTCAAACTGTCAAGCTGGTTCGCTTAGAACAGTTTCTGTCATTGCAGCCTTCAGTCGAAGCGGCATTGGAGAATGTCAAGCCTGCTTGACCTATACAGAGGCGCGATCGCGTAGCGGCGCGGATGCGCTTTTCGTATGCCGCGATGATTCGGCTACTCGCGCTTGAGGGGCGGGTTCTAAAGCCCCCGCCCCAATCATTTTCAAAAGTCCTGAACCGGGAATGATGGGGAAACAAAGAGCAGCAGTGCAGAGGCGCAGGAGACAAGGGAACAGGTAATTACCGATTACCCCCTACCGACTCCCGACTCCCCATACCCCATCCCCTGATTTTCAGGCAAAAGCATTAAGATCAACTAGAGGGCGAGGTAGGGCATAGATGTGAGTTCACAGGAGGAAGAGTGTTCAGATTGGCTGAATACTAACCCCGTACTGGGTGAAACCAAAATATCGTTGAACTCGATCTGGGCGATCGCAGATCGTCGCACGCAAATTCAGCGGATTTCCCCGGCGTCTTTAGCTTATCTAGGAGATGCCGTGTATGAGCTTTATATCCGTAGTTTTTATCTACTGCCACCCAAGCGATCCCACGCTTATCATGACATGGTAGTGGCGCAAGTGAGAGCTGAAAGTCAGGCAAAAGCATTGCGATCGCTCGAACCCCACCTTACCAACACAGAATTAGAAATCTTGCGGCGGGGACGTAACGCCGCGGCAGGTCGTCCCAAGCGCCTCGATCCCGAAATTTATCAACAAGCTAGCAGCTTAGAGACGTTGATGGGCTATCTTTACCTAACAGATCCCCAGCGATTGAATCAGCTGCTGAGCTACTTAGAGCTAAATCCACTTCCACAAGTTAAAGATTCTTAACAATATGGCCGATCAACATCGCCGCCCTCAGCCTCCAAGCAGATCCAGCGCCAGTCGAGGGAAGCCCATTCGAGCCAAGCGTGCCTTCCCAAAGCGTCTTGGGGACAATCGGATTGGGAAGCGAATTGTAGAGCAACAGACGCCCCAGGATCGTTCCTTCTCTGATAACGAGGATGTCAATCGGGATTCGCGCCCAGTTGGGAAGCACGAGCAAGTCAAGCCAATTCTCCAGCGCCGGGAGCGTCAGCAAATCCGTCCTGCTTCCCGTCACAAAGACACAGACTCAATTGACACGCGCCGGGAGCGTCAGCAAATCCGTCCTGCTTCCCGCCACAAAGACACAGACTCAACTGACACGCGCCGGGAGCGTCAACAAATCCGTCCTGCTTCCCGCCACATAAACACAGACTCAATTGACACGCGCCCGACAGACAACTTCAAGCCAAAGAAGTCAATTCCCAACCGTCACGAACGGGAGATCCCCAGAGGTCGTTTTCAGGACGAGGATCGAGCAGCAGCAGCCGCACCCGAAGAAGAAAGCGATCTGATTTATGGACGGCATCCTGTCCTCACAGCGTTGGAAAAACATCGCCAGCTGAATCGGGTTTGGATACTGCCAAATTTGCGTTATGATTCCCGGTTTCACTCCCTCCTACTGAAAGCCAAGGAACGGGGAACGGTAATCGATGAAGTTAGTGCGCGCCGCTTAGAGCAAATTAGCCACGGGGCAAATCACCAAGGAGTGGTCGCTCAAGTCGCACCCTACGCTTACACTGACCTGAGTGAGTTAATCGCTCAGGCAAAATCCGTCTCGGAGCAGCCAGTGCTGGTGGTAGCGGATGGCATTACCGATCCCCACAATCTAGGAGCGATTATTCGCACGGCAGAAGCTTTGGGTGCCCAGGGATTGGTGATCCCTCAACGACGAGCAGTGGGAATCACATCCGCCGTCATGAAAGTGGCAGTCGGAGCTTTAGAAACTTTTCCTGTTTCCAGAGTGGTTAACCTCAGCCGTGCCTTAGAAGAATTGAAAGCGGCTGGCTTTTGGATTTATGGCACCGCCGCAGGCGATGGTCAAATGTTACACACTACTCAATTTACCGGGCCAGTAGTATTGGTGATTGGTTCTGAAGGTGAAGGATTGAATCTTCTGACACAAAAGTGTTGTGACTTCCTGATTTCGATTCCGCTACAGGGAAACACACCGAGCCTGAATGCGTCAGTCGCAGGGGGAATGGCTCTTTATGAGATATATCGTCAGCGCTGGTCGAATCGGCTCTACTTGAATAATCTTTCAAAAGAGACTTTCAAAAAGAAAGATGACAGAATATAACAGAATGTAAAGAACAACCTTTTAGAAGACTGCTTTGTATCCCCTAAGATAGGCCAAAAACATGAAGGAATTCTTGATTAACATTCTCCACTTCTTTGGATGGGCTTCGTGGGTTGAGATTGTCACAGACAACCCCCGTTGTACTTACTACTTTGGCCCTTTCCTTAGCTCCCAGGAAGCTGATAGAACCAAAGCTGGTTATATCGAAGACCTGGAAGCAGAAGGAGCGAAAGGCATTAAGGCTACTGTGAAGCGCTGTAAGCCAGAGAAGCTGACGATTTACGATGAGTCGGGGGAGCGTTTTGACCGCCAAAGAACAGCTACGTTTTTTAGCGGTCAGCCTTCTTAGGTTTTGAGCTTTTTCACAGGTGATATCCACTTCCTTTGAATCCCCATTAGCACCTTACCCCTAACCGCTCTGGGTTTACCAGAGGGGTGCGATCGCTAGGAATAGATGCTTCTGGGATGCTAAGAATTCACAAGATTGGAAGGATACCAGACTCGAACTTGCATCCCCTTTTGTGGGGGCTGCATCACTTCGGGACAGGGTGAGGCGACGATGGTATCTAAACTCTGGCTGGCGTCACGACTTGTGGATGGCTATCGAGCCAAGAGTCAATGTCCCGCAGTACCCGTTCGGGAATTTCCCAGGGAAATAAATGAGCGGTATTCGGGTAGCAGTGCCATTGGCAATCCTTGAGGTGATGAGCCGTTTCTAAACTCGACTCAGGGGTGATGTGGCGATCGCTTGCTCCTGCCAGCATCAAACTCGGACATTGGATTTGCTGGAGATCCGCCAATCGGTTGTAACCAGCTCTCAGAGCAGTATTGAGGGCCTGTGTTGCTGCCGCTGAGGTTTGCAAGTAAGCTGACATCGCTTCCAATGCGAGGTAGCGGTAAGCGCCAGGAGTGTGTTGTCCGATCAGGTAGCGATAAAGCGATCGCTTCCCAAAGGTCTCAATATTCCATTCCCACCCAGGCTGTACCCGGTTCACGATCGAAGCCAGCCCCGTGTAGAAATTATCCTGCCAGCTGATTGGCGGATGATTCCCACGGGGGCGTGCTGCTGTGGCAATCAAAATCAAACCCGTGACTCGCTTTGGCAGCTTCAGCGCCAACTCCATCGCCAAAATCCCCCCTAACGACCAACCCAATACCAGGCAACGCTCAATCTGGAAGCGGTCTAGAAGCGCCTCCAAATCGGTTAAATGGTCTTCCATTCTAAAATTACCCTTAATGCGACTATTGCCGTATCCCCGGAGGTCAGGGGCAAAAGTTTGGAATTTTTGGGATAAGTGGTTAGTGAAGACAGACATACTGCTGCCTAACCCCGGATGACCGTGTAGACAGAGAATTGGAAAGCCTTTTCCCTGGCGGAGAACGCTGAGCTGATGAGATGAAGAGGACGAGTGATGCATGAAGCCTATTTCTCTTTATATCCTCCAGCATAGGTAATCACGCACATCGATTTGTATTTTGCGTGAGACCCAAAAGCCACTCCTGCGACTCGGAAAGCCGGGTTGAAAATGTTTTTTCTGTGACCGCGATCCGGAACTCCATCATCAATGATTAACTGCATGACGATAGATTGAGGGGTGTCAGAGCCGTAACTAATATTTTCGGCTGCGGTGGTTTGCCAGGAACCGTAGCGGTTGATGCGAGAAAACGGATCGCTGCGATCGCTCCCATTGTGACCAACCTTACCTTTTGGTCCTTGGTCTTTCACATGATCCCTAGCCCCCAATGACATCCCTTTAGATGCACTTAGAGGTGGGAGAGGACGAGTGGATTTCAGGAAGCGAATCGCTTCATCGACGGCTTTCACACCTTCTTGGGTTTGTAAAAAGACGTTTCCAGACATTCTCACTTGCTTACCTTGGAAGCGTTTTTTCCAATTCTCCAGTACGGCGGCATAGGCGGCGGGATTTTTCCGCGCCTTATTCATTTCAGCAATCACTCCTTGTTCCAGCGGTGAGAGAGTAGTTGCCTGCGCTAGCAAGAGAGAGCCTTCTTGAGAAAAACCAACGGGGACAATATTACCGCTAACATTTGCTAGAGGCTGCCGCGCTTGACCCATCAAAGGAGAGAACGTAGCGAGTAGAACGATGGGGGCAAATGCCCAAAATTGAATTCGACGCATAAGTTACCTTAAGACTCGCTGCCACGAGTTGATAAACTGTCCGTATTAGATAAATAGACAGCACCCGACGAGAAAGTTTCCCCATTTTTGACTACGAGGGGATCGTCTAAAATTTTCAGTGTTTGTGCTAGCTGAGTTTCATTTTGAATCGCGTTACAGTTGATGTCATCGGTGCGATCGCGTACTACTTAGCCTTGAAGTTAGCTTTGAAGCCGCGTTCAGTAAGTTTGTATAATTCGACGCAATTAAATTCTTGTATTGAACCTGATTCAGAATTTAGGGCGCTGGTAAGGTGGAGTGGTAGCATGCCTCTCACTTGTATTTGTCAGCGATAAAACTTATCTATATACGCAGAATAATTCTAGTTTTTTTGCAATTCGTCATTTCAACAAATGTTACTAGCGTTTGTGTAGAGGGAACTCTAGATATTGAATCCTCTTTGTCATCATGCACTTTGGTATGCAGATGGGGAGGCTGAGAAACCCCAGTATTGGATACTGTCCAGTGTAGGAACCAATCCCTAATTCATGAAACAGCACTTCCCGGCTCAGAGCCAGATGAAGCACGATTGCCTTTGTTTCCGATTCATTGAAAACCTACCCTTGGCGGCTGCCATTCTCGATAGCAACCTCAACTATCTGCTCTTCAGCCAGCGGTGGTTGAGCGAACTGGGACTGAAGCAACCAGAAATTATTGGGCGATCGCATCCTGAAGTTTGTCCCTCGGATTGGGAACCCTTACAGGCAGCATACCAACGTTGTTTGACCGAAGCAGTCGAGATGTTGGTAGAAGAACCGTTTCAGCGAACGGATGGCTCAACTGGTTGGCGCAAATGGGAGATTCGTCCTTGGCAAGATGAAACCGGAGTGATGGGCGGCATCATCCTGGCAATCGAAGATATCACGGAGCGCAAACAAGCTGAGGCAGCTTTAGCCGTTAAGGAGGCACGATTTAGAGATACCACCGCGAATCTACCTGGGGTGATTTTCCAGTTCACCAACCGGAAGGATGTCTGGAGAGTAGATTATATGAGTGAAGGAATCTGGAATCTCCTAGGCGTGACGGCTGAGGTGGTGATGGCAGATTTCGGCGCGTTCATTCGTCAGGTGCATCCTGACGACTTAGAAAGCTATTATGCATCGGTCACTGAAGTGATTGAGCAATCCATCCCTTGGCACTATGAAGGGCGATTAATCAAGCCAAATGGAGAGATACGCTGGTGGCAGGGTAGTAGTTCTATCCCTACAAAAAACAATCAGGGTGAAATCATCTTCTGTGGGGTGCTGCTGGATATCACGGAGCGAAAGGAAGCGGAAGCAGCACTGAACCAAGGGAAGCTAGAGCTAGAACAACGAGTCGAGGAACGCACCCAGGAACTCCGAGCGGTGGTGGCACACCTGCAAGACGAAATTCGAGAGCGAGAGCAGGCAGAAGCCGCTTTGAAAGAGAGCGAGGCAGAACTACAAGCGATTATCGATAACTGTCCGGCAGTGATTTATTTAAAGGATATTCAAGGACGACACATTCGGGTTAATCGGGAATTTGAACGGTTATTTGGCATTACCAGAGAGGAGATTAAAGGAAAGACGAATTACGACTTGTTTCCCCAAGAAATGGCTCAACAGTTTACACAGAACGATCGACGGATTCTGGCAGGGGGAAAAGCCATCGTCTCAGAAGAAATTATCCTCCATGAAGATGGTTTGCATACCTACGTTTCGGTGCATTTCCCAATTCTGGATGAGGATGGTGTGCCTTACGCGCTGGGTGGAATTTCGACGGATATCAGCGATCGCAAGCGCGTCGAAGACGAACGCAAACAAGCGGAAGCAGTCCTGCGCGAACGCAATGCCATCTTAGGCTCTATTTTGGAAAGTACACCAGACTTCATCCTTGTCAAAGATCGGCAGGGGCGTCATATCGCGCTCAACTCTAATTTGGCAAACTTCTTTGGAAAGCCAATTGAGGAGATTCTTGGCAAAGACGATTCTGAACTGCTACCTCCCGACATTGCCCACCAAATCATGGCGAGAGACCGTCAGATTATGGAAGCAGGCGTTACTGAAGCTTATGAGGAAGTGGTTTCTAATGGTGACATCAACACCACCTTTTTAACGACAAAAGCTCCTTGGCGGGATGCTCACGGTAACATTCTGGGTATCGTTGTCATCACGAGGGATATTAGCGATGTCTACGACGAGCTTCGCTTACGCAAACGGGTAGAAGATGCCTTGCGATTGTCCGTTCAGCAGCTAAAAGAGCAAGCACAGCGCGAACAGTTAATTAATCGGCTCACAAACCAGATTCGCAATTCTCTTGACTTTGATGCCATCTTAGAGACAACATTGCACGAAATCCAGAAAGTCCTTCAGACCGATCGATGTCATCTTGGCTGGTATCACGGCAATGTAGAGGAGCCATACTGGGAAATTTCTCCGGAAGTTCGCCTTGCTCACCTACCCGATTTGACCGGACGCTATCCTGCATCGGCATTCGGTGTGTTAGCGACCAAACTTCTAAAGCTGGAAACCTTACGAATAGAAGATATCGAGACGGTAGAAGATCCCACTTGGCGAGACTTTGTACGCACGCTAGGAATGCGAACAGTACTGATTATCCCCGTTCAGTTACCTGGGGGTATGGTTGTCGCAATTTGCTGTAGCCACAGCACCGAGCCGCGTTGCTGGAACGATAGCGAGGTCGAGTTGTTACAGGGCGTGATCGAGCAGTTTGCGATCGCGCTCAACCAGGCAGACCTGTACAATCAAACCCGTACTAAAGCACACGAGTTAGAGCAGACACTCAAGGAACTCCAGCAGACTCAGGCGCAATTGGTACAAACTGAAAAAATGTCCAGTCTGGGACAGTTAGTTGCTGGCGTTGCCCATGAAATTAATAATCCCGTCAACTTCATCTACGGCAATCTCACTTATGCCAACGACTATATGCAAGACTTGCTGAGGTTGCTGGAACTGTATCAAACGCACTATCCTCACCCACATTCAGAAATTCAGGAAGAAGCTGAAGCGATTGACCTAGAATTCCTGATGCAAGACTTGCCGAAGCTGCTATCGTCGATGAAAGTTGGAGCCGACCGAATTCAGGAGATCGTGCTGGCACTCCGCAACTTCTCACGCATGGATGAGGCAGAAGTGAAAGCGGTTAACATTCACGAAGGAATTGACAGCACGCTAACCATCCTGCACAACCGCCTGAAAGACAAATCTGACCGTCGCGGCATTGAAATCATCAAGGAATACGGAAATTTGCCCTTGGTGGAATGCTACGCCGGTCAGTTGAATCAGGTGTTTATGAATGTGCTTTCCAATGCGATGGATGCCCTAGACGAACGGGACGCTCAGCGATCGCCTCAGGACATCAAAGAAAATCCCAGCCGAATCACCATTTATACCCAGTTACTGAACCCCCAGCAGGTGCAAATCCGCATCGCTGACAATGGACGGGGGATGACTGAAACGGTTAGACAGCGCCTGTTTGAACCTTTCTTTACCACCAAATCGATTGGCAAAGGCACCGGATTGGGTTTGTCCATCAGCTACCAAGTGGTCGTCGAAAAACATGGTGGTCAGCTGGAGTGCATTTCTTCTCCCGGTAAGGGAGCTGAGTTTCTGATTACACTGCCTTTAGTTACCAAAGTGACAGCCTCTCTGTAATCTGGCATTCTGTCAACTCAGGTACAGCTAAATGACTGAGGCTGTCAGAAGCGCTCAAAGGCAATGAACGCTTAAAGCGCTCCATCCAGATTCAATCTTGATGACGCTAGAACTATTTGGCAGCAGTGAGTAGATTTTCCATATCTGACAGTTGGATAGGACCTGAGAAAGTCTCAGTATCGATCAAGAAAAAGGGAGTGCCTGCAAGCCCTAAACTCTCGGCTAGCTGAACATCCTGTCCAATCGCAGCACTAGCCGTATCGCTAGCGCGATCGCGGTTAAATTGCTCTAAATCCAAGTTGAGTGTTTGGGCAATCTCCACATACAACTCCTCGCCCAATTTTTCTTGCTTGGCAAATAAAGCATCATGGTATTCCCAGAATTTGCCTTGCCGATCTGCCGCCCAAGCCGCTTTAGCTGCTGGCATGGCTTCCGCATGGATCGGAGTCAGGGGAAAATGCTTGTAAGCTAAAGTCACTTCATCCGGATGCTTTGCGATCAGCTCCTTTAGCGTGTCATGCGCTTGGGCACAATAAGGACATTGGAAGTCTGAAAATTCGATTAGCACAACCTTTGACGACTCTGTTCCCGTCGTCGGAGAGGCACCAATCACTGCCTTAGGATTGGTCTTGAACTCCTGCAAAAATGACTGCTGGGCTTGGCTTAGCCGCTGTTGTTGTTGTTGTTGATATGCCTGAACCGACTCCAGAATTACTTCTGGGTGCTGACGAATCACCTGCAAAATTTGCTCTTCCAATCGCGGACTAATTTGGCTAGCGGCTTGCACTGGGAGTGTCCAACCGAAAAATGTTAGAGACAATAGCAATAGGGTTGCGAGTCTCAATACTTTCTGAGCGAGAAAGCGCATGGGAGCGATCGCGCAAAACTGAAATCGACGCATAATTGACCTGGCGTGTGTTACGGACACGATCCAGTATGCTCGACTTGGAGGGTAACTGGACAGCGTCGGGAAAGGGATGTCTTGTGTAGAACAACCTTCGGTTCGGCATTTCCGGGTTTGCCAAACTTCCCGCTAAAATTTCACAATCCCAAAGGATTGCTGAATTAACCACCGCGTCTAAACCACGACCTATACTAAATATCTGGACTTTGAGTCACTAAAGGTAGAAGCAAAGCATGCCATCCATCCGCGAGTTGCACAAACAACTCATTAGTAAAGAACGCTCCGCTGTAGAACTCACTCAAGAAGCTTTAGACCGCATTCAGGCACTAGAGCCGAAATTGAATAGTTTTTTGAGCGTGACGGCAGAGAGAGCATTAGAACAGGCTCAAGCTGTGGATGCCAAAATCGCTGCTGGTGAAGAAATCGGGCTGATGGCTGGCATTCCCATTGGCATCAAGGACAATCTCTGTACCCAGGGAATTCGCACCACTTGCGGTTCCAAGATTTTGGAAAATTTTGTCCCCTCCTACGAGTCAACCGTGACCCAAAAACTGGCAGATGCTGGTGCGGTGATGGTGGGCAAAACGAATATGGATGAGTTTGCGATGGGCAGTTCTACGGAAAGCTCTGCCTATCAAGTCACCGCCAACCCTTGGGATTTACAGCGGGTGCCGGGAGGATCGTCTGGCGGTTCGGCGGCGGCGGTGGCGGCAAGAGAGTGTGTGGTGTCTCTCGGTTCCGATACAGGGGGGTCTATCCGTCAGCCAGCATCTTTCTGCGGCGTTGTCGGGTTAAAACCGACTTATGGGCTGGTTTCCCGTTTTGGTCTGGTTGCTTATGGGTCTTCTTTGGACCAAATTGGGCCATTTGCGCGGACAGTCGAAGATGCGGCAATTTTACTGGGAGCGATCGCAGGTTACGATCCCAAAGACTCCACCAGTCTTGACGTAAAAATCCCAAACTATGCCAAATCCTTGAGACCTGACCTGAGACCTAGAGGTCAGTTGAGAGTCGGTTTTATTAAAGAAACTTTTGGCGAAGGTGTAGACTCCTGCGTCTGGCAAGCAGTCACAAAAGCGATTGAGCAGCTGCAAAATTTGGGAGCCGAAATTCAAGAAATTTCTTGTCCCCGCTTCCGCTACGGTTTGCCCACCTATTACATCATTGCTCCTTCCGAGGCATCCGCCAATCTCGCCCGTTACGACGGCGTGAAGTATGGCTTCCGGACGCCTGACGCGGACAATCTATTGTCAATGTATACTCAGACCCGCTCCGCTGGTTTTGGCACCGAAGTTAAGCGGCGGATCATGTTAGGCACTTATGCTCTCTCCGCAGGATATTACGACGCCTATTATCTGAAAGCGCAAAAAGTCCGCACCTTGATTAAACAAGACTTCCAACGGGCTTTTGAAAGAGTGGATATCTTAGTGTCTCCCACTGCTCCCACCACCGCATTTAAAGCAGGGGAAAATAGCGAAGATCCCTTGAGTATGTATTTAAATGACCTGATGACGATTCCTTTAAATCTCGCAGGTTTGCCTGGATTGAGTTTACCTTGTGGATTCGATGACCAGGGATTACCGATTGGGATACAGATGATGAGTAACGTGTTGCGAGAAGATTTGCTACTGCAAGTTGCTTATGCCTATGAGCAAGCAACTGATTGGCATCTACGCGCTCCAAAACTCTAGATTAGTAATCGGTAATTGGCATCACCGATTACCGATTATCGATTACCAATTACCGATTACCGAATATGTCTTTTGTTGGTTTGCACGTTCACAGTGATTACAGTTTGCTGGATGGTGCCAGTCAGTTACCGGAACTGGTGGATCAAGCATTGAAATTGGGGATGCCTGCGATCGCGCTCACAGATCACGGTGTTATGTATGGCGCGATTGAGCTAATTAAGGTTTGTCGTGGGAAAACGATTAAGCCGATTATTGGCAATGAAATGTATGTCGTTAATGGTGATATTGAAGAACAAAAGCGCGGCAGAAAAAAATATCACCAAGTTGTATTAGCTAAAAATACAAAAGGCTATAAAAACCTAGTTAAACTAACAACAATTTCTCATCTCAAAGGGTATCAGGGAAAAGGAATTTTTGCCCGCCCTTGTATCAATAAAGAATTATTAGCTGAATACCATGAAGGTTTAATTGTTACCAGTGCTTGTTTGGGAGGTGAAATTCCTCAAGCAATTCTTCAGCGCCGACCCGATGTTGCTCGTCGAACTGCTCAGTGGTATAAAGATGTTTTCGGTGAAGATTTTTATTTAGAAATTCAAGATCACGGTTCTCAAGAAGACCGAACAGTTAACGTTGAGATTGTAAAAATTGCGCGGGAACTAGACATAAAAATTGTCGCTACTAATGATTCCCATTTTATTTCCTGCAACGATGTCGAAGCTCACGACGCATTGTTATGTATTCAGACCGGAAAACTGATTTCTGAAGATAATCGGATGCGCTACAGCGGCACTGAATATCTGAAATCCGCTGATGAGATGAAATATCTGTTTCGAGATCATCTACCGGACGACGTAATTGAGGAAGCGATCGCAAATACCCTAGAAGTCGCAGACAAAGTTCAACCTTACAACATCCTCGGCGAACCTCGCCTTCCCGACTATCCTATCCCAGCCGACTACACCGCCGATACCTATCTCGAAAATGTTACTTGGAAAGGTCTCTTAGAACGCTTTGGTTATCGTTCGCGTGCTGAAGTCGATCCCATCTATAAAGAAAGGCTGGAATATGAGTTGAAAATGATGCAACAAATGGGATTTTCAACTTACTTTCTAGTCGTTTGGGACTATATCAAATATGCCAGAGATAATAATATTCCAGTAGGGCCTGGTCGCGGTTCTGCGGCGGGTTCTCTGGTTGCTTATGCCTTAAAAATTACTAACATCGATCCCGTCCATCATGGGTTACTATTCGAGCGATTTTTGAACCCAGAACGGAAATCTATGCCAGATATTGATACGGATTTCTGCATTGAACAACGGGACAAAGTGATTGAATATGTTACCCAAAAGTATGGCACGGATAGGGTGGCGCAGATTATTACCTTTAACCGCCTCACGTCTAAAGCTGTGTTGAAAGATGTCGCCAGAGTGTTGAATATTCCCTATGGGGATGCAGACAAAATGGCGAAACTGATCCCAGTGGTGCGTGGTAAGCCAACAAAACTCAAGGTGATGATTTCGGATGATACCCCCGCACCAGAGTTTAAAGAAAAATACAATAATGACCCCATCGTTCGCCATTGGATTGATATGGCAATGCGAATTGAAGGAACGAACAAAACTTTTGGGGTACACGCCGCCGGTGTCGTGATTTCAGCAGAACCTTTAGATCAAATTGTGCCGCTACAACGAAATAATGACGGCTCAGTCATTACCCAGTATTTCATGGAAGACTTGGAATCGCTGGGGTTGTTAAAGATGGACTTTCTGGGGTTAAGAAACCTAACTATGATCCAGAAAAGCATCGATCTAATTAAGCAAAATAAAAATATTACTCTCGACCCCGATCAACTCCCACTTGAAGAAAGAAAAGCTCAGAAAATCTTAGCCAAAAGTGAAGTTAAAAAAATCCCCCTAGATATTCAAAAAACCTACGAAGTATTAGAAAAAGGTGAATTAGAAGGCATCTTTCAATTAGAGTCTTCTGGGATGCGTCAGATTGTGCGCGACCTGAAGCCTTCCAGCATCGAAGATATTTCCTCAATTCTTGCTCTCTATCGACCAGGACCATTAGATGCGGGTCTGATTCCTCTATTTATTAACCGCAAGCATGGTCGAGAAGAAATCAAGTATGTCGATCCCTTACTAGAGCCAATTCTGCAAGAAACTTATGCGGTTCTTGTTTATCAAGAACAAATCATGAAAATGGCTCAGGATTTAGCCGGATATTCTCTAGGCCAAGCAGATTTATTGAGAAGATCGATGGGCAAAAAAAAGGTTTCGGAAATGCAAAAGCATCGAGAAGCCTTTATTGATGGAGCTGCTAAAAATGGGGTAAAGGAAAAGATTGCTGAAGATTTATTCGAGCAGATGGTTAAATTTGCCGAATATTGCTTCAATAAATCCCATTCAACGGCTTATGCTTATGTAACTTATCAAACGGCATATTTAAAAGCAAATTATCCCGTTGAATACATGGCAGCGCTGCTGACCTCTAACAGTGGCGACCAGGATAAGGTGCAAAAGTATATCACCACTTGTTTGAGTATGAATATTCAAGTGGAGCCGCCAGATATTAATCGATCGGGAGTTGATTTTACACCGCTGCAAGAGAGTATTTTGTTCGGGCTTTCGGCAGTCCGAAATGTGGGAGAGGGGGCGATTCGGTGTCTTTTGGCAGCACGAGAAACCGGGGGCAATTTTAAGTCTTTAGCTGATTTGTGCGATCGCGTGGATCTTCGCACAGTTAACAGCCGCGCCTTAGAAGCTTTGATCAAATGCGGTGCGTTTGATACCCTCGAACCCAACCGACAGCAATTAAGCAAAGACCTTGAGCTAGTTCTCCCTTGGGGACAAAACCGCGCCAAAGACCGAGCCAGCGGTCAGGGAAATCTCTTTGACTTTGGAAATACGACAACAGAAAGTAGCTTTGAATCTGCTCCCAAGGCTTCAGCCATCCCTGATTTTTCTCAACACGAAAAGTTACATTTTGAGAAAGAACTGCTAGGCTTTTACGTCTCTGACCATCCCCTTAAATCTGTGCGGAAATCCGCTCAAATTCTCGCTCCGATTAATCTTAGCGAACTCGGCGACCAGCGGGAGGATACGACTCTTAGCGCCATTGTGATAGTCAGCGGGATCAAACCCGTAGTCACCAAAAAAGGCGATCGCATGGCGATCTTGCAAATCGAAGACTTAACAGGTCAATCTGAAGCCGTCGTCTTTCCGAAAACTTACGAACGCATTCACTTACATCTGGTCGTGGATAATCGCCTGATTATTTGGGGAAAAGTAGACAGGCGAGACGATAAAACTCAGCTGATCGTTGAGGATACAGAACCCATTGAACAAGTGCGGATGGTGATGGTGGAACTGACACCTCATCAAGCGGGTGACATTGCGGAACAGCATCGCTTGATGACCAATCTCCAAGAACACTCAGGCGATAAAGACAAAGCAAATGTCCCGGTGATTGCAACGGTGAAAGGAGGACAGCGGCACTTAACCGTTCGCCTTGGTCGTCAATTCTGGGTGCAAGACCACAACACAGCGGTTGAGGCGCTCAATTCGGCGGGTTTTCCGGCTCGCGTTCAGCCTCTGATCGCTGTTTGAGATTGTTTAATTGATGGCGGTGCCTTCCAAACAGCCATCCCCAAGGCGCTAGCTCTGAGGGGGCTTTTTGGGCGTTGGAGATCCCAGAAACTGACTTTTTAGCTCCTCCAATTCCAAATCGACCTGGCTGTTAGCTTTAGCAGGATTTGAAGATGGAGGTTGTGGGGACGCCGATTTTTGATTTTCGTTTTTGGCGGTGCTACCACCCATTATTTCGGCTTTTAAAGCCTCTAATTCAATATCAATTTGGCTTTTGGATGTATTAGGGGGCTTGTTGGCAACGGGTGGTGTCACTGGCGATGATTTTAGAGGCTTGGCAGGTGTCGCCGGTGTATGAGAAATTACCGTGACTTGGGCTGGCGAAGGATTCAGGTCTTTCAAGACTTCTTCTACTGATTGATAGCGCCGACTGGGAGCAGTTTGCAGCATTTTGTCCAGAATTTTGTCCAGCGAATCGCTAACTTTAGAGATTAAATATTGCCGCCAAATCCAAGCATCTTCGTTAATATCGTACAAGTCAAATGGAGAGCGCTGAGTTAATAGATGAATGCAGGTGACGCCTAAACTATAAATATCGCTAGCGAAAGAAGCTTTGCCTCTGGCTTGCTCTGGTGCCACATATTCAGGGCTGCCAATGCTGGTTCCCGTTTGGTTGAGGGCGTTAGTGGTGGCAACTTTAGACGCGCCGAAATCAACCAGAACGAGCTTGCGATCGCGACTTCTGCGAATAATATTTTCTGGCTTAATATCTCGGTGAATCACTTGTTGGCTGTGGACAAATTGCAGCACTGACAATAAATCACTCAGCAACTGACGAATCTGAGATTCGCTAAAAGCACCCACCTGTGCCAATTCTTGGGCTAAGTTTTGCCCATCGATAAACTCTTGCACCAAATACTGGCGATCGTCTTGAGTAAAATATGCCAGTAATTCGGGAATCTGGGAATGTTTACCCAGTTCATCCAGCCGCATCGCTTCTTGGTTAAATAACTCAATTGCCTTTTTAACCGTGCTGGTGCCTTGGGCTTGCGGGTAAAACTGCTTGATTACGCAGCGCGGTTTAGAAGGTTTGTCTTCATCCACTGCCAAAAAAGTTCTACCAAAACCGCCTTGCCCAATCGGTTTGATGGCACGGTAGCGGTCTTTGAGCAGCAACTTAGTGCCGCAAGTCAGGCAAAACTTTGTATCAGAGGGATTTTGAGAGTTTGGGCAAGCTGGATTGAGGCAATAGCTCATAGTGGGAAGCGCTGCAACTGACTAAATCTATGTTGACACTCCTAGAGCTAAAGCCTTGTTTTTTTACGGGCTTTTTCCAGAATTAATGTTTTTCTGGCTGGA
Organism: Coleofasciculus sp. FACHB-542; assembly: GCF_014695825.1. NCBI lineage: Bacteria > Bacillati > Cyanobacteriota > Cyanophyceae > Coleofasciculales > Coleofasciculaceae > Coleofasciculus > Coleofasciculus sp. FACHB-542. The sequence continues at coordinate 7,378 of NZ_JACJPB010000009.1, read as the reverse complement.
ATTTTTCTTCCCAATCTAAGAACTCAAAGCCCAAACCCGATCTTTACGGTATCTCTTCTAAATCTTCTGGCACATCGGTATCGGGCCACAACAAGCGGACGGCAATTAAGGCAAACCCAATGGCTGCGATCGCTTTGAGTAACCGCGCAGGCAACAGCACCGCCACGCCTTCCCCAGCAATGACTCCCAGGAAGCTAGCCAACAGCAGTGCGGCGATCGTTCCGAGAAACACGGCGCGGGGAGATTTAGAACTGCCACTGAGCGCGATCGCTGCCAATTGGCTTTTATCGCCAATCTCCGCTAAAAATACCGTGATGAAACTAATTCCGAGAAGATGCCAATCCATAGTTGAAGGTTGGAAGGGTTAAAGGTTGAAAGTTTTGAATCGCTGACAGGTTGAACTTTCAAAGTGCCAACCTTGCAACGTGAAAATCTTGCAACTTAAAAATGTACGACATCCCACAGCAACATCACAGAAACGAAAAGCAAACACGCTCCCGCTGCCATGTCCAAGGTTTTAGGAGATAGCCTAGTTGCCAGCCAGCGCCCCAACAATACACCCACCAAGCTTGTGGCAATCAGTGCCACCGCCGCCCCTGCAAACACCAACCACGGCGACTGAGATTCTGCACTCATCAGCAGCGTTGCCACCTGAGTTTTATCTCCCATTTCTGCCAAAAAGATCGTCAAGAACGTGGAGCTAAAGACTGTCCAAGGTACCCGCTGGAAAAGCTTCACTTTTGGCTTTTGAGATTTAGAATGGCTAATCTTTGAAGAGGGTGAAGGCGCTGATTCAACGGCAGGTACCTGGGCGCTAGGACGCTCTAAGGCAGGCAGGCTAGGAGGCAGTGCAGAAAGTTTCACTATTGAGTTAGGCTCAACGCTAGCTAATTTTCATATTCTTTTCATTTTCTCAGAATATGGTACAAATATCAACCTTTGGTTGCTTGCAGAAGATTTAAGTTCCTAATCGGTTTCAAAAGCCAACTTCCTGGTTAAATCGGATCATTTCTAAAGAGCGATCGCCATAAACGCCTTCAATCTGTTCGCGGCAACACTCCACCGCAAAGTCATTGAGTTCCTCTGGCTCAATGCCGTACAATTCCTCAAAAACATCTGCCTGCACCCGACAAAAGCGAGGACGATCTAGATAAATCTGACATTCTCGCGTCTCCCGATCGAAATTCACACACCATCCCCCTTCGCCGACCATGCTCAGATATAGCTGTAACTCCTCTGGCATGAGATATTGATCTAAGTCAGGGCGATCTGCTGGATCGAGATGACAGCAGGCTCCACATTGCTTAACACATCGCCAAGTCGGCATTGTTCCAAACCATCTTTCAAAAAGTTCTCGTCTCTTCAGTTTAGACGCGATAAATCGCGCCTTGGAGAGATGTTTTTCCTTGCCAGCCACAAGAAACGACTTTCTGAGGGGTTTTTGTCATTGTTTATACTTTTGTAAAGTTCTTTAAATAAAAGACGCGATCGCTGGGTAAGATTAGATGGCAAAATTTGCCAATTAGCTATTCAAATCAACACATTGTAAATACCCGTAGAAAGGCAGGACAAATGGAGATTTTCAGCGACTTGTTCAGCGGTTTGAGCAGCATCAACTGGGAAGTCATTGCTCAGCTAGGCTTTGTGGCGGTAATTATGCTTGCTGGCCCAGCAGTTATCTTCGTGCTGGCATTTCGAGGCGGCGACCTCTAAAAGACTGGCATTTTGACACAAAATCGTATTTTCAACGCAAAGTACCGCAAAGGATAGCGCAGAGTCTACGCGAAGGATGAGCAGATAGCTTTGTGTAACTTGGCAAATCCCTTTGCGTTACTTTGCCTTAAAAAATCTTATCTAGCTTTCTCAGAAAACTTAGGTATTTTTCCCCGGTAGATCCAGCGCTTGCATTGCCGCTTTAATCAATGGATAAAACGGAGGTTTCGTCACATCAACCTCTTTGGCATTTTCCCGCGTGATTCCGAGTAAACCCATTCGGTGTCCTTGCTGAATCGCCAGAACCTTGCCTTCGGGATTTCTAATTTTTAACTCTTTTAAAGACTCAGAAAGGCTACAGGTATAGCGACGCTGGTTGTAGTGAAACTCAGCTTTCAATCCTGGGGAGAAGGACAATTGATGAGGTTCCCCCGTGGAACGTCGCAGACCTACTAACTCCAGTTGTATTGTGGTGTTGCCATTCCAGGTATTTTGTCGCAGTTTGTAGGCGATATCAACCCGCGACGGTAAAGGGTAATAATTGCCCCATCGCCAAGCGATCGCTTCGATTTTCCGAACCTGACTCCCGTTATCCCCAGAGTCTTGGAATTTTAATTTGACGTGACCCTTCCCGACAATTTTTTGCTCAACTACGCGGACATTCGGCGTCCAGAATACGGGATCGGCGTTTTCAATCCCGCACGGGTGGAGGGCATCAATCTGTTGATACAAGTCGAGATTAATCTCGTTGAGATTCGCCTGAACGTCGATCTTAAGTAGCGGCTTTAGGTGCTGGGGTTCCAGACACTGATGAGCAAAAAGGCTAAGACGCGATCGCAATGCGGGGAGATTTTCGGCTGGCATCGAAAAGCCCCCCGCCGCCTTGTGTCCGCCAAATTTCCCCAGCAAATCCTGACAAAACTGCAAAGCTTCAAATACGTGAAATTCAGGAATTCCCCGCGCCGAACCCCGGACGTGATGCTCATCTTCATAAGTTCCGATAAACACCGGCACGCCGTAGCGTTCCACCAAGCGCGAGGCAACAATTCCAATCACCCCATGATGCCATCCCGGTTGAACCAGCACTAACACCCGTTCTTGCTGGAAGTCAATCGACTTATCTGGAATTTGAGGTAAAACCTCACTGTCAGAATCTAACTTTTTATTCGGAGTTCCAATAATCTGGGTTTCTTCACACCAAGTAACAGCATCCCGTTCAATCTCTTCACAGAGTTGCTGTCGGTGTTTGTTAATTTGTTCGCACTGCATCGCCCGTTCCAGTGCGATTCCCATATCATCAGTTATCAGCAATTCAATCACCGTCTGCGGGTCGGCAATCCGTCCCACGGCGTTAATTCTTGGCCCCAGGCGAAACCCAATATCCTCTGGCTTTAAGGATTGTGGATTTGGGATTTTAGATTTTGGAGTTTCCGCTTCGCTGTTCTCTGTGCCTTGTGGTACTCCCGCTATCTGAATCAGCGCCTGAACTCCCGCTAGTTGAGAATTCGGTAATTGTTGCAAACCCCGCTTCACCCAGCGGCGGTTTACCCCAGTTAACGGTGCTAAATCGGCAATGGTTCCGAGGGTAAAGAGCTCTAATAGTGGCTTCACCAATCCCTTCGTTTGACCCATCTGTTGAGCGAGGGTGACAGCCAAGATATAAGCGACGCCGACGCCCGCCACCCCGCGATAAGGGGAAGATTCTCGAATCAGCTTGGGATTGAGAATGGCATCGGCTGGCGGCAGTTTTTCGGGAATATCGTGATGATCGGTGACAATGACTTTGACACCCAGATGTCGTGCCCGATCGATCGGTTCAAAAGCAGAAATGCCGTTATCTACCGTTAAAATCAGCCAAACGCCTTCCCGGTGAAATTCTTCGACAATACGGCGATTAATCCCGTAGCCTTCACTCATGCGGCTGGGAATCGCATAATCCACCTGCGCCCCTAACCACCGCAATGCCCGGAGTAATAGCGCGGTGCTGGTCATCCCATCCGCATCATAGTCTCCGCAGATCGCAATTTTGCGCTGGGATGCGATCGCTTCTTGCAACAACTCCACACTCATTGCTAAGTCGGGAAATTCTTCCAACGGTGAGGGCAAAACCTGAGATTCTGGATCTAGGAATGCTTGCGCCTCTTCAGGTGTCTCAATGCCTCGGTTAATCAGTACCTGACTTAACAGTGGTGAAAGACCCGTCGTTTTAGCTAACTGTTGGGCTAGTTCGTCTCGTACTGGAAATATTTGCCATCGATGATTGGGCAATCGGGCAGGACGAGGGGATGATTCTGAATGAGGGCGATCTTGCACAGGCGTCGTATTTCCAGCAGTCTGGCTCAGCCCATCCTATCAGTTTTAATTCGTTAAATGATTGGGTCTATAGGGATATGCGATCGCTTTTAATAAACAGCAACCCGACCGTCATCTCTTAAATAAATTGTGCGATCGCCTGGAGGACGCCCACCAGGACGGACTTCGATTCGTAAAGTTCTAGGATTCGGTTTAGCGAGTCTCACTCCTAGGGGTAAACCCGTCGCATCCCACAGCAAAAGTGATAGATTCGGGTCTGTACCCCCTCCCCTCGTGAAAGACACGACTTGTCCGGGATTCAGGGGAATCGGATCGGTACCCACCACCTTTTGCATCTGAACCAAACTCGATGTCAGGTTTACCACCTCATAGGTGATGCGTTGTCCCGGTACGAACTGAATCGGGGCTGGGGGGCACTTTGCCGCACAAGTTCCCGCCAAAGCTGGTTGGATGTGTGCCGCTGCACCAACGCTAAAAGCAGCTACGACTAAAACTGCTGGTAAAAATTTAGACATTAAAGGCTGCATTGTGACTTGCTGAGAAGTCTGTTCCCGAAAGCTCATTTACTCAAATTCTGTAATCTATTTATCTAAATTTTAAACTTTTTCAGAGTCTTTTGCTTTTTGCTGATACGCTCAAACCTGCTTTTTAGTTTATGTAATTATACGTATACTGAACCATGCTTAGTATGAAAAATACGCACATACTAAGTAATACTGAATCCTTGCAGATTTAGCACAAATTCAAGCAAGACTTTTACAGTAAACGCAGCTGGGAATCTGTCGTTGCCACAGATTGCTGACTCGGTTGATTCGTTCCTGCCTCTAATGCTTCCTCAATGTCAGAAGCGTTGAACCACGCCTCTTCCTCATGTGCCAGTAACTTCTGGGCTTCTTCCAGCATCAAGGCGGCAATATCCTTAAGGTCTTCCCGATTGGCTAAGTAAGTTTTCAGCGCTTCCACTGGATCGGTGCTGGCACTAGAACCGAGTTCGGGCAAGCGAGGACGCGCTAGCTGACTGACTAATTCCGCCTGAATTGTGTAGGTGTGGGCGTCACTTAAGCTGGCGTGCAGGGCGTTATTATCAATCAAATCTATCTGCTCGGAACGCAGTTTGTAGATTAGCCGTACGACAGCATCTTTAATATCTTTTTTGCCTATCGCTTTGATTAAAGCGGCTTGCGGCTCAGATGCATCAGAGACATCCACTTCGATAGTCCGGAAGGGGCGCACGGGAAGAGGACAAAATTCCCACTGGGCGTTGCCTCGTTCCATCTGAATCATCACATAGCCTTTGTCTTCTTTTTCTTCGCTGAAATCGACTCGCTCAATACTGCCTGGGTAGATCACTGGAGGCTGGTTCGACTTGTTGAGGTTCTGATGTCGGTGGACGTGCCCCAGTGCAACGTAGTCAAAGCAAGGTCGCGTCAGCATCGAGATGGGGATGGTAAACCCTTTGCCGACTGCTAGGAAGCGCTCTGCACCTAAGTTAGCTCGGTCTGCCATCAGGTGAGCTAAAAGAACGGTTGGTACTTCCGGATCTAGACGCCGGATTTCTCCTTCCAGGCAAGGCTCAAGACGCTTAATTAATAACTCGTTGACTTCGGCTAGAGACAAATCTTCAGTTTCCGGGCGCGTCAGCAGCGCCGAACGGGTAAGCCAAGGGAGGGTAATGATTTGGACGGGGCCGCTGCGGGTTTCGATGCGGTGGGTGACGATGCGATCGCCTACAATAAACCCCGGCACTCCTAATGTCCGATAAATACATAAACTTGCGCCTCCCTGCCCCTGAGAATGCTGGTCGTGATTCCCCACGAGCAACACCGTTGGGATCTGAGCATCGACTAAGCGGCGAAACTGACTGGCAAACGCTTCCTGTACATATGGCGGCGGCGTTGCATCGGGAAAAGCATCTCCACCGAACAAGACTAAATCGACGGGTTCGGCATTCTCTCCATCTGAGCTTTGCCCGATCGCTCGGTCAATACACTTCGATAAAGTATTGACAAAATCCTCAAGGCGTGTGTTTACTCCGGTTTCCGGATTGACCCGTCCGTGGGAGAAGCCACTCCCCATGTGAATATCGGATAGGTGGAGGATTTTAATCATTTTGCTAATTGGTAATTGGTGATTGGTCATGGGTAATGGGTAATCTTCTTGCCATTACCCATTACCCATTACCTATTACCCATTAGACATTCTAAATGTGAATTCCACATTCGGTTTTACCCATGCCGCGCCAGCGACCTGCGCGTTCGTCTTCACCCTCAGCAACGGGTGTCGTGATGGGTTCGTCGCCGATGCTGGCATATCCCTGATCGTGCAGAGGATTGTAAATCATGCCATGCTCAGCCACATAAGCCCAGCTATCCTTGCGTGTCCAGTTGGCCAGAGGATTCACTTTCAGCCGTTGCTGTGAATCTAGTTCCAAGACTGGCATATCAGCACGAGTCACGGCTTGGTCGCGGCGGCGTCCGGTAATCCAGGCAACGGTGCTGAGTTCTGCTAGACCCCGTTGCAATGGTTCAATTTTGGTCAGGTGGTGAAATTGAGTGATGTCCTTATCCCACAGCGCTTCGCCGTATTTAGCCGCAAAGGCTTCGCGGGAGTCTAGATCGGGAATTTTGTAAGTTTGGAGGTTTAAATTGTAAAGTGCCTGCGCTTTAGCAACTAACTCCAGGGTTTGAGGAAAGTGATACAGCGTGTCCAGAAACAGGACTGGCACTGGCGTTGCTGGTTTGAGATCGCGGTATAAAAGATCCGTAATTACCAAATCATCCACATTAAAGGCGCTGGTTTGCACCAGTCCCGTGGGGATATTTGTAACACACCAAGCCAGGATCTCTCTGGGATGAGCTTTGTCAAATTTTTGGTTAAGCTCATCCAGATTAAACGAGGAGATGCTAACGGGAGCTGTGGTGCTATCGCTCATGGTACGTTTCTAGTGAATTTCTGAATTCTTTATTACAAATTATTTTACCTCTTATAAGCACCTAACCCGATCGGAGAACAGGGCTATAAATGAACATCGTGTAAAGAATTGCATGGCATTCTACTGGCGCAGACATGGGCGCGGACAAGAATCACCCCGCCTACATTCCCTCGCCAACATCCTGCTATCGAGAGGAAGGATTGTAGAGGCAAAGCGTAGCCAGTCACAGAATAGACCTCCTGCATGAATGGTCAAGTAGTGTGCCAGTTCATAATCGAGATTGCACAATAAGGGAGTAGATCAGCATCAAGACACTGGGGAGTTGGTATGCCGTATACGGAGCTACAATCGCTTTCAGAAGGTGAGTTCAAGCGCTTATGCGGCGTTAGTCGTGAAACCTTTGCTGAAATAGTTGAAGTA
>NZ_JACJPB010000008.1:0-126098 GCF_014695825.1 Coleofasciculus sp. FACHB-542 | reverse complement strand
TGAGTTTCTCGGCTTAAATCTCTAATAAATCTCATAAGTCTCTTGTTTTCTTGACTTTTGTTTTAGCTTATTCTACTTTTTATTATGTGTAATTTATTTTACATAAGCACTTAATAATACCAGCTCAAGGGAAAACAGTAAATTATAAATGGCTCCTATTGAGCCGTCGTCAAAATTGAAAAAGGAGGCTGATTACCAGCCTCCTTTTCAGGAGAAATAGATAGGGGCGCATAGCAAGAGTGCCCGTATCCGTTGAGGGTTAAACAAGTTTGAGATTGGGATACTCAGCCAGCAAATCATCAGAGGTAAGCGTGTCGCCTTCTGCCTGAGGTGCCCAGAGAATTTCTACTGCAAGTAGGCGATCGCTCCCGATGCCACCAATCTGACGCAAGGCTTGACGCAAATCGTCAGTGCTGTTGATTTTCGGCAGTTGCAGATTGCCTTCGGCACCCACCAAAATCGTCACAATAATGTATTCACTAGGGCCTTCTGCCATCATCTGATTTGCCAGCTTGCCAGCTTCCTCAGATCCCGCCGGTAAAGATGCTTTGGGCGTTGCTGCCTTGAGCTGATTATTGACGTTCGAGAGAGTCTCTTCGGTGACTTTGCTGCGTTCACCCAGAGCTAGCTGATTAAACTTGGCTTCTGCGGCTTGTAACGCTGTTTGCTGAGATTCTGCTGCCCCATACACCCAGTATTCCGGGTGACGTAGCAAAGCTAGGGTACTTTCTTGAAGCACTTGGGCACGACCGATGGCGGAACTCATATCAGATGTACGCGCCAACTCGTCTAATTCTCCTTGCAAGCTGCGAGCTTCTGCCAAAAGACCCACTTGCACCTCTGCCACAGAAACTTTGGGATTGCCGTAGCCCAGCGAATCGGCTTCACCCGCGTCGCCAACACCAACGCGGCGGAAGCTGGAAACCAAGAAGTTAGCGATTCCCAGGAAAATCAAAATTGTAAACAGACCGCCAAATCCGCCCCCGATGCCAAAGAAGGGAAATAGCAACGGGAACCCAAATCCACCCCCAAATCCACCCCCAGGATAAGGAGCCGGATAGTATCCGCCGGATGGTGGCGCGTAGGTGCGGCTAGGAGGCGAATAGCTGCGGCTGGGCGCTCTAAAGGAACCCCCTCCAATCCGACCGCCTGAGCGAGCTGCTAAAGCTCCGTCAGCATGACCTAGCGTCAGGGTAAGGATCAGACCAAAGACGAACAAAGATTTCAAAAGGGGTTTAATTGCTGAAAGCAGTTTATTACGCATACATACTGTGCCTATTCAATCTGATTAAAACTGTAGCGGCTGGCAGCAACTCCTAGCATCTTCCTAACTATCGAGCGATCCGAGCTACATCTTTAATGTATCGCCTCCACCCGACTGGCGCGGGATCAATGCGGGGCGGATTTCCTCACGGGGAATCCGTACTCGAAAGGATGACGGATGAGGGATAACGCGAATCGCTGTGCGTTACCCAGGAACTGGACTAGAAACCACAGATGAAAAGTACAGTATGGGGAGTAAATCTTGTGGCTGTTTTCCGAGAAACAACCGAGAATTTATCTTCAGCCATTCCTTGTTCAATCTTCATCTCTGAGGTTCCAATTAGCCGCCGCCGACGATGGTGACGATTTCAATCGCGTCCCCCTCTTTGATCTCCGTTTGCGACCAAAACTGTCGATGGAGAATCTCACCGTTGTACTCAACCGCCACTAGGCGAGGATTTAACCCCAGATGCTCTAACAACTGGGGCAATTTAGTGTCGGGCGGGCAGGTGCGGGGTTCCCCATTCACTTGCAGCGCGATCTGACCAGACGGACTAAACATAAGATTGGGGAACGCGAACATCAACAGAGCGGAGAGTTTGCAGACGACTCAGCTGGGAGAGGAAATACTGAGTCATTAACATCGGCTGATCTGCCTGCATGATGGCGCGAACCGCTGCCACTCGTTCGGCTCCCGCCTCCAGCACATCATTTAAGTTATTCGCATCAATGCCCCCAATGGCAAACCAGGGAATCGAGGCATTTTCAGCCGCATAGCGGACATAATCCAGACCAGCAGCAGCTTTCTCTACTTTGGTGGGAGTTTCATAAACGGGGCCAACTCCAATATAGTCAGCACCCTCCTGGATAGCTCGCTGCATTTCTTCCGGGTTCGTGGTGGAGCGACCAACCAGGCGTTGTGGCCCTAGCAACTGTCGGGCGAGGGCGATGGAGATATCTTGTTGTCCCAGATGCACGCCATCGGCATTCACTGCCAAAGCCAGATCCACCCGGTCGTTCATGATAAACAGGGCACCGTATTGATGGCATAGCTGGCGGAGTTTGGAAGCGTGGGCGACTCGCACAGAATCGTCGGCAATTTTTTCGCGATACTGTACCAGAGTCAGTCCCCCTTGCAGGGCGGCTTCAACGATGGAAAATAGCTGTTCTGAGGCAGAAGTAACGAGGTATAGATGCGATCGCAACAGCACCTGATGTCGCCGGTAAGCCAGCAAATTGCTCTCCAACGTATACACTCGATAGCGCAATTGCTTCGCCGCAGCGCCTAGGTCGGGGTCGTAAAGCTTGCTATATTCTTCCAGCACCCGCAGGGCTTCTTCCACACGAGCAAAATTGGCTTGCAACAGCTGCTGAATGCTAGAGCGCTGTTGTTCTTGAGGATGGGTCAACTCCGTGCCCGCATCACCTGGGGTATCCCGTGCAGCCCGAAGCTCCATGCCATGCCATTTGGCTAGCTCCTGCCGCATTTGCTTGCATTCATTGACTAATTGGGAGCTATTCACGCCAAAGCGACACCATTCTTCGATAATCCGCAAGCCTTCTCTGGCTCGGTCTAAATTGGCGTCTAGAATGCGGCAAACCGCTGGCTGTGCTTGTATGAGCAAGTCCCCAACTGGCTCTCGAACGCTGTGTTTCTCGCCCATCGCAACCACTCCATTATTTTTCATCGTAGCAGTCTAGTTCCCTAATTTCTGAAATCCGTGAAGTGACAGGGTAGCACGTACCAACCAAATTTCCTCAATTGCCCCATATATTTTATCCAACTGAATAAAAAATAGAATGCGGGGATTAACAAGGTTGAGCAAAATGAACAATGCTGATATCGTGCGGATTGTGAACTAAGTCATGTGAACTAAGTCAGTAACATTTCGTCTATGGGTTAGGAGCAAGTAGCGTCCTTATCCCAATCCTTTAGCCTACGGGTTTCTAGTTTTTTGTACCTACCTATTTAAGAACGTTTAACAGCAGTATTATCATTCAAAGAATGCCTCCACAGAATTTTCTTTTGGAATGCCCATCGAATTCCTCGCTTTGAAGAGGATGCTCAGGTTGATGAGCTGTTAGCTGTTGGGGTCTTTTTAGAAATGTAAGAAATGTAAACAAACGGGTAGCCTCTATCCCAAAATAGGGGTGCATAGACTAAAACTAGGTGCTTTCTTCCATCAGCCTTTACCGATATTGCAGTGCCAACTTGAGAGGAGTAGAGCCGTGAGTTTGAAATGCCCCCACAATCGTCAATTGAATGCCCTAGTCAGAAAATGCCGTCCGTCTGTTCGTACCTGTCGCATTTTCTTAGGACTCGCGACTGCGATCGCAATCCCTTGGCTGGACGTTACCGCAATCCAGGCACAGCCGACGGTGGCTCAGGTTCCCCCGGACGGGCAGACGCAGATGTCACAAATGAATCGGTTGTATGTCAACCCCGCTGCGGGAAATGACAGTAATGGCACTGGAGACGAGCAGGAACCGTTCCAAACGATTACTCATGCCTTGCAGGTCGCTCAGCCGAACACCGCCATCGTACTGGCACCCGGCACCTACAGCACCGAAACGGGTGAAACCTTTCCCTTAAGACTCAAAGCCGGTGTAACGATTCAGGGCGATCGCGGCACCAAAGGGGAGAATATTGTCATCCTTGGCGGCGGTCAGTTCCTCAGTCGTTTCTTTGGCGGTCAAAATATAGCGATCGCTGGGGCAAATCAGGCGGGGTTGATGGGCGTCACGGTGACGAATCCGAATCCACGAGGTTACGGTCTTTGGATTGAATCCACCAGTCTGATGGTGGCGGATAACACCTTTACGGGAAGTAAGCATGATGGAGTTGCCGTCACTGGCAACAGTGCCCCCAGCATTCGCAACAACTACTTCTATGAAAACGGGGGCAATGGGATTACGATTTACGGGACTTCCCGACCGGAAGTGCGGGAAAATGTCTTTGAAAATACGGGATTTGGCATTAGTATCGGTCATAATGCTGCCCCGCAGCTAATTGCCAATCGCATCAGTGGCAACAAAGATGGGGTCGTCGTCGAAACCAAGGCAACACCCGTTCTCCGGAATAATATTATTGAAAACAACACTCGCTATGGGTTAGTGGCAGTTTCTCAAGCTCGTCCTGATTTAGGAACGGCTGGCGAACCGGGAGGCAATATTTTTCGTGCTAATGGTCTATTGGACATTAACACCAAGGCTTCAAGCCAGGAGATTCCTGCCTATGGGAATGAGATCACTGCCAAAACGGCAGGACGCATTGACCTAACGGGCATGGCAATCCCGCCCACCCCGCTTGTAGAGGCTCCCATTGCCAGCGGTCTTCTGAAGCCGCTTCCCACCGCTTCCCTGCCGCCACAGGAAGCCCTGGCACCGATTCAGCCAGTAGCGAGGAATGGTGGAAGTTCTCAATCTTTGCCACTCCTCTCTAACCGCCCGAACTCAGAGATTTTAACTCCAGTACAATCGGTACCCACTGACAGCACCGGGATTAAAATTTCCGTTCAACCGCCTGCCCCAACCTCTCAGCAAGCAAGAACGTCAGCTTACGGATTACCAACATTGCAGCCTCCGATGGTGCCTCCGGTGGTGTCGCCAGTAGTGCCGCCCCAGCAGCCCAGAGCGACAGCGTCTCCCTTGCCGATATCGCCTGTGCCCCAGACTGCACCCCTAGAAATTCCCGCGCCGCCTCCGGTTGCTCGGTCGCCGTTGCCGACTTCCCGGTCGCCCAGAGCGACGACATTACCAGCGCTACCGTCGTCAGCTTCTACATTACCGGCGCTACCGTCATCCGCCCCGTCTCAACCGTCGCCGGTTCTACCCCGGACTCTGGACTTTGGGGCGGCACCCCAGGAGCCTCTCCAAGCTTCGGCCTCCTCAGATTTGCTGCCAGTGCCAAGTCCGGATGTTCCTTTGGGGAATATCGGCAACAGTCGGGCGGCTAGTGGGAGAGTGCCCCGCCGAGCTGGGGGTAGTCAACAAGCTCTAGGTTTGCGTTATCGGGTGGTGGTGGATACTCAGAATTCGCGCCAAGAGGCTTTAGTGCGATCGCTTGCACCCGATGCCTTCCGCACGCGCTCCAACGGTCGGACGGTGATGCAGGCGGGAGCTTTTAGCACCCGCGATCGCGCTTTGGAAATGCAGCAAATGCTCAACACGAAAGGTTTAGCAGCCACGATTGAGTCAAGGAATTAATATTGTTTGTCAGGGGTTGATGGTTAATTGTCCGTTGTCATTGACCCCGGATGATTACCCACGACCCAATGTTCTACAGTTGGTTATTTTGACCTGTAATCATTCTTAGCTCAGACCGTTATGTCAAGAGATGAGTCGCTCTCTCGAAGCTTGATGCTAATTTGTTTTGGAACAGCGGTGGTGTTGTTCTCAGTTTCTAGGCGGACAAGTTCTTCAAGGGTGACGACCGTCAGCTTGGATTCCCCGATTCGGAGTCAGCGCCAGGTCGGCAAGTTGGCAAGTTGGCAGCTTGGAGAATTGTGGAGTAAAAATCGATCTTCAAATAGCCGCTCAACCGATCGGGAATATTCAGTGCTAGAAACCGCTCAGGCGGCATCCGCTTGGCAATCGTATCTCGTTGTCGATTTGAGCGATCGCCTGGTTTATGTTTACCGTGACGATCGGCTGCAAGCCAGTTACCCCGTAGCGGTGGGGCAGTTAGGTTGGGAAACGCCCACGGGTTCGTTTCAAGTTTTGCAAATGAACCAAAATCCGGCGTGGCGTCAACCGATTACGGGTGAAGTTATCCCATCTGGGGCGAATGATAATCCCTTAGGCGATCGCTGGATTGGTTTTTGGTCGGATGGGCGTCATCAAATTGGGTTTCACGGCACCAACGAAGAACACCTGATCGGGCAAGCAGTCTCCCACGGCTGCTTGCGAATGCGAAATCAAGATATTCGGATGCTTTATCAGCAGGTCGCGAAAGGGACACTCGTGCTGGTTCGCAGGTAGGAGGGAAAAGTTTTGAGTTTTGAGTTCTGAATTAATCACTCAAAACTCAAAATTCATCATTTATAACTCTTCCATTATTCGTTGCTATGGTTACTGGATTGAGGTTCAAAGCTGGGTGCGTAGGTTTGGAGTAAAGAACTCACCTGCTTGAACACGTCGCTGTCGTTCGCTTTGCTGAGCGCTTGCCGTTCTGGGAAAAATTCGGGACGATCCAGATTCCGGGCGATCGCTTCGCTTACTTGCTGGGTAATCAGCTCTTGAAGTTCATCCTTTGCCCGCATTCGCTGATAGCTAGCACCTTCCTCCGTCGTGGCATACAGCGGAGGCAAGCGATTGAGCGCGTAGGCGGCAATATCGCCGACATCTAGAACGCGATCGCTGGTTGCCTCAATTTCTGCGACTCTAGCGATCGCTTCCGTCAGCACCAACTCTTCCATGACATTGATGAACTGTTTTCGAGGAACTGCAACCACTTCCCCAGTTAACAGTGCGCCCATCAGACGGTCTAGAGCCATGTATTCTTCAATCGAAAGCTCAGAAGCCGTGTCACAGATGCGCCCCACCTCTGCTTCCATCGCTGGCGTCAGATAACCATCCTGCAGGGCTTGTTCAACAATTTTTTCAATACTCATCTAAAAATCCTGCTGGATACCCCATCCAAACTGTTTTGGTTGGCTAGGAAAGCGAGGCAGGGATTACCGCTTCCCTAAAAGTGCGTGCCCGTTTTCGAGTGTTGATACGCCCTCAACGAAGCCGAAACCTGCGTTGATGTTTTTTCGCCCATGCCCACTCATCTATCCTGGCATAACCAGCGCCTCAAAATACGCAAAACTACGCAGGCTTAACATCAGTCGGTTAGCGAACTAACAATATTGCTTTGACCGTGGGAATTTTCAGGATTTTTCCCAAAGGCTATTCAACATTTACGCTTCTCAGATGACTATCTACAATCCCCGTCCGCAAAGCTTTCGCTTCGGAAAAGCCTACACTAGCTCTCGGTGGGATAGTCGAAGACATTGAAAAATGCTTCGCAATCTCGTTTCGGAGAGGCAACCCTGCCACAATCTTTCCTCAATACAACACCAAATACATTAAAACCTAAAAAAATTCATCAAAACTTCAAAAAACCTCATTCAACTCCTTGAGTTCTCCAAGGTACTGGGTCTACGGCAAGACTATTGACATACAATCCCCAATGTAAGTGAGGACCCGTTGAAGCTCCCGTTGAACCAATTGCCCCAATCACCTGTCCCGCTTTTACAAAATCCCCTTCCTTGACATCAATCCGGCTCAAGTGCATAAAAATACTGGTGACGCCTTGACCGTGATCTACCCCAATTACATTTCCGTGAACGCGGAAACCCTGAGCAACCCGTCCCACCAGCGCCACTCTTCCCGATGCTGGTGCTGTTACCGGCGAACCATACCCACCCGCGTAGTCAACCCCGCGATGGTAGTAGTCATTGGCAAACTTGCCATTGTAGTAACGGCGAACCCCGTAAATACTGGTGATGCTACCTCGGTTCGGCTTGAGAAAAGGACCATTCCAGAACTTTTGCGGCGTCACCAAATTTTTAAAAGCTGCCACGCGGTTGAGTTCAAGTTGGGTTGCTGATTGTCCGGCTTTTCCGGGGGGTAGGGTAATCCGTTGCACCGGGAAATTGCGCGATCGCAATGGCAACGACAGGTTTTTGACTTCCCCATCACCAGCAACCCGAATTTGTAGCGTTCCCGGCTTGTCTAAAGGCGTTGTCGGTAGCAAGACTCGAAAGCGATTTTGACCGAGGGAAAACGCCCGGTAAGTCTTCTGTTTGAAAGAAACCGTGGGACTCTGCGAACCAGGAGAGTCCGTCTGAATCACGACCGAGAGCGTATCCCCAAGCTGGGGATTGTTGGGTGCCACCTGTACCTGCAAAGCTTTGACTGGCAAAGCAGTAGAAACTAAAAAAGCAAAAGGCAACAGAAAGAATTCTTTGTTTTTACAGTTCGCTTTGGACTTTTGACTGGACAAGAGTGTAGAAACCAGCCGCCGGTCATGGCGAGATTGAAACAGAGTCTTAAGCGACATCACGGGCAATTTTCTCCAAGCCAGTAATTGACAAAGCGTCTATGACCTTGTCTATGACCTTTATTACTAGCGGATAGACTATCACCTTGCCTGGACTGTTTCCACCGCCTTCCCGCAATTGATCCCAGTTGCCCAATGGAAACCTGAGGCAATGGCGTTAGCACAGTCCATAAAACTCTGTATCCTAAAGTTTATATACCTTTATACTTGTTCTCATAAAACAAACTTGTGCAAGAAGACTTTAGACTGATTGTTGACTTAGTATCCGTTCTGGCAGCAGCAGCCGTCGGTGGAGTGGTGTCAGCGCTGCTGCGGCAACCTGCGTTACTGGGCTATATCGTCGGTGGAATCGTCGTTGGGCCTGCGGGGTTGGGACTGATTAAAGAATTGGTTCAGATAGAAACCCTGGCTCAATTTGGTGTCGCCTTTTTGTTGTTCGCCTTGGGCGTTGAGTTTTCGTTTGCGGAATTAAAAAAAGTTAAAGGCATCGCCTTGGGTGGAGGCGGACTACAGATTGCCCTGACAATTGCAGTCACGGTTGCAGTCTGTGGACTCACTGGAGCGTGGGGTACCTTACCAGCGAAGGGTGTCTTCCTGGGGGCAATTCTGTCTTTGTCTTCAACCGCAATTGTCTTTAAGTGTCTGATGGAGCGAAATGAGACGGGGACGCCTCACGCTCAGGTGATGCTGGGGATTTTGGTGGTACAGGATTTGGCATTGGGGTTGATGCTGGCTGTCTTGCCAGCGCTGGATCAACCGCCAGAAGCGATTGGCAAGGCTGTGGCTTTAGCGCTGTTACAGATTGGGTTATTTGCGGCTGTGGCTGTGGCAGCAGGCATCTGGCTGATTCCTCCCTTGCTGCGCCTCTTGGCTCGAACGGAAAGCCGGGAGTTGTTTCTATTGGGCGTGGTGGCGCTGTGTTTGGGAATTGCGTTGCTCACGGAGGCATTGGGTCTTTCGATTGAAATGGGGGCATTTGTCGCCGGGTTAATGATTTCGGAGGTGGAATACGCCGACCAAACCCTGACTTATGTGGAGCCGTTGCGGGACGTGTTTGCGGCTCTGTTTTTTGCGGCGATTGGGATGCTCATCGACCCGATTTTCCTGTGGAACAACCTAGAGTTAATTCTGGGGCTAGTTTTGCTGGTTTTCGTCGGCAAGTTTTTGATTGTGACGCCGATTGTCAGAGCGTTTGGATATCCGCTGAAAACTGCGGTAATTGCTGGGTTGGGGTTAGCTCAAATTGGAGAATTTTCGTTTGTTCTTGCCAGTGAGGGACAAGCTTTGGGGTTGGTTTCTCGGCGGGTTTACTTGCTGATTTTGGGCACGACTGCGGTGACGCTGGTACTGACGCCTTTTGTGATGCGGCTGGTGCCAAAATTGTTGGAGTTGCCTTGGCTGAAGCCATATCTAGATCCGGTGGATGACCCGATGGAAGTGGCGGTAGATGCGCCTTTGCAAAATCATGTGGTGGTCTGCGGTTATGGACGGGTGGGACGAAATCTGATCAAACTGGTGCAGGAGCATAACTATCCAGTGGTAGTGATTGACCAGTCGGAAAGCCGGATTCAGCAGTTAAGAGAAGCAGAAGTTTCTTATGTTTATGGCAATGCGGTAAGTTTGCACGTACTGGAAGCTGCGGGGGTAGATAAGGCGAAGGGGATGGCGATCGCGCTTCCCGATCCGATGAGTACCCGCCTTTGCCTCAAACGCGCTTTAGAATTGGCTCCGGATCTGGATATTGTCGTTCGCGCTAACCACAACAACGATATCGAACTGCTTTATCAGTTGGGGGCGCGAGAGGTGGTGCAACCGGAGTTTGAAGCGAGTTTAGAACTGGCGGCGCATCTATTAGCCGGTAGTGGATTGCCGACATGGCAGATCCAGAAGGAAATGCAGCAAATTCGCAATAGCCATTACCTGGCATTGCGTCCAGAGCGATCGCCTTCGGAGATTGCTCATGACTTACAAATTGCCACTGCCGAAATGAATAGCAAGTGGTATTCCCTCCCGCCCAACTCTCCCTTGATTGGGATGACGCTACAGGAGACGGATATGCGCCGATTGACGGGTGTCACTTTGATGGCAATTCGGCGAACTGGTGGGGAAGAAGTGGACTATCCAGACAAGCAAACTTCTCTGGAAGTGGGCGATCGCCTCTTGGTGGTGGGAGAATCCAACGAACAAGCTGCTTTTAATCAACTGGCAAACGGTGAAGTGGCAATCCCAAGCCAAACCGCTCCCTGTCAGTGGTTGCAGGTTCCCGAGTCCAGCCCTGTTGCCGGTAAGCCTCTCTCTGAGCTGCATATTCGCCGCCAGTACGGGGTGCAAGTGCAAGCAATTCGGCGAGATGGCAAGTTCATCCGCTTTCCGGGGGGCGATACCGAGCTGCAAGCGGGCGATCAGCTGCTCTTATGCGGCGGCAGTTTTCCCCTCAATCAAGTGCAACAGTTGTTGGCACCCGAATCTGAGCCTCCGGTTTTCCCAGTCCCTACGCTCAACGTGCCAGTAAGCGAAGCGATACAAGAGCATCTTCCCTCTGACAATCAGCGAACAGGCGAATCAAGGTAATCGGTCATTGGGAAAGTGATTCCCGATTCCCGATTCCTAATTACTTTGGCTGCACATAAGCGATCGCGTGTCGCCAAACCAGCGTTTGCTGATTCGATTCATCTTGTAGACAAATACAGTTCTGATCTTGCCAACGCAGTTTACCAACGAGTACATCGTTCGTGAGGAGTTTCAGTTCAACCCTTTGTCCCTCTTTCACAAATGTTTGGACGAGACGAGTGCTTGGTAAGCCTGTTTCCAGTTCAGTTGTCATAATGCAAGATTTTTCCTAATGCGAATTGCCAGATTTCAGGATTGAAGGACTGCCATTAACCATTACCCATTCCATAGTTTATGCTAATCGAAAATTGCGAATCGAAGGATTGCTAAATGGGAATCGAGTTTACTAAGTATCACGGACTGGGAAACGATTTCATTCTGATTGACAATCGTTCCTCATCAGAACCCAAGGTAACGCCAGAACAAGCGGTCAAGTTTTGCGATCGCCACTTTGGCATTGGTGCCGACGGCGTGATTTTTGCCCTGCCGGGACAAGACGGCACCGACTACACCATGCGGATTTTCAACTCCGATGGTTCCGAACCGGAAATGTGCGGCAATGGCATTCGCTGTTTAGGCAAATTTCTCGCTGATTTAGAAGGAAAATCTACTCAAGAAACTCAATATCGGATTCATACCCTGGCAGGTGTCATGACACCGCACATCAAGCCGGATGGGAAAGTCACCGTCGATATGGGAATGCCAGGACTACTGGCGGCAGAAATTCCCACGACGCTGGGTGCCCCTAACGAGAAAGTAATCGCTCAACCTTTAGAAGTCGCTGATGCTACTTGGTTGGTAACTTGTGTCAGCATGGGGAATCCTCACTGCATCACGTTTGTGGAGGATGTTGCCGCGATTCCTTTAGAAAATATTGGCCCCCAGTTCGAGCATCATCCCGTTTTTCCCAAGCGGACGAACACCGAGTTTATTCAAGTGGTGCGCCCAGATTACCTGAAAATGCGGGTCTGGGAACGCGGTGCAGGAATAACTTTAGCTTGCGGCACGGGTGCTTGTGCGACTGTGGTCGCTGGAGTGTTGACTGGAAAGAGCGATCGCATCGCCACCGTTGAATTACCCGGCGGCTGTTTGGAAATCGAATGGTCGGAAATAGACCAGAGAGTTTACATGACAGGGCCAGCAGAGCGCGTATTCGCAGGTCAGATATAATCCGATGTGCTTTTTCTTAGCCTTCCGATAAATGGGGATTGGGGGAGCAAAACCCGAACAGCTCTGTTGGTTCGATTCCCCTAGTCCCTCGCTCAATTGCCGGGAATTACACTGTAAAGTTGCACATCGCGCGATCTAGCAAAAATGCAAAAGCCGCCAGAAAAGGCTCCCCGACTCATCACCATCTCCGTCAGCCATTACTGCGAAAAAGCACGATGGGCATTAGAACGGCTTGAAGTTCCCTACATTGAAGAACGCCATATGCCGCTTTTTCATCGGCTAGCCACCCGCAAAAATGGCGGCGGACAAACGACTCCGGTTCTGGTGACGGAAACGGGTACTTTGAGCGATTCCTCTGATATCTTGCAGTATCTAGATAGCATGACGGCTGAAAGTGCAAAACTTTACCCAGCCGATCCCAAGCTGCGCCGCGAGGTTGAAAAACTCGAAGATTTGTTTAACAAGCAGCTCGGCCCCAGCATCCGTCTTTGGGCGTACTTTTATTTGCTAGATAATCGCCAGTTGATGCGGCGACTGTGGTGCGATGGCGTACCCTCTGTTGAGCGGGCGTCATTTCCAATCGTTTTTCCGTTGATTCGCGAGGCGGCACGGCGAGGCTACAATATCACGGCAGAATCGTCAGCCAGTGCCCACGACAAGATTAAGCGCATCTTCGAGAACGTCAACGCGCGGTTGGCAGATGGACGTTCCTACTTAGTTGGCGATCGCTTTTCGGCAGCAGACCTCACATTTGCCTGTCTCGCGGCTCCGGCTGTACTGCCTGCCGAGTATGGGGCGAGTCTGCCTCACTTAGATGAGTTGCCCGATGAGATTGCAGTGGCAATTAAAGAGTTACGAGAAACCCTGGCGGGAGCTTATATCTTGCGCCTGTTCCGTGAGGAACGCCAGGGGTAAGGGTTCGTTGCACCTGAGCGTGGCAAAGTGAAAGTGGGAAGCGATCGCATCCTCACGGTTGAACTACCCGGCGGCTGCTTGGAAATCGCATAGTCATAAACAGACCAGCCTGTTCATAGGCAAAATCTAATCGCGATGTAACATCGAACCTTGAAAACGGGAACCTTAAATTAGGTCAACCCAAGGGAATTTTGATGACAGGCGCTATTTACCTAATTCAAGACAAGGGTCAGCTGGTTGAAATGATCGAACAGCCCTATGACTCGGAAGCTTTGCTGCAAAAACTGCTAGCCGACTATCCGAGTTTGTTGGCTGGCGACCAGATCAACAGTGCTGCACCGAGACGTTGGTTGTTAGTTTCAGAAGAGATGCCCGTGCCATCTGAAGAAAATGGTTTCGACCGATGGGCACTCGACCATTTATTTCTCGACCAAGATGGAATTCCTACCTTAGTGGAAGTTAAGCGTAGCACTGACACCCGCATCCGGCGAGAGGTAGTTGGACAGATGCTCGACTATGCTGCTAATGCAGTGGTTTATTGGCCTGCTGAGAAAATCATTGCCCAATTTAACGCTAATTGTCAGATAAAAAGTCAAGATTCTGAACAGATCCTAAGCAATTTTCTAGGCGCTGATGCTAACCCATCTGAGTTTTGGGAAAAGGTGAAGACAAATCTGCAAGCTGGCAAAATCCGTCTAGTCTTTGTTGCTGACAAGATTCCTCCTGAACTTCAACGTATTGTGGAGTTTTTAAATAAACAAATGAATCCAGCGGAGGTATTGGCAATTGAAATTAACCAATACGTTGGTCAAGGTTTAAAAACTCTTGTTCCTAGAATTATTGGTCAAACAGTGGCAGGAAAATCAACGCAATCTCTACTGAGTTATGAGAGTAAGCAATGGAATGAGTCTTTGTTCTTTCAAGAATTAGAGGCAAAAAAAGGGAGTGATGTAGCTCAAGCTGCTAGAAACGTTTTCAATTGGATCAATTGTGAAAAAATGCAGGTGAGTTGGGGGAAAGGAAAAATTGAAGGGTCTCTGATTCCCAGAATAATTAGTTACAAAGGAGAAAACAGAAAGTTTTTCACAATTTGGAGTGGTGGCAATATTGAGATTTATGCCTACGAACGTCCATTTAACTTGGAAGACAAAAAGACTGAACTTCTCAACCGCTTAAAATCAGTCGTAGGTAAATCGATTTCTGTTAATGCCTACAACTGGTATATTCCCTTGTCTGCACTGAAGGATGAGTTGATGGCGAAGCAATTTTTAGAAGTAATTGACTGGGCGATTCAGGAAATTAAAGCATCGTAATTACGAATACAGACTGTCATGTAATATGAGTTGGTAGCTTTTAACCGATTGCTGGTAGTAATCATCTGCTAGATCAGCCTATTGATATCGCCAGCGATCGCATTTGTTTCTCAAACGTATCACTATCCATCAGCGACCTCATCTTTAGTCCACGCACGAACCTCAAAAGTTAAGTCACCAGCCATTCGCACATAGAACAGTTGGTGAAAGCCTTCATTAGAAGAGGGACGTTGTAGCTTCTTGATTGTCGCGTAAATCGCTACATCTGGCACCTGTGCTTTACCTAAGCGCTGCTGGTTACGTTCCCGGCATTGACTCACTGACGATTTAAAGTAATAACCGATAATTTCGGCACTATACATACAGCCCAATTCAATGAGTGACGCACGTTCTTCGACGGTTGGGTTAGTATTATCCACAACAACCGATTGCCCTATTTCAAATGCTTCTTTAATAAGTTGTGTCTGTCTTCTAGAGCGGTTTTTGTTGTTCCGCAACAAATCCTTGCTAACCAGCTTATGCGTTTCAGCAAAATGAGTGTGATAGAAGGTACTTTTCCCAGAAGCCTGCAAGCCGATAAAGATGACTAACTGCATAGACAATAGCCTATCAATAGCCCTTATTTAAGCATAGAGTTTAGAATAAAGGAAATTTTCAAGTAATGGTAATTGCAATTTTAAATTAACACTTAGCAATTTACTCTTAAAAAAATTGCGAATAGAAAAATTAGCGAATACCATCAACTGTTATTTGAATGGAGAAGGCGATCGGACTCAGTCAAATTTGAGCGATCGCATCTTCGTATATTTAAACTTTACGCCGTCACTGCCTCGTCTTCAGCTTCATCTCTGACTTTGAAATACCAGTACAGGTTAGCAACAGCTAAATTTGAGGCTTTCTGTAAATTTGAGGGTACTAAAGTTTTATAACCTGCGATCGCAGCTTGCTGACTAATATAAGATTCTGGCTCTCGACGTAGTTCAGGCTGCATCATAAATTGAAGCTGATTGCAAAGGGATACGAAATGAGACTTTTGCTTTAAATTTTCATAGAGTAAATGTTCTGGAGGTACTGCCAAAGCAGTTGTATCTGTACTAACTATGACTTCTGAATTGCTAAAATCAGCACTTTGGAGTAATTTTAATTCTGAAGGTGGGAGGCTTTGCATCCAATCAACTTGATTTTGCCAAGATTCTAATACAGCCAGATCGTGATCGTGAATGCGGGTGATTTCAGGAAAGAGAAAATCAAGCTCATCCTCTGTTTCACAGCTATTAATAACATTAAGGGAATCTTGACGGATTTTGTTTTGGAGGTGCGATAGGCGATCGCTTACAGCAGAAGGCTCATTCTGCACCTGATAAGTTGTAATAATTGCCTGCTCAATTGCCCAAGCACATTCCAGCCTGCGAAGCTGTCCCGCTGAACAAGTTGCTTCCAACAGCTCACGGTTGTCATAGTCAGCTAAAGCCTGAAATAACATCCCTCTAGCACCATCAATTTCAGCATTTCTACGGTTCGCATCTTGTATTTGCATTGCAGAGCGAAGACGGTGAAGCGCCTGAGTAAATAGCCCGTAAGCTCGAATTAAAATTGTCCGATGGTTCCTGAATTCGACATCCTGAGCAACTTGCTCAATCAATTCTTTAATTTCTGCACCTTGGTCTTTTAAAGCTTGTTTTAAATCAATAAAACCTTCTTTGACTTCCAGCCTTAGCTGTCCTACTTCTTTTTTCAGTTTCATTGTCTGGTGCAGGTTCACTGCTGCCAATGCCCCCACAGCCATCGTTCCAACCCCAATAAAGGCTGTAGTTGCTTGCAGCACTCCTAAGCTTGTCTGGATACTTTGCAGTCCAGCTTGGACAGCTTGAAATCCCATGTGCGTTTGATACATCTGCACTCCACTTGTAACCAAGTGTAAAGGGCTTACCAGCGGCGATAGAGGGCTATTTTGGGCTACAGCACCGATGGCATGGGCGACAAACTGACCAGTAGATGCGTCTCTAGCCATGCCTATTGGGACTCCTGCTGATGTAAAAACTTGCACATATTTACCAGCCTCGATAGCAGCCTGAATTGCAGGAGCAAATTGAAAATACATATTTCTACGTTGTTATTAGTTAATGTTTTCGAGCCTAGCTTGTCTTACTCGGCGAAGATAACCGTATTTCCACGGAGTTAGTTTCTGCTGAATCTGGGAATACTAGAGTACAAATACGCTATAGGCTTACAGACTTTATGGATACTTCACTGGTTAGCTCTGAGGCGGTTGATCTGTTGTCGCGCATTACTGGGCAAAAGCTCAGCCAACGGGATTTGACGCCTCCCGTGATATTTTTAGCAAATTTGGTAACGCTGCTACTGGGTGTGATTTATGCTGATGGCACAGTTACGGATGATGAAAAGCAACGGCTACTGACAACCCTTAATCGATTTATTCCCACAGAGGGCGGTGTGCGTCGATTAGCGCATTTGATGATCAAGGGAGTAAAGGAGAATTTGGATAATACAAAACCAAGTCAACTGTCTAGGTTGGCAGCTCCGTTATCAAAATCACAAAGACTTTTGTTGATTAGTTTTGGCTATGAAATATCAGCCGCTGATGGAGTAATGGATACTCGTGAAAAGCGGTATTTAGAAATAATTGGCGATCGCTTATCAATTAATCCGCAACATCTAGCAGTCTTAGAAGCTGTTTTCAGTCGTCAAGGACCCGTAGATCCAGCAGCATTGGATGAAGTGCAGTCTTTACTCGACCCCTCTCGGTTCCATGAGCTAGACACAGTGTTTGTTAATGCAGCTAGTGAAATATTGGCGGCTTTACCTGATAAACCTGAACAACCAGCAACTCAACAGCAGCCAGCTACCTTTAACGCAGCTAGCAATGCCTCACCGCCTCCACCTCCTAAAGTCGAACACCAAAGAAATAAACACCATTACACCGCTTACGAACAGTTGCAACAGTTTCAGAAGAATCGGCAGCAATTAGACAATTTTTGTTATCAGCTTTATCAGACAATTCAAGACTGCACTAAGCATGAACGGCTGCCTAATACTCTTGAAAAAGAATTAGGAAAAGTATCTCAAAAGTTACAATCTCAGCGGTTTCGTATCTCTGTCGTAGGTGAGTTTAGCCAAGGCAAATCTACTTTTCTCAATGCTTTGCTGGGCGAAGAAATCCAACCTGCAAGGGCAATTCCCTGTAGCGGTGCGGTGACTATTCTGAAATATGGCAAAAAAATGCAGGTAGTCTGTCGCTACAAGGATGGACGTTCTGAAGAAATTCCACTTGACCAATATAAAGTAAAAGCAGCAATTCCTAAAGAAGCAGCACGAGATCATCGTAGCGAACAACTGGGACAATCCGATATTGACGAAATCATTTTTGAGCATCCTGATCTGGATTTATGCAGGAATGGTGTAGAAATCATTGATTCCCCTGGATTAAATGAACACCCAGATCGGACAGCTATTACCCAAAAACTTCTCAAAGATACGGATGCAGCTATTTTCCTGACCAATGCTATGCGTCTCCTTCCTGAAAAAGAAAAAGAATTGATACAAGATGTCAGAACTCAACTAAATGGCGGTAAAGAAAACGAGCCTGCTGACAATCTTTTTGTGTTAGTTAACTTTATGGATTTACTGGATGAGGAAGAAGATCGTCAAGATGTAAGCCAGCGCATTGAAAGTTTTGTAAAGCAACAAAATCTGCTCATTAAGACTGAAGACCGTATCCACTATATCTCTGCTAAGTCGGCGCTAAAAGCCATCCTGAAAGGAGCAGACGACGAATACCTGAAAACATTCCAAAGCTTCACCCAATCTATTGAGCAATTTCTAACGCATGAACGCGGGTTTTTAAAAATAAAGAAATCAGTGATAAGAATTCAGGAGTTGAATCAAGCAGGTTTAGACGGGCTGCACCAAGCAGAAAAAGTGTTACTTGGAAAGTTAACGCTTTCTGAAGCTAAAAAACAGGAGATATTGGAACAAATTGGGGAGGCAAGCGGTCGCGATCTCAGAATTAGACTTATAGCTGATGAAATAAAAGATGCATCATTTGAAGAAGCTAATGAATCTTTGCAGGAATGGCTTGAAGAATTAGGTGAACGGTTGGCTAATAAAGTTGAGCACTGGTCTTCCAAATATAATCCTATATTCGACCAACAGAGGGTTATAGAAGACTATGTCAATCAGTTTCTTCGTGACATACAACAAGAGATAGATACCTGGGGTAACAAAGAGCTTAAGGAAAAAATACTAAAGCCGCATTTTGAAATTTTAGAAAATTCTATCAAAGAAGAGTTGGATACCCTTCAAAAAAGCTTACTTCTTCTTGACAAAGATATAAATACTGATTTTAGTAAGCAGATAAACCTTGCTATTAATGGTATAGAGGGCAGCTTTGGTGATTTTTACACTTACATAAGTGGAGGTCTTTTTGGAGGTGGCTTAGGCGCTGGATTGCTAATCCTATTGGGGCTAGGTGGCCCAATTATGTGGGCAGTAGCTGGAGTAGGAGCTGCAATAGCAGGAGCCCTTGGGTTTGGCATGGGTGGAATTCACGATCAAATTAAGCTAAAAGTATTTGAAACAGGTTGTGAAAAATTTGTCGAAGCTACGGAAAAACTTACAGATAAGATTGGTGAAACTATTGATTTAGTTTTTAATACCAGAGTTGAAGAAGCAATTAAAGTCATTGAACAAGCTATCTTCCTTTGCGAAAACTTGCTAGAACAGCAGGAGAAAATTCACAACGAAACCCTAGAACAACGTCAAATCAAAAAAGCTTTCATAGTCCAAAAACGCGGGGAATTTGAACAGTTACAAAAGAATATTGAAGCATTTCTCCCGTATTGATTAAGCTGGAAAAGGTGTAAACGAAGAATAATACCTCATTTATGTATATATTTAAACGATTGAATATTTACTAAATGAGGTTTTGGAAATAACAATAAGATTAACTGGAGCGATCGCATTCTCCTCAATCTCAAAGAGCGATCGCACCCGTGAAAATATCTAGCAACATAGCTTAACGCACCACTTGCCGCATATAGTTTGCCCAAACTTGGGCAGCTTGTCCGCTACTTCCTCGCGTTGGAGTGTTGTCGTCATTTCCCAGCCAAATGCCGGTGACGAGATCCTGACTGGGAACGTAGCCAATAAACCACAAGTCAACGCCGCTATTCGTGGTGCCCGTCTTCCCCACCTCTCCGAATCCAATCGACGCCGCCCGTGCCGTACCCCCTCGCACTGCGCCCCGAAGCATATTCGTCATGGTATCTGCGATTCCCTGTGACAGCACCCGCTTCGTTGCCCCTGCTTCCTCCTCGAAGGAGTAAATCACCCGGCAGGTTTGCGGATTGTTGAAATCTTTGCAATCGCTGCTGTCCCGAATCCGCTGAATAGCATGGGCGCGATTCCAGACGCCGCCATTTTCCAAGGCACCGAAAGCCCCCGTCATCTCCAAGACAGTGGTTTCGCTTTGCCCCAACACCAAACCGGGAACCGGATTAAGCGGCGTTGTGATGCCCAGTCGTCGAGCCATCTCCACCACCCGATCTAAACCAACATCCTGCGCTACCCGCAGCGCGATCGCATTCTCAGACTGGGCAAGCCCGGTGTACATATCCGTCCCGCTACCCCCTACTCTTTCGCACCCCCGAAAGCGTTGACTCTGCCACACTACAGGGGCGCAGGAATAAAACTTTCCCGGCGAAATCCCCTGTTCCAGTGCCGAGGCGTAGGCAAAAATTTTGAAGGTGGAACCTGGTTGTCGCTTGGCTTGAGTCGCACGATTAAATTGACTTTTTTGATAATCTGTGCCACCGACCAAGGCGCGAATTGATCCGTTGCTGGAGTCGAGGGTGACAATCGCTCCCTCAGAGAACCTGTAACTTCCCCCAATGGTATTAACTCCGTTGCGGAGGGCAGTTTCCGCCTTTTGTTGAGTCTCCAGATCCAGATTGGTTTCGACAAAAAAATTGCCTTCTTTTGCCAGTTGCTCTCCCAACAAGAATTGGAGTTCGGTGAAAACGTAGCTGTAAAAATAGGGTGCCTTGATGCTAGCTAAAGCTTCTCTGGCTTTGGGGCTAACGTCAATACGCGATCGCCTTGCTCGTTGAGCTTCTTCCGCACTGATAAACCCTAGATTTGCCATGCGGTTAATAATGCGATCGCGCAGTCCAATCGCCGTTTTATAATCCCGAATCGGATTAAAACTATTCGGTGCTGGCAAAATCGCCACCAGCGTCGCCGCTTCAGAAATATTTAAGTCTCTGGCAGATTTGTCGAAATAAAACTGAGCCGCGTCCTCAAACCCGTTAGCGCCAACACCCAGGTAGATGCGGTTCAGATAATTCCGCATGATCTCGTTCTTACTGTAGAACGTCTCCAGCTTCAGAGCGACGATCGCCTCCTTGATTTTTCGCCCCGCGCTATCTTCTGTCCCCACATACTCCCGAAACAAACTCCGCGCCAACTGTTGCGTAATCGTGCTACCGCCTTGACGAATTCCGCCTCCCTTGACATTCGTCACCACCGCCCGCAGCGTGCCAACAGGATCGACCCCGAAGTGCCAGTAATAGCGACTGTCTTCCGATGCAATCACCGCTTGAGGCAGATACTTGGAAAAATCTGATAATCGCCCCAATTCCCGGTGCGCTATCGTTCGGGGACGCTGTAACGGCGTTCCGTCATCAGAATTAATTACTACTGGTCCTTGTACGCCAGCCGGCAAAGGTCGAATCGGAATATTGCGCCACTCAAAAAGAATCCACAATGCCAATAAACTGGTCAGTCCACCCACCCCATAGAGGGCGTAACGAGTCGCCAGCACGTACCAGGGGGGCGGATTGTGGTATTGAAGCCGAACCGCATCCGCCAATTCCGGTGGTCCTAGGGTGAGGATATCGCCGTGGCGTAGTATGAGGCTATTGAGCCGCCGTCTCCCTCGGTAGATGCCATTGGTAGAGTTTTCATCTTTAATGACAAAGGACTGCCCGCGCCGTCCTTCTCGGTTTAATGAAAGATGAATCTGACTGATAACTGGGTTCCGCACCACGATATCGCAAGATTTAGAACTGCGTCCCAGTAAATAGCGATCGCCCAATAGTGGATAAACCTCTGCCTTAGCAGCACCGGCATCCTGCACCCATAGTTCCGGCACTCTGGCATTGGGCTTCAGCGCCAGCGCATTAAAATTTACCTTAGCTTGAATGGTCTGTACTGCCTGAGTTAGTTGACCCAGGATGGTTTTAGGCGGTTGTTGGGGTGAGGTCATGTCAGAGGCAAAAGGCTCAATGCGACAAGCAAGAGGTTTGTACTAAATATTCTAATCTCTTGCCTAGGGAGGCGTTGTGAAAAAGAGAAAGAGCTTACAAAGATAGGTTTTAACAAATCGTCTTTTAAAAAACTAAAGAAGGGAATTAATTATCAACGGAAAAATCAGCTTTCTCCCACTTCCCTCTGCTTCCTCTGCCCTCATCTCTTCACCGTGGTCTGCCAGATGAGGAAGGTTGATTCCAAAACCAGGCAATCAATAAACACACCATGCCTACATTAATAAACATATCTGCCAGATTAAATACTGCAAAGTGAATCAGCCGAAAATCCAAGAAATCAACGACGCAACCATTGAAAAATTTGTCATTGATAACGCAACTGTTGAAAAATCGGTCAATTCCATTGCCCACCGCTCCACCTAAGATAAAGCCACAGCCTAATTGTTCCCAACGATCCAAATGGGGGTTTACTAAAGCGAATCCGATCAAGAATAGACTCACCCCCAAAGAAAGCCAGGGCAACCAAACTTCGCCTTGAAACCAGCTAAAAGCTGCCCCAGGGTTCAATTCATAGGTAAAGTGAAATACATTAGGCCACAGCGCCCACGTTTCTTTATAGACAAAATTCTGCACCACCCAATATTTAGTTACCCGATCCAGAATCAAACTAACGAAAGCGGCGAGCCAAAAATAGTGATTTTTAAAATTCATTGTAATTATTCATTAGTCATTAGTTATTCGTGATGAGTGATTAGTCAATCGTTCTTTAGTAATCAGTATCGGTAGACTATCAACCCACTACCCCATGACCAACGAGCGCTTGACTAATGACCGAACCAACGACTTAATAAAGCATTAGCTGGCGTAAGAAATAAGCCAAGACTGTCACTGCACAAACAATTGCCATTTGGGCTGGTAAAGGATAGACGGAGTATTTCAAAACTGCTTCCCATAACGGCAGTAATACCGCTCCCAAGGTTAACAAATGGGTCACGATTAGATAAGTCAAACCAGTGATATGGATGACCAGCAACCCACAAATACAGCTGAAGGACAAAGACTCCAATCGCTGCGGTGCCTTAAAAGCCACTAAGCCACAGATCCACGCACCCGGAATAAAGCCTAGTAAGTAGCCAAAGCTGGGTTCTGTGAGATAGTCGAGACCTCCGCCTTGGGAAAAGACTGGAAACCAGGGAGTGAGACCCAACGCCAGGTAAGCAATTTGAGAGAGTGCCCCGGCATTTTTACCGCCCATACAGCCAACTAGCAGCACGGCACCGATTTGATAGGTCACGCCCAGCGAGTGAGTTTGAATCCCTTGCTGAGACCAATTCCAAGGAAGGCTGGGTACATACGCTTCCAGAAACGTACCACCAATCGTTAGGAGTAAGCCAATCAAGGCCCACAGTAGTTCAGTGGGAGCAAACACAAGGGTAAAGGAGCAGGGGAGTAAAAGAGCAGGGGAGTAAAAGAGCAGAAGCGTCAAAGAGCAGAGCGTCAAAGAGCAAGAAGAGCAAGGGAGAAATATTCCTCAGTCCTCAGTCCTCAGTCCTCAGTCCTCAGTCCTCAGTCCTCAGTCCTCAGTCCTCAGTCCTCAGTCCTCAGTCCTCAGTCCTCAGTCCTCAGTCCTCAGTCCTCAGCCCTCAGCCATCAGCCCTCACCAGGAGCGGGGAGTCCCGCCCCTAAAGCACTCATACCTTAGCAGTATATTCGCCGGGAATGGGTGCTTCGCCGCCCGTCAGCCCTAGGGATTCGAGCATAGCATGGTCTTGCTCTGGCGGTTGCCCGATAGTGGTGAGGTAGTGTCCAATCAGCATGGCATTCATTCCCGCTTGAAAGCCCATTGCTTGGAGTTCTCCCATCACGGCTTCCCGTCCGCCAGCGTAGCGCAGAATTTGTTCGGGCAGGATGAGGCGGAAAATGGCGATCGCTTTGAGAGCTTCATAAGGATCGATTTTTGGGCGATCGCTTAGGGGTGTCCCTTCTCTGGGATTTAATAAATTCAGCGGTACGGATTCGACTTCCAATTCCCGCAGCGCTAACGCCAGATCCACTCGGTCTTCCCAGCTTTCGCCCAATCCCATGATTCCACCCGTGCAGGCTTGAATTCCCGCAGCTTTGAGATTTTGGATGGTTTGGACGCGATCGCGCCAAGTATGAGTTGTCACGATTTGCTCAAAGAAGTTCTCCGATGCCTCTAAATTATGGTTGTACCGCGTTACCCCCGCCTCAGCTAGCGCCTGAGCTTGTTCTGGCGTCACTTCTCCCAACGCACAGCAAGGTTTAATCTGGGTTTCGGCAATAATTCGGCTCACCGTTTCCAGAATTTGTTCAAATTCCGTCGATTTGGGGCTGTTGTACTTAATGCCGCGTCCTTGAGAAACTAAACAAAACCGCTTTGCCCCAGCTGCTTCAGCTGCTTTGGCTTGGGCAAGAATCTCCTCGGTGGATTTCAAGCCATAGATTGGCGAGTCTTGACCGGGGTGGTGAGCAGACTGGGAACAGAAGCCGCAATTTTCCGAGCAATTGCCAGATTTCACATTGACAATGCTGCATAAATCGACTACGTTTCCGCAACAAGCTTGACGGACTTTGTCGGCTGCTTCGCATAGCAGCAAAATATTTTCTTCACCTTCAATTTGGGATAGAGCGATCGCTTCAGCTCTCCCAATCCGCTCGCCAGCAATAATCCGAGAGGTCAGGTTTTGCAGCCATTGCCGCAGTGACTCCTGAGACTTGCTGTTAACATCCACGTTTGACACCGATGCTTGAACCACGTTCGGCCCTTTTGATCGTATTTATTGAAACGATGGCATTTTATCACTTGGTTTGCAGACAACTAAAGCCATACCTTAACCTGACCTTTACTCTATCCTTTACGATTAGACGGTAGGCTAATAGCAAAACTGCCCCTGCTAAGCTGGAATGTCTGGCAATTGAAAAAATTGCATTCTGATTAAAAAAAATGGTACGGGTCTAGCTTGCATCAACGAATACAAGCGTTTATTGCTTTTACTAACCAGTGTCTGAGGAAAATAATCCCGTGAGTTCCGTGACCTCCGGTTCGCAGAAAATTATGAAACCCCGCTCCGATTGGGATCGGACGATGGATCGGGGCTTTATTTGGCTAACTCGAATTTTTGCGTTTGCAGTTGCTGTAATCCTGATTTGGATAACGGTACAAGTTGCAATTAAAGCTTGGCCTGCGATTACAGAATTTGGGTTTGGCTTTATTACCTCCACCAATTGGGACCCAGTTCGCAATCAGTACGGAGCGCTGCCTCAACTATACGGCACGATCGCTAGCTCAGCGATCGCCCTGTTGATTGCCGTGCCAGTCGGGATTGGCGTAGCTCTTTTTCTGAGTGAAGATTATTTGCCGCCACGAATTCAGGTGGTAATTGTTTTCCTCGTAGAACTGCTAGCAGCGATTCCCAGTGTGGTCTATGGTTTGTGGGGAATTTTTGTTCTGATTCCCCTTTTGAAGGTCGTAGGTAACTGGCTTAACGCATCTTTGGGTTGGCTGCCCATTTTTAGCACGCCGCTGCGTGGCCCAGGCTTGCTCCCGGCAGCGCTCGTCCTCGCCATTATGGTATTGCCGACTATCGCAGCCCTTTCTCGTGACGCCCTCATCTCGTTACCTCCAGACTTGCGGCAGGCGTCAGTTGGGCTGGGAGCGACTCGTTGGGAGACCATTCTCAAAGTGCTACTCCCGTCCGCTTTCTCTGGAATTGTGGGCGCAGTGATGCTGGCACTGGGTCGAGCTTTGGGAGAAACAATGGCTGTAACGATGTTGATTGGGAATTCTAACAACATCAGTCCTTCTATCTTGGCTCCGTCCAACACGATTGCTTCCCTACTCGCCAACCAATTTGCAGAAGCAAGCGGTCTGCAAGTGGCAGCCCTAATGTATGCTGCGTTAATTCTATTTGTCCTCACGCTGTTAGTGAATATCTTGGCTCAGATACTCATTGAGCGCGTCCAGCGAATTTAATCCGTTCCTTGTTCTGAGATGACAGCAGACTTGCACAGGCGGGTTTATCAGTATAGGAAAGCTACTGGCAGATATCTGGTGAAAGCCGCCCCTCCATAATCGACCACTGACCACCGACCACAAATATGATGTCTAAACCCCAGGCTCAACCAGTTTCCGGATTTCCCAGTCGTAGTTTGAAGCGATCGCCTACTTCCCCCCGGACACTGTTTGGGATCGTGATGACGGCGCTAACGTTTCTTTGTGCTGTCCTGGCTATCCTGCCTTTGGTGGCGGTGCTTTCCTACGTAATTATCCAGGGTATAAGCCAGCTGAACGCGAGTGCGTTCACGGAACTGCCGCCCCCTCCCTTAGTACCCGGAGGCGGGTTTGGCAACGCCATTCTGGGAACCCTCATCATGGTCGGAATTGCTGCCCTGATTAGCATTCCCTTTGGCATCATGGCAGCCATTTATTTGTCTGAGTTTAGTAATACGGGTAAGTTTTCTTACTGGATTCGCTTTGCCACCAACGTCCTGAGTGGAGTTCCCTCTATCATTGTGGGCGTCTTCGCTTATGCCGCCGTCGTTCTCACAATGGGAACTTATTCCGCATGGGCGGGAGGATTTGCTTTATCAATCTTGATGTTGCCAATTGTAATTCGGGCAACCGAAGAAGCTTTAAGATTGGTTCCGCAAGAAATCCGACAAGCATCGGTCGGACTGGGAGCAACTAACTTTCAAACGGTGTCTCGCGTGATTTTGCCAGCAGCACTCCCAGCAATTGTGACGGGAACGACGCTGGCAGTTGCTCGTGCTGCTGGTGAAACAGCACCCCTATTATTTACTTCCCTTTTCACCCAATATTGGCCTAATTGGAACAATCAATTAAAAGAACCAACGGCTTCCCTAGCGGTTTTAGTTTACAACTTCGCTACGTCTCCATTTAAAAATCAGCAAGAATTCGCTTGGGCGGCTTCTTTCATCCTAGTTTTACTGGTTCTGATAACCAGCATGATTTCTCGTTTAGCAACGGCTCGTCGAGTTTATTGATGAACAATTGTTCAAATATGTGTTGCTATGATACGGAAACTTAAACAAAGTAATGCAACAATGAATACATACCGAGGTTTAATAGTATGCTAGGCGCTGTTTTTAACCTTAAGGACGAAGCCGTAATCCCCTTGACTTCCCAAGCAACACAATCCTTCGCCCAATCATCTGCCCAAAAACCTACAGGGTTTTTGTTAGCCTGTTAAACCCAAAAACCGATCTGATTATTTATGTTGTCGAATTCTCAAACCAAGAATCAAACTGAGACTGTTTTACAGACAGAAAATCTAAAGGTATACTACGGAAATTTTTTAGCACTTCGAGACATTTCGATAGATATTCCCAAAAACCGGGTTACGGCTTTTATTGGACCTTCGGGTTGTGGAAAAAGTACCTTGTTGCGCTGCTATAACCGCCTCAATGATTTAATTAAAAGTTTTCGGGCAGAAGGCAAAGTCACTTACCACGGTCAAGATCTTTACGCTCCAGAAATCGATCCCGTAGAGGTGCGGCGACGGATTGGGATGGTCTTCCAAAGACCAAACCCATTTCCTAAATCGATTTATGACAACATCACCTTTGGTGCCCGGATTAATGGATATCGGGGCGATTTGGATGAATTGGTAGAGCGGAGTTTGCGGCAAGCGGCTCTGTGGGATGAAGTGAAAGATAAACTTCGAGCGAGTGGTTTATCTTTGTCTGGGGGACAGCAGCAGCGGTTGTGTATTGCCAGAGCAATCGCTGTTCAGCCAGACGTGATCCTGATGGATGAACCCTGCTCCGCTCTCGACCCCATTTCCACGCTGCGAGTTGAAGATTTGCTCCATCAACTCAAAGAGCAATACACCATCGTGATCGTGACGCACAATATGCAGCAGGCATCGCGAGTATCTGATATGACAGCCTTTTTCAATGTCGAACCAACCGAAAAAGGAGGTCGTATTGGTTATTTAGTCGAGTACGACCGCACCGAGGTTATCTTCCAAAGCCCTCAGCAGCAAGCAACACAGGAATATGTAAGCGGTCGCTTCGGTTAATTTTTCCAGAAAAACGATTGATTGAAAGAAGGTAGGGGCAGGGTTTCTGCCCTTACTCGTTGTGGGATACCTGTCAGAAGTATTCCTATCAGATTATTTGATTTAGCAAAGCCAAAAAAATAGGAACTTCCATTTTTTTTCGCATCTGTTAAAAGGATGAAAATAGTGGAATATAGGGGCACAAATAAATGTAACGAGGGGTAAAAGTTTATGGATTGTTCCTACAAACCATAATTCCTAAACTATGAACCATCGAGAGTCTACGTTTATTTACACCAAACGTCTTATCTCTAAAATTAAAAATCTAAAATTCTAAGGGTTCCAATTCGAGATAGGATAAACTCTGATTTTGCATTTCCATCTCGTTTGGTAAAAAAAATACTTATGAAGCGTTATTGGTCACGTCTCCTAGCCCTGGTTTTGGTAGTTACGATGGGATTGATGGGCTGTTCCTCCAGCAGCTCGCTAGGACTGAGTGGAGATTACCGCCAAGATACCTTGGCTTTGTTGCAAGGTTTGAGAACAGCAATTGAATTGCCAGAGGGTTCGGCAGACAAGGCAGCAGCTCAGTCACAAGCGCGTCAGATTATTAACGATTTTGCCTCTCGCTATCGGCGGGATAGCTCTGTCGCTAAGCTGAGTTCTTACACGACGATGCGAACTGCATTGAATTCAATAGCAGGGCATTACAGCTCTTATCCGAATCGTCCGCTGCCGGAAAAACTGAAGACTCGCTTAGAGCAAGAGTTCCAGCAGGTGGAAGCAGCTTTGAGACGAGAAGCTTGAAGAACTAGCTGGCGAGTTGTTAGCTGTTAGCTGTTCATTCACTGGCTAATCGCTAATCGCTTTTATGGAGATCGCGTCCACTGCTCTGAGACCCGGTTGGGGATGATGGCAGATGGAGTGAATTTACCGTGACCAGTGGAGCGATCGCATCCGCTGCAACACGCAGCACAGACGGCGGATGCGATCGCCGCAGATAAAGCGCCGCAGACAAAGCGCTACAGACAAAGCGCCGCAGACAAAGCAATGACAGATTACGCCATTTTGTTTTAATTTCAGAAGATAAAATCTTGAAATCCTGTTTGGGCTTTGGTTTGAAAAGCCCAAATGGCAACAGACGTGGCAGTTGGTATCGTCGATCTTATGGGTGCCTATTTCTACTAAAAAGCAGAGATTTGCCGGAAACGCGGGTAAATCTGTGTATAGAGTCAATTGACAAGTACTCAGACAAGTGCTGATATGATGCTCAACCAGTGAAATCGGTTCGGATGACACCTTATGTTCCATCCTTTCGTCTGATGGGTAGACATATCTAACAGTTCCATGAGATTGGTGTTTAGGAGGAAGTTCGTGGGTCAGGCATCGTTAAGATTGCCGCAAACTTGGCAGCGTGTCTATCGCGGTTTAGTTGCAGCAGTTCTGACCAGTAGTAGTCTTATCAACCCTTACTTGGGTTCGCAATCTGCTCTAGCTCAAACAAGGGCATATTGCCAGCTTTCAGCAGATGCGATCGCCCAAAAAGAAAGTTTGCGTGTTTCAGCCGTGAAGGGAAACTCGGATTCCCAAGGTCGCTACAGAACGCTCTTGAAAAAACACGCAGAGAGTTTGCAGCAGTGTCGTCAGCAAACTTGGCCCCGCGTACAGGCAATCTGGCTGCGCCTGTATCCCTGTGACATCCGTCCTGGGGCACTAGATGAATTAATGGATCGCTTGGTTAACCGGGGCTATAACCAGGTCTATGTCGAAGTTTTTTCTGACGGTCAGGTGCTACTGCCTAAGGCAGAAAATTCCACACCCTGGCCTTCTGTCATCAGAACTCCAGGCGCTGAGAAAGTGGACTTGCTCGCACAAGCGATTAACAAAGGGCGCGAACGGGGGATGCAAGTCTATGCGTGGATGTTCGCCATGAACTTTGGCTACTCCTACTCCCAGCGACCCGATCGACAGCAAGCGCTAGCCCGCGATGGTATGGGAAAAACCAGTTTGTCGGTCACGGAGGACGGTTCTCAAGCCTTCATCGATCCTTACAACGCCCAAGCAAAACGAGACTATTACCAGCTGGTTCAAGAGGTGGTTCGTCGCCGCCCCGATGGAGTGCTGTTTGACTACATTCGGTATCCCCGCCAGTCAGGAAGTGCTTCCGTGGTAACGAAAGTCCAAGATTTATGGATTTACGGAGATGGTTCTCGACAGGCTTTGTATGACCGCGCCCTCAACAATAAGGGACGAGAACTGATCGAGCGATATATTACCAAGGGATTCATTAGCGCTGGCGATGTTGCAGGGGTGGATAAACTTTACCCAGATGAGGGATCGCCCCTCTGGCAGGGACGCAACCCCGCTGCCGACGAAATGAAAGCAACCGCCTCACAGCGCCAAGCCCGGCTGCAATGGGAGTTGTGGCAACTGAGTGTTGCCCATGCGGCTCAAGGCGTTGTGGACTTTGTGGCGTTAGCCAGCCTCCCCGCCCAGCGACAAAGAATCCGCACGGGGGCAGTGTTTTTCCCGGAGGGGAATCAAACCGTCGGTCAAGGGGGGTATGATTCGAGAGTGCAACCGTGGGATCGGTTTCCCAGTTATATGGAGTGGCATCCGATGTCCTATGCAACCTGCGGCAACACCAGCTGCATTGTCCCGCAAGTTGAGC
Organism: Coleofasciculus sp. FACHB-542; assembly: GCF_014695825.1. NCBI lineage: Bacteria > Bacillati > Cyanobacteriota > Cyanophyceae > Coleofasciculales > Coleofasciculaceae > Coleofasciculus > Coleofasciculus sp. FACHB-542. The sequence continues at coordinate 95,781 of NZ_JACJPB010000008.1, read as the reverse complement.
GGGTTTTGAGTCTTGCGCCACCCGGCACTCAGGTTTCACCCGTACTAGCGGGGGCTTGGGGCAAGTCGTTCAATTCTCGTCCGTCCTTAGAACAGCAGATGCAAGCGATCCGCGCTGGGGCACCGCAAGTCAATTCAATCAGCCATTTTGCCTTTTCCTGGCAAGAACCGGAAGTAGACCGCGATCGCAAGTTCTGTGGTGCCGACTAGCGATCGCTTTTAGCTCCTAGCCGCAAATCTGGGATACTCGTCACTAGACACGATTCGCAGCGGCACTTGGGTAATTTTTTCTTCGATTAATTGGTCGCTTACAAATTCCATAACCACAGGCTGCAAAAAGAAAAATGCAGCCTTTTTTTCGATTAGCGATCGCTCTTCCAATGATTCCAAGGCTTCTAGCAGTTTTTGCGGTGAGATCGAGGGCGGTAGCTTCTCCCGCAATTGTGAAAATGAAAGGATTTGGTTACTCAGGGCGAGGCAGTTAATAATTATCTTTTCCGTCTCGGACAACCGCTTAAATTGTTGCTCTAAAAGATTGCGAATTTCACCAAACACTGTAATTTTTTGGCTTAAAAAATCAGAAATATTCCCGTGGAATAACTTTTGAATCGTCGTCGAGACGATTTTTAATGCGAATGGATTTCCTGCATAATATTCAATTAGCTGGCTCCAATCGCTCGGCGAACCCCATAAAGAACTTTTAGCCCTCAATATTTCCTGTACTGGCGCTACCTGCAAACCTTTTAGTTTCAGGACTCGAACGGGTAAAGTTTCTCCTTCCAGTAATCCAATTCCTTTTGGCTTCTCCCGGCTTGTTAGCACCATGCAACTTTGATGGGGTGTTTCTCCTATCCTTTCCAAAAGTTCACCATAATCCTCATAGCCTTGGCGATAGTGTCCAGTGCTAAAGTGCAAGGAAGGCTTGGACAAATCGCCCCCGTGCAGAATCGCCTCCGCATTATCGAACACTAACAGACAGCGAGAAAGCTTTAAATAACGAATTAATAGCGAAATTCTCCCCTCTACCGTTGCTGGTAAATTAGTTTCCCGCTCATTTGATAGAAATTGGATTAGCTCTGCTAGCATCTCCTTGAGGGGCGGAGCATTGCGTAGACTTCGCCAGATCGTAAACTCGAATCGATCTTGAATTTGATGGGCTAGTTTCACCGCCAGACAGGTTTTTCCAATTCCGCCGATTCCTAACAGCGTTACCAGTCGGCAGCGTTCCGATAAAATCCAGTGCGTCAAGGTTGCCAGTTCTTCTGTGCGACCGGAGAAAATCGCACACTCAGGAGCCTCACCCCAATCTTGCTGTCCTGCTTTCGTCGTGGCACTTCCTGGCTCCGCAACCGGCTCAATTTTAGAAGCGGGTAAATCGTAATCACTTTGTTCCAATAAGAGGTTAAAAGCTCTGAAGCAACGACTCAGGGTGCGCTTATCAACCCCAGCGTCACAAGCAAATACCTTCATCAGGGTATCTGGATCTAAGCCAGTGCGATCGCTTAACGCTTCCAGAGTGTACCGATTGTTAGATTTTTCGCAACTTTCCGCTTCAGATTTTGCAGCCTGGAGTTTCTTTAATCCTTGGGGCGTGAGAATCACACCACGCCTACGTTTTTGTTGTTGTAAATTCATCAGAGAAATATCTGAGTTTAACAAACACAGTAACCTGTGGGGCAGGCAAAACCCGGTGTATATGGTCTGTGGGTAATAGGTTCCACCCCACTAAATAGACTGCTACAAACTTCGGATATAGATTTCCTGAACCTCAGGGAATTTAATCACCCCGATTATGGCAAAGCTATAGGCTGTTCGATCCGAAGATTAATAAATTTTCCGATTTTAAGTAACTTCGCAAAGTTAGCCTCTTAATTTTTTCCCGGATGAAAAGCTTACGATGTCTGGCTTCAAAAACTTGATCGGCAGAAATATTTAAGTTCTTTGTTTAGATCCTAAACTTCGGTGGCTGATATTTGATGGACGCGGCAAACTTGACTTATGAAAACATCAATGAATTTTGCTCGTTCAGGCAGGAACACTTTGTTGGATAAGATATTCAGGAATTGATTGGCTGGGGATTGTGGTTTTCTTCCGAGGCAAGCTCTCAAGTTCTTTTGCGTACCAGTATCCGCGATGAATCATGGGTAGGATACTTTTTTCGCAAACGATTATGTTGACATTAGGCAAATCGCCAGAATCATGAGTTAGAAAAGAACCGGATAAATCTACTCTTTTAAACCCCACAATAAAACCAGCCGTAAAAAATACTTAAATCTCCCTGGGAGGAGCGCTGGAATCAGTATGTAAGACTTGCAAAATTTACCAAATCACAGCTAAGTAAAAGTCGTGTACCTACCTCAACAAAGCTTAATTTAGCAATTCTATTTTCATCAACAGTCCATCGCGTTCATTTATGGAGACATTCGCAATGACCTCACTAAGTACTTTAAATTCGACAGACGATCTGGAGTTTGGCAAACACGTCTCGCGAACGAACGTCCAAAAGATACCCATTTCGGTAAACCAGTTTTGGTCTGGGTTCGATGACTATCTCTCGTTGCAGAAAGTTCTCGGCGCACACGAAAATACTGAACTGGAAACTGGGGATGGAAAACCGGAAAATGGCGTGGGAGCCATCATCCGATTCGAGTTCGGGGGTGGGATCACTCGCGAACGGCTGGTCGTCAAGGACGATCAAACCCACGTCTGGAAGATCGACATACCAGAGCCGAATGTGCTGTTCACGTTCTACGAAGCTACCGCGCGGGTATACGACACGGAGACTGGTCCAGAAGTGTCGCTGACGATGGAAGTCGTGATGCGGAGCGAGAACCGAGAAGATCGGGCAAAAGCACTCAAGATTATGGAAAACTTCCTGCCAACGCGCATCCCTGAAGTCACTAATTTCATCCTCCGAAGAGACGGAATCAAGTGTTCGTTCGAGTTTGATGTCCACTGTCCCGTAGATAAGTTGTGGGCTGTCGTTGGCAATTGGCAGGATGTCTCGTGGGTGCAATACGCCACTGGGGTGAAAATAGAGCCTGACAATAAGCGGCAGATCCTCTTCCCGAACGGTGGAGTTGTCGAGGAGAGCCTCGTGTCTTGCTCGAACGAAGAGCGAACCTTAGCCTATGAAATGACCAAAAGTGCTTCGATGCCGATCAATCTCTACAGGGCTACAGTCAAGCTTTCTGAGGTGAATGCCGAAGTCACCAAAGTGAACTATGAGAACATCTTCATCCCTGAAGAGGGGCAAGATGCCCAGCAACTCAAAGCCAGCATTGAAAAGATGTTCAACCAGCGATTTGAGTGGGTCAAATCGCAATTTGACACTCGCAAAGACACCCAGCAAAAAACTAGCCGCGCAAATGTCACAGGTATCGTTCGCGCCCCCATTGACAAAGTGTGGGCGGTCTTCAGACCCTTTGGTCAGGAGATTATGAAATGGTGGCCTATTTATGAGTGGGTTAAATTGGATGCCCCAGGCAAAGACGAAGTTGGGGCGATACGCTCCTTCAAGACTCTCTCAGGGCGCGAATATAAAGAGCGTCTGGAGATGCGCGATGACCAGAAGCACACCTTGAAATATTCCTTTGTCGAAGTCAAACCTAGTCTTCCCATCACGAGTGCTATCACAACTGTCGAGATGTCAGCCAAGAGTCCGACAGAAACGGTGATTCATTGGTTTTCTGAAACTGAAGTCAGCCCCGTATTTGCCGGACAAATCACCAGCGGTCAGGAAAAGACTTACGCCGAAGCGATCAAATCCTTGGATAAACACTTTAATCCCAGTATTGGCAAGCTGGAAGTTGAAGTGATTAGCGGCAAGGATTTGCTCAAAACTGGCTTGTTTAATCCCGATCCTTTTGTCGTAATCGATCTTGACGAGGCGAAGCCACAAGAATCGAAGGCTTGTTTGCAGACTTGCAACCCCTTGTGGAATGAAAAGTTCACCTTTGAGTTGGTGAGCATTGAGGGTAAGCTGCGTTTCAGCGTTTGGGATGCTAACCTCGGCAAAGATGAGTTTATGGGTACTGCCGAAGTTGATTTGCACGAGTTGAAATCTGGTCAATTAACACGTAAAACGCTACCGTTACAGCGTACCGAGCGTGGAGAGATTGTCGTTTCCCTGCGGCTGTTGCTGGATTCAGGGGAAAAACTGCCCGACACCAAACAAATGCAGCAGCAACACGCGATCGCATTCCTGACTGGGATTTTGGATGAGGTTAAGCAGCAAGTTTTGCAAATCGTGCAGCAGTATGCTGGCGGTGAAGACCAAAAGTATGAATATCAAAAGTATCCTCGTCGGAAAGATGCACCTGACGTGGCAATGGAGGACTTGCCACGCATGGTGAAAGGTCTACCGCCAGGAGAAGTGCTACCACCACAGAAACTGGGATTAATTTCGCAGCGTGCCTCTGAGTACCTCTACTCACAGGTGGGATTTTTAGAAAGGCTAGAGAAGATCCAGAAGGAGGGCGGCGATCCGTGGACAGCCTTCTTCTCTGGCTGGATCGACCAGCCATATAACCTTCCGAAAATTTGGAAGGATGATGTGGAATTCTGCCGCCAGCTAATCCAAGGGGTTAACCCGATGTGCATTACACTCTGCACAGACGAAAGTGTTATCCCCAAAGACATGGCACACCTGACGGCCCAAGGGAAAACTATCCCTGAGCTGATCGCCCAAAAACGCTTGTTCTTGCTGGATTACGGATATCTAGAAGATATCCCTCAACTTGGCGGTAAAGTTTTCTATCCCGCATTCGTGTTGGTATACCGGGAACTATTGGAAGATGGTAAGTCCCAACTTAACATTCTCGGCATCCAACTAACGCGCCATAAAGACCGTAAAAACGAGGTTTACACTCCTAACTCACCCTATCCCAACGAGTATTTACTGGCGAAGATTCATGCAGTCTGTGCTGACAACCAGTACCACCAGTTTATCTACCACTTGGGCTTCACGCACTTGGTTATAGAACCTTTTGCCATCAGCCATCACAACGCCTTTCCCAAAGATCACCCAATTGGTCAACTGCTGAAGCCGCACTTTGAAGACACCATCGGCATCAACTACTTTGCTCGTCAGACTTTGGTTTCTTACATTGCTCCCTTTACTAATCAAACCTTCGCCACGGGCACTGCGGGAGCGATGCAGCTATTGCTGAAGGCATTGAAGAAGTGGGACTTTTCTGGTATGAGCTTCCCGCAAGAGCTATTATCACGCGGATTTGATGAGAAGGGTTCGGACGGCGTTGAAGACTACTACTTCCGCGACGATGGGTTCAAGATTTGGAATGCAATTACTGACTATGTCGGCAATATTGTAGCGGCTGTGTATAAGGATGATGCCGCAGTGGCAGCAGATAAAGTTATCCAAGCTTGGGCGCAGGAAACTGCCGATCCGGAGCGTGGAGCTGTTTCTGGTTTTCCGGCTGCTATTGAAACGCGGGAGCTGTTGGTGAAAACTCTAACCAACATTATTTTTCTAGCCAGTGCCCAACATTCCGCAGTCAACTTCCCCCAAAAGGAATACCTAGCGTATATCCCCAACCGACCCAACGTTCTGGATAAGCCAGTACCTGAAACTGAAGGCGATATCACAATGGAATACGTGATGGAAGCTTTGCAGAGCATTACAATTTCTCACTTTGAAGTTTCTTTCTCCTACCTGCTCACCACCCCGTCTTTGCATCTACTGTTCCAATTACCGTTAGCAAACGATCGGTTCTCCTCAATCCACGCTATTTTTATGGCGAAGCTAAATCTGATAGCAGTGGAGATTGAGGAACGGAACAAAAAGCTGGAACAGGAAGGTAAAATTCCCTATCCCTACCTGTCACCCAAGCAGATTGCCTATAGCACTGATATTTAGGACTTAGGGAACTGGTACAACACTGCCACAACAACTTAGTAGTAGATACTTCTGTACCTACTACTAAATTCTGCTATAAAGCTACGGCGAACCCCATTGGGGAAGTTAGACTGACTTAGTCAGTTTTGACTTAGTCAGTTTAATTAAATAGTTAGGCGGCAAACGAAACGGGCAGCAGTCTTACGGATTTACGGAGGAAAATAATGAATCGAATCGCACTCGTCACAGGCACATCATCGGGCGTCGGATTGAGTACGGCGGTGTTACTAGCGCAGTCAGGCTTCACCGTCGTTGCGACCATGCGTAACCTAGAAAAGCGTAATCCTCTTGAAACGCGAGCAAAGACGGAAAATGTTACGCTCGAAGTGTGTAGACTAGATGTTCAGGACGCAGCCTCCATTGACGAGTGCGTAAACTCTGTTGTCCGCGATTACGGTCGGATCGATGTGCTTGTCAATAACGCGGGCGCTGGCTACCTGGGAACCCTTGAGCAAACATCGATTGACGATCTAAATCAAACAATGGATGTCAATTTTTTCGGCGTCTGGCGTGTCACCCAAGCTGTCCTACCGCTGATGCGCTCTGCCGGTTCGGGGCGAATCATTACAGTTACCAGCGTCGGCGGTCTCATTGGGCACCCATTCAACGATGCGTATTGCGCCGCTAAATTTGCGGTCGAGGGTTTTATGGAGAGTCTTGCTCCCGTTGTTAAACGCCTCGGTATCTCTGTGTCGCTGATCGAACCGGGCGCGATTAACACGGAGTTCGTCGCATCCGTCCTAGAGACTAGGGCAAATTTGCAGCAACCCGTTCCCGAAGCATATAGTAAGATGCTCGATGCATACCTCGCGGCAACGGAGCAAGTCTTTGCCACAATAGGGCAGACAGGTGACGATATCGCAAAAGTCATTGCCGAAGCTGCCACCGCCGATGTGCCACATTTCAGATACCAGACGTCCGACCTCATCCGTGGTCTTGTCTCAAGCAAATATGTCGATCCCACGGGCGATTCGGTGGTCGAGTTTTCAGGCGATCGCCTGCCTTGACGAGGATTTCAAACACCACCTGCGACGCAATTCTCCCCTCGTCCCCTTATTGGTAGAAATTGCGATCGCGCCACCGTCACACGATAACTTCAACGAACTTTAATCTGACTGGCATAGCCAGAGCAGGTCTGCAATGTGGTTAAAATCAATCCTTCTTTTAGTGGCTAGTAATAGGTAATTGGTTTCCTTAATGACCCATTACCTATTCTCAATTACCAACATCCAGAAGTGATGTTTAGTTACCGCTCAAGAGGAAATGCTTTTTAGCAACAAGAGACAAGGTATAAGCCGAGATAAACTTAATTTAAAATATTTTTTAGGACTCAGTTAAAACGTTGAAAATTGATAATTTAATGGCTCTAAAAACACCAATTATAACCGAATGCATATGCAATCTAAAGCCGTGGGATATTATTTTTTTTACTTGACTTTTAAAAAAAATCCTTAAATAAGGAATAAGCAATAACCTTGAACAAACTGAATTTAAAACGACCCAAGCGCTTAGTGTCAATGGATGGTGGCGGTATTCGCGGATTGATCGTTGCTGAAATTCTAATTAAGTTAGAAGACATACTCTGCAACCAACCTAACTCGCCTTGGAAGTGTTTGGCTGATTACTTCGACTTCATTGGCGGCACGAGTGCAGGTGCAATTTTAGCAGCAGGACTCGCTAAAGGAATGTCAGCGTGAGCATTGCGTGATATTTTTTATAACGATGCTCAGACAATGTTTAGTAAACGTTGGCTGCTCGGGCAACTGTGGTCAAAGTACGATTCAGGGCCGCTAGAGCAAAATATAAAGTCTATTCTAGGTGACATCACCCTTGGATCGGATCAACTGAAAACACTCTTGATGATTGTTTCCAAGAATGTAACAACTGATGGAGCCTGGTTCCTCGTTAACCATCCAAATAACCAATTCTTCAAGAGTAATAGCAAAATTCCACTCTGGCATATCGTTTGAGCAAGTTCTGCTGCACCAACTTTTTTCCCGCCTCATATGTTTGCTGTCGGCAATCAAGAGTATGAATTTGTTGATGGTGCTGTGAGTATGTTTAACAACCCATCATTCCAGTTGTTTGTGGAAGCAACTCAAAAAGAATATGGAATTGGTTGGGAAACGGGTACCGATAACCTCTTGCTGATTTCAATTGGTACAGGGTTCAGTAACCAGTCGATTAAGTTAGGTGAGGCAAAAAAATATACGATGCTCAACTGGGCGGGCTATGCAATCGGAGACTTAATGGAAGACACAAACGTACAGCAAAACGTTTTAATGAAGCTGATTAGCTATACACCTAGATCCGAGCAGATTAATCGTGAGCTGTCAGATGTTTCCGTACCTTCCATTAACGGAATGCAACCGTTAGAAACAGGTAGCTCAAGTCCTGAAACGTCACCCTCCCAGGCGGTTGAGGACTTCAACCGCAAGTTGCTCACCTATCACCGCTATACAACCTCATTTACAAAGAAACGCTTCAAGCAGCGGAAATTACCGCCAAACATCGACCCAAACTCAGTGACATCTATCGACTGCGTAGATCAAGTTGAAGCCTTAGTTTCCCAGTTCCAGCGCTGATGAGGGGGTGAGGGGGTGAGAGGGTGAGGAGGAGAATTTCACCCTCTGGGTTATTTCTGCCACCTTGGTCTAGTCCTCTTCTCTTTCCAACGCTCTAGCCCCACTCCCTAGTGCATCACGGCAGAAGTAAGCGATCAGTTGATATCACCCCCTCACCCCCTCATCCCCTCGTTTCCAGGAAGTGGTCAGTTACTTTGCTGTCGCTGCACTAGCGCCTTCTTGGTCAAGTCTCGTTAAGACCAATCCACTTATCGATTAAGAGCGGTTGATATCCAGCCAGCGTATCAAGTAGTAGCATCGGTTCCTGCTCTTCCAGCACAAGCGAACGGTGCTGAGGACGCAAAAACGCTTCGCCAACCGCGCGATCGAAGAACGCAATCAGGTGGTCATAATAACCCTCGATATTCAGCAGACCGCATGGCTTTTGGTGTATGCCTAGTTGTGCCCAAGTCAGCACCTCGCAAAATTCCTCAAACGTTCCATAGCCTCCTGGTAGTGCCACAAAAGCATCCGACAGTTCTGCCATTAAGGCTTTGCGCTCGTGCATTGAACCAACAACTCGCAGATCGGTTAGACTCCTGTGAGCAATTTCCTTGTCCACTAAAGCTTTAGGAATCACACCAATGACCTCACCTCCTGCTGCTAGTGCCGCATCGGCAACTATTCCCATTAATCCAACATTTCCACCACCGTAGACTAGACTAATTCCTCGGAGTGCTAGCGCTTCACCCATTTGCTGGGCTGCCTCCGCGTAGGCGGGTCGTAAGCCTTTATTGGAACCGCAAAAAATGCATACGCTTTTCATCCCGATCGCTACCCCAACTCCTAATAAACCTTACCAAAACATTTGATGTGACATCGTGCCTTGCGTAACACCAAATTCTCTTATCCCAGACACTCGAGTACTTCACCCAGCTGACTCACCTGAATGGGTGATTTTTAGACTTGCAACCAGTTATCAAAACTTTCTTCTGATTCCAGAGCAATCTAGTCCAGAGCAAGATTGGTCAGGCAGCTGCTGAAGAACAAGTTTCGCCCAAAGACTTTGAGAAGTTCAAGCACGAGGATTATTGAAGAAGACTGGAGGCTTTGATAATTGAATGGAATAGCGATCGCACTCTTTTTCTGAACCGAGATGGCAAGAGGGCGATCGCGTAGCCTCTCTTTTCAACCCACCACAAAATTCACCAACTTTCCAGGCACTACAATCACCTTTTTAATTTCCTTGCCTTCGATGAACCGCTGAGCAACTTCTGACTCTCGGGCATACTGTTCTAAAGCTTCCCGATTCGCATCAGCGGGCACTTGAATCGCCCCACGGGTTTTGCCCATGACTTGAATCACCAGCGTGATTTCATCAACCACTAAGGCAGCCGGATCGACGGTAGGCCAAGTTTGGGTGTGTACCGAATCGCTGTGACCGATTGTGTGCCACAGTTCTTCAGCAATGTGAGGGGCAAAGGGAGCCATCAAGTGAATCAGAGTTTCTATCCCTTCGGCATATACTGGCGAGTCTTTGCATTTGGCGTCAGCTAAAGCATTGCTCAACTTCATTAACTCGGAAATTGCTGTATTGAATTGATACTCGCCCTCTAAATCTTCCGTAACCGCTTGAATCGCACCGTGAATTGCCCGTCGCAAGTCTTTTTCGCCCTTATTCATCTCCCCGCCTTTGTCAGGGGAGCTAGAGGGACTCTGTGCGACAAATTCTGCCACCAGTCGCCAGACGCGGTTGAGGAAGCGAAATTGTCCTTCAACGTCGGCATCATCCCATTCCAAATCTTTTTCTGGAGGTGCCTTGAACAAGATAAACATCCGCGCTGTATCTGCCCCGTACTTGGCGAGGACTTCCTCTGGATCGATGCCGTTGTACTTCGACTTGGACATCTTTTCATAGAAGACTTGCAACGGTTCCCCCGTTTCTGGGTCTTTTGGATCGGCTGGATCTACCTGTGCCGCGGGAATGTATTTGTCAGTGGCAGGATTTTTGTAGGTAGTGCCCTGCACCATGCCCTGAGTTAGCAGGCGTTGGAAGGGTTCGTCGAAGTTTAAAAGACCGCAGTCTCTCAAAACCTTGGTAAAAAACCGCGAGTACAACAAGTGCAAAATCGCGTGTTCAATCCCGCCCACATACTGGTCTACGGGCATCCAGTCATTGGTTTTTGCGGGATCAAAAACGTGCTGTTCGTTTTTGGCATCGGGATAGCGCAAGAAATACCACGACGAATCAATAAATGTATCCATCGTGTCCGTCTCTCGCTTGGCTGGGGTGCCGCAAGAGGGACAAGGAACATTGACAAAAGCTTCCATCTGCGCCAATGGAGACGCCCCACGACCCGTGAATTCTACCTCTTCCGGCAATCGAACCGGCAAGTCTTCATCCGGCACCGGCACCGTACCGCAGCTGGGACAGTGAATTGCCGGAATGGGTGCCCCCCAATAGCGTTGCCGCGAAATTAACCAATCCCGCAGGCGATACTGCACCCGCGCTTTCCCCCAACCCTCTTTTTCCGCGTACTCAACAATCCCTGTCTTCGCTTTAATTGAATCCATCCCATTAAATTGGTCTGAATTCACCAAAATTCCTGGTTCGGTATAAGCTTCCTGTAGAGATGCGATATTTCCCGTCTCTACATCATCCCCTGGCGGAACAATTACAACCTGAATGGGGAGATTCTGCTCCTTAGCAAACCGGAAGTCCCGCGTGTCGTGGGCTGGAACACCCATCACCGCGCCAGTGCCGTACTCGTACAATACGTAGTCGGCAATCCAGATGGGAATCTCTTCGCCTGTAAAAGGATTCATCGCCTTCCCGCCAGTTGGAATGCCGCGCTTTGGCTTATCCTCTGCGGTGCGTTCCAATTCGCTTTGTTGGGCGACTTCTTGGATAAATCCTTCTACCGCCTCTTTTCGGTCTGGAGTCGTCACTTTGGCAGTCAAAGGATGTTCTGGCGCTAGCACCACGTAAGTCACGCCATAGACGGTATCGGGACGGGTGGTGAAAACACCGATTTTTTCATCCAACCCGACAATCGGAAATTCTAGGTAAGCGCCAGTGGATTTACCAATCCAGTTCGCCTGCATCAACTTGACTCGATCGGGCCATCCGCTCAATTTGTCCAAATCGTTGAGCAATTGCTCGGCGTAGTCGGTAATTTTCAGGAACCACTGCCGCAACATTTTCCGTTCGACTTTGGCACCGGAACGCCAAGATTTGCCTTCGCTATCGACTTGTTCATTTGCCAGCACCGTCTGGTCGATGGGGTCCCAATTGACGGCGGCTTCTTTCTGGTAAGCTAGTCCGGCTTTTAAAAACTGCAAGAAGATCCACTGCGTCCACTTGTAATAATCCGGCGAACAGGTAGCAACTTCGCGGTTCCAGTCAATTGAAAGCCCTAACTGCTGCAATTGATGCCGCATCTGAGCAATATTTTGATAAGTCCATTTTCCGGGAGCAATACCCCGGTCAATAGCGGCATTTTCGGCTGGCAAACCAAAGGCATCCCAACCCATCGGATGGAGTACGCGATACCCTTGCATCCGCTTGAGTCGGGCAATCACATCCGTGATGGTGTAGTTGCGGACGTGTCCCATGTGCAGGCTGCCCGATGGATAGGGGAACATGGACAGAGCATAGAACTTGGGCTTAGTGCTATCTGTGGGGGTTTTATCTAAGCTTTGTTCTGCCCAAGTCTGTTGCCACTTTTCCTCGATTGCTGCTGGGTTGTAACGGGACTCCACGGAAAAAACTCCTGCTGGATTAGTAATCGTGTTTGCCTCAATATTCTGACACAACTGTTCACCATAGTCTGGACGGTAGGCTACACTATCGATTTAAATTTTTCTGTTTTTTGCTGACGCTGAAGATATCCACATCCTACGCAGATAGGAGCTGAACTGCACTAAGGATAATCAGTGTTTATTGCAATCCTATTTGAGTGAGTGGATATTTTTTGAAAAAACTGCGTTTGCGGAGCCTGCGTTTTGCCCTTAGAACCCACTAGCGATCGCTTTGCCATGCTCGAAGAGCTATAGTCATGCGTGTTAGCGCTCTGGAACGCCAAGAAAGAGAAAGAATAGAATTTCATCAATCATTTGAGATTGTGATATCCAGGAAGAGTAATATTTTTTTAGCAGCAATCTTTCACATATCTATCACAAGTACATTTTGAATAATTTACAAGTTTTTGTTTACGGCACTTTGAAACCGGGAGAGTGCAATTACGAGCGATACTGTGCTGGAAAGGTGGTGGAAGAAAAAAGAGCGATCGCATTCGGTGAACTTTTTTCCCTCCCAGCAGGGTATCCCGCAATGATCCCTGGCAATGCAAAAATTCACGGGTTCATACTCACTTTTCCCGATTCAACTGTGTTACAGAAATTGGATAATCTGGAAGGCTATGACCCTAGCCGTCCAGAGGCACAAAATGAATATAACCGGCATCAAATTGAGACCTATAAACCATCTGGGCAGCCATTAGCAATAGCTTGGGCTTACTTGATGAGCGTTGATCGGGTTAGACGCCAAAAAGGGATTCTGCTGACCTCTGGATGGTGGAGCCACTTAAAAAACAATGAGTGATGAGTTCATTCCAAAACTCATCACTCATTGCTCAATATTTTTTAAGTCAAAGCGGATTAATTCTGATATCCTTTGGCGTCAGATCCATCGACTGATGGCTTCACAAATTTTTCTGGAGCCGCGACTGCTGCTTTGGGAATCTCCACTGCGGGATGATTCAGGGCAACCATCAAAGGCTCTGCTGCTGTCTCTGAAATGGGAGCTTTTGCTAGTTGGGGACTCAGGGAGTGATTACCCGGAAGAATTCCTGACAAAGCACCGACAAACAAAGCTGCGATCGCAGCACCGCCCCATGCAGCAACCCGTTGGGAGCGGCGGCGGTTGATGCGTCCGAAAACTTGATTAACAGCCTGTTCTGCTGATTGCTCGGACTCTGGAACGGGAATTGTTTGTAAACCCTGGCGTAACTTCACCAGTCTGGTATACAAACACTGCATTTTGGGGTCACTTTTCAGCCATTCCTGAACTTGTTTGCGCTCGTCAGCGGTTACTTCACTATCTAAGTAAGCACTGAGCAATTCAAAGCGATCGCGTTGCAAAATATCCATCTCCTTAGAGACTTGTGCGTTTGCAGGGCACCGCTGTCCAGAATCCTTACGATTGTTCAAATCAGAGGTCATTTTCACATCACCAGCAAGTCACACAATAGGAAAGCAGAGCAGTCACTAATCTTTGCCACATTCAGTATATACGTAGAAACTTGTATTTCATTACAATCTTAACTGTTTTGCCAAGAAGTAAAACACAAGTAATGGGGAGCTGACTTAATCCGTGACAACCAAGGGTGAACTTAACGATTTACGCTTAGTCTAGTTTTTAGCAAGCGATCGCACCCAGTAAAAATCTACCCTTTTTTCACGACCTATCTGAAATCGTTTCTTGGAAGCCACACCTTGCAGCACTTCAGCGAACAAGGAAGGCTATCCTACTGCTTTAAAGATAATCGGCAACCCCGGAGGTACGAATCCACCGAATAGCTGAAACCAGATTCTATCCCTAAGTTAGATTAATTTCCGTCTAGGTAGTTTTGCAGCTGAGATTGCAGGCGCTGACGCGCTCTAGCAATTCTAGATTTTACCGTTCCCAGGGAGACACCTGTGATTTCGGCAATTTCTTCATAAGCCATGCCTTCGATTTCTCTCAGGACGATGGTAGTGCGAAACACCTCTGGCAGATCGGCGATCGCTTCATGCAGCTGCTCATAAAATTCCCGCGTCGTCATGTCTTCGTCGGGACTTGGATTGTCAGATGCAATTTCCCAATCCATTTCGCCGTCATCCATCATGCGAGGCGCATCCAACGACAGCGGATGAGACACCCGTTTGCGTTTACGCAGCTCATCATAAAACAGGTTCGTGGCAATCCGGCTCAACCATCCCCGGAACTTGACTGGCTCCTGCAACCGCTTAATATTGCGGTAAACCCGAATCCAGACTTCTTGAGCTAAATCTGCCCGATCCTGCCAATCTGGAGCCAGATGGTACAAAATCTTATCGACATGAGACTGATACCGGCGCAAAAGTTCGGCAAAGGCAGCGCGGTCAGGACGCAGCCCCGCCTGACAATGCAGAATTAGATCGTAGTTTGACAGTTTTTCAGGTTGCACCGGCGCTTGAGAAACCGTTGCTTCAGCTGTTGACCAGGATACAGGAATCGATTGAGTCATGGATGGATATAGGGGTTAAAACATCCTAACCCTCCAAGACGCTGCCACTTTGACAATGGTTCCCGCTTGCGGCGGAATGCTAAATGGCGTTCTACACCAATGTAGCGAATCGAAGGATACAACGTCGGGAGTTATTCATATAAATACGAACTTGTAACACTCCATCCGGGAAATAAGAGTAAACAGGCAGAGGGGCAGGGGCAATTTAAGAGAAAGTCATTTCTAGTCGGAGTTAGAGGCGAATATAATTACACGCAGGATTTCAGAGGATGAGGAAAATATCATTCCATCTCTACTGCCCCCAGCGCTTTCAGCGTCGCTTTCTGCGCTTCTGTTAAACCTGTAACCCCAGTAATCTTCATGCCTTCGTAGGGTCTTTCACTTCTCAAGGTGTTCCGGCACTCGCCTGTCGCTACATCCCAAAGCTTAATCATTTCATCTTGTCCACCGCTCGCGAGTATTTGACCATCTGGACTAAAGACAACTGACCAAACTCCATTAGTATGTCCCTGGAAAGCTTTCAGGCATTCACCGCTACTAGCATCCCACAACTGCACAGTGCGATCGCTATATAACCTACTCAAAATTATCCTGAATCTGTTCTGCTAGCTTTCCAGACAACGCAGTTTTGCCAATCCCGTCCATACCCAGCAATGCTACCTGGCGATCGCTGCCGCCTACTCGTGCCAGTTACTCTAATAGTTCTTCTGGTACTTCAATTGTGATTCTTGGTACGGTCGCACTGGGCTGGTGTCAACTTCTAATAATTTTCAGGTAGCGTTTCCCATGTGGTGACAATGGGCTAAAAATGCTAATAATGAGTGGGTTGTAGCTCGGTCAGCAACAACTGTGCAACACTTCCAGAAATATAAAAATATTAGTCATGCCTCAACTAAGTATCTCTACTCTGAGCCGCCGTTATTTTCTTAGTTATCTGGCTTTAGGTACATTCGGCCTGATGGCAAAAGACTTGCTTTATCCAGCTAGCGCTATGGCTGATAGCAAGGAAGTAGAAAAAAATATTTCTATTGTAGAGAAATATCATATTTTTGTTCCTTATGCAACAGCTAAGAACGGGGGAAAGGAAACCTTTCCTTTGCGTTCTGGAGAGACTTGCTCCGTAAATATTATCCCCCGAACGGAAGAAAATCAAGAGATGACTATCAAAGGTCGTGGTCAAAAAGGTAAAGATATTACTGTAGTTTTTCATACCTTATATGACCAAGAATTAAGGCTAGCTGACCAGATTTATCAAGAAATCGATAAAAATACGCAATTTCTCGAAGAATCAAGTAAGAAGAAATGCAAATTTGTGTATGAAGATATCGAGGAAGCTAAGTACATTAACGATTTAATTGCATTAGATTTCCTGGATTATGTGATAGATTCCTCAAAACTAGATAATAGAATTCAACAGCGTTATCAACTTGCCAGTACTAATTCGCGCTTACTGGGAATTAAGCAAGCCATTGAATCTACATTAGCTGAATCTGAACTGACTGAGACAGAAAAGAAACTGATCGTAGGAACCTACGCATACGTCCGCGCTGAAGAACCTGTACCTGACTTTAAAGCGCTCACAGATTTAGACTCGATTGTTGCAAGCTCTTCCCTGCCTTTAGAAATCAAACGGATTTACTCGATAGCGAGTGCAAAATCAAGAGCATTAACAGTTGATTTGATTCTGGTCAAACAGATTAATGATACTAAGGAACTAACTTCTGAAGAAAAAGCAAATTACCTGTCGATTTATCAGGCAGTACGTGATGGCAAAACAACAACCGATGAAGCAACGTTGAACTCCCTAGACTCCTTCATCCAAAATGCAGATATTCCAGCAAATGCTAAAGTTGTTTACTCATTAGCAAGGGATCAGGATTTAGACAATCTAGACAATCCAGAAGATTTTACTCAAACAGTAGATACTCTCGTAAAAGATGCTGATGAAATCAGACATAAACTGGAGCGGGCGAAAAAACAAGGTGCAGCGATTGTCCCGCAAGCTACGAAAGTGCTGACTACGATTGGAGCAGAAACAGCAACGGGTGTTAGTATTAGCAGTTTGTCTGGAGCAGCTGCAACAAATGCAACTTTAGCCGTTTTAGGTGGTGGTTCTGTTGCGGCTGGTGGTTTGGGAATGCTGGGTGGGTTAGCCGTAGCAACAGGAGGAGCGGCACTAATTGGAGCCGCAGGGATGCTGTCTATTGCCTTAGTCTCAGAAATGGATAGCGAAGATCAAAAAAATCTGGGGATTGCTATCGGTACAGGAACAATAGCTGGTGCCACCACTGTTTTAGCGGCTTGGACTGCTGCCAGCGCTTTGGGAGTCGCTGGTACGCTGTCCGGTGCTGCTGCTATCACTACTACAATATCGGCTCTTGGTGGACTAAGTGTAATGACTGGCGGTGCTGCTCTTGTGGCATCAGGTACAACATTTTTGATTTGGTCATTTCTGGAAGGGCAAAAGAATCTGAAAGGGCAAAAGAATCTGAAAGAGCAAAAGAAACGAGATCAGGCAGTGCTGCGCCAGTTAGAAACTCGAACTTATACCTTGACTGAAGATCCATTACCAGGCTCTTTGGGAGAATTCCTTCAAAAGAACGTGCAGAAATACAATTTTGAGGAAGGTTTTTCTGCTCCTAATATGCCCTTGGATAAGTTGTCAAATGCGCTGTCTACTTGGTTATCTGTTAATCGTGAGGAAAAGGTAATCGCTTTGATAGACAATAGTATATGGCATGATGCGAAAGAGGGTATTGTATTCACAGAGCGCAGGCTCATCTGGAAAAACAAATCGATCGAGTACGAAGATTTAGCAAGATTTGTCAAGACAGAAACGGCATTAGTCTCACTGCTATCTCAAGAAAAACAAAAGCAGAAATTATCTAAGTTAAAAAAGGTGGTAGATATTTTATCCGACAAGAATTACGCAACGGATATGTCTAAGTTGAAGGAGTTAGTAGCTATAGTATCTGATGACCAAAATTTAGCCGAGCTTGTATCCCAAGAGAAGTCCAGAAATAATGTCCCTAGATTGAAAAAAGTAGCCGATATTTTATTGGACGAGCGGGACAATAAAAATTTGTCCAAAGTAAAAGATGTTACAGATATTTTATCTGATAAAAATGAAGATGACTTAGTAAGATTTTTAACACCGCAATTAGCATCACAGCTATCTGACAAGCAATATATGAATGACTTGTCTAAGTTTAAAGATGTAGTAGATAAATTATATGATGAATCTGACAAGCAGAATCTGACTACGCTGCTTAGAGAAATTGGTCAAAAATATAGTACAGTTTAAGCAGAAATCCTCTTCTCGTTCTTGTGATGCTATGTATAGCAATCCTATTTGAATTGTGAGATCCCAGAAGTTCACATCCCCGACTTCTCTTAGAAGTCGGGATATAGTCTTCACGAATTATTTAGGATTGCTATATAGTGGAAATTGACAGATTTGTTCTAAAGTTATGCGTAGAAATACTGCTATAAGTTAATAATGCTTCATAGGTTTACCAGCTAATATCTTTGAGTAGCACGCTGTTTTTACTCTTAGTTAGAGTAGTCGTCATAAGGCATTAATTAGATTTTATTAGCATACAAAAAATCATTTTAGAGCTTCTTGATTTTTACTCAAAGACTACTGTGCGATTTCCGTATACCAACACGCGATTTCGCAAGTGCGATCGCACTGCTCTCGCTAATACGACTCGCTCTAAATCTTTGCCTTTGCGAATCAAATCGTCAACCTCATCCCGGTGACTGACTCGCACTACATCTTGTTCAATAATTGGGCCTGCATCCAAGTCGGGGGTGACATAGTGAGCCGTTGCACCGATAATTTTGACGCCGCGTTCGTAGGCTTTATGGTAGGGATTAGCTCCTACAAATGCAGGTAAGAATGAGTGATGAATATTAATAATTTGCGGAAATTGACTAATAAAATCAGGGCTGACGACTTGCATATATTTTGCCAGCACAACTAAATCAATGTTGTATTGCCGCAG
Source organism: Coleofasciculus sp. FACHB-542 (assembly GCF_014695825.1). NCBI lineage: Bacteria > Bacillati > Cyanobacteriota > Cyanophyceae > Coleofasciculales > Coleofasciculaceae > Coleofasciculus > Coleofasciculus sp. FACHB-542. The sequence goes on along the minus strand of NZ_JACJPB010000008.1, from coordinate 77,025 downwards.
TAATTCTAATTGTTTGGCTTCCTGCTGTGATTTTGTTTCTTTGGTAATCGGAATGTGATGATAGTCGATGCCAAATTGAGCGGCTACATCTTTTAAATCGGGATGGTTGCTGATAATTAGTGGAATTTCGGCGGAGAATTCTTTTGCTCTATGACGCCAAATTAGGTCAAAGAGACAATGATCTTGTTTGCTTACCCAGATGGCAATCCGGGGTACTGTGTCGGAAAAGTGCAGCTGCCAGTTGGCTTGTAGAGGTTGCGCGATCGCGTTAAATGCTGGACCAATCAACTCACGCGGTAGATTAAAATCTTCTAACTGCCACTCAATTCGGGTGAGAAATAACCCAGCCGCAAAATCGGTGTGCTGATCGGCATGAATAATATTACCGCCATTAGCGTAGATAAAATTAGCAATTTTTGCCACCAATCCTCGTCGATCGGGGCAGGAAACTAGCAGCGTTGCGGTGGGGCTGTTCATGGTGAGAGAGAGGGGCTAGGCTGAGGTGACTTTTCGGTTTTTGAAGTCTCAGTTTTACTATTTTTTGGTGAAGGAGAGGGGCTGGGCTGAGGTGACTTAGCGGGTATTGCTTTGTCTGGTTTTTTGTCTAAAGTATCTTTCTGACTTGCTGGGGAAGGAGAAGGACTCGGCTTATCTGACTTAGACGGTGTTGCTTTTTCAGCAGGCTGGTTTTTAGTAGTTTTTGGAGAGGGGGAGGGACTAGGTTTATTTGACTGAGAGGGTGTTGCTTTGTCTGAATTTTTGCCGGAAGTATCTTTCTTAATTTCCGGGGAAGGAGAAGGACTCGGCTGAGGTGACTGAGAGGGTGTTGCTTTGTCTGAATTTTTGCCGGAAGTATCTTTTTTACTTGCTGGAGAAGAAGACGGACTCGGCTGAGGTGACTGAGAGGGTGTTGCTTTGTCAGAGGTTTTATCCGGACTATTTTTTTGAACCGCTTCCTTGGCTTTCCATTCTGACAGAGGACGTTTTACACCATACTCAAAGTCTATCGGGACTAAAAGCACCTCTAGCTGCTGAGGGGTCTGTGCAGGGGGGTCAACTTGAGCATACAAGAAACTACTATTGAAGTTAGGCTTACCCAAAATTATCTGATGAGTTTGCTGATTATTTAGCCTTACTTCTACCGTCGCTTGGGGTTTGTCGAGTCCATATTCTTGTAGCTGGTTAGGGAAGATGGAGAGGGTGCGATCGCTCTTGCCATCTACCAGTAAATTTAGCAAGTATGAAACAGATGGATCGCTGGCTGGGACGTCGCTGGGCGATTTCATCTGCCATTGAGAAATACTCGTCTTGTCCACAGCTTCCTGCGTGACTCGCTCAAACCTCAACGTTTGTTCCTGACTTTTAACTGTCAAAGCCTGTATCTGGTCTTTTTCAAAAGAAAAGATTTCCTTTTGTTTTGCCTGTGCTGCTTCTCGCTGGGGGGCACCTTTAATTTCATAAAAATAAACGAATCCCCCCAAACTCAGCGCCAATAGTATCAGAATCCAAGTTGTTCGTTTTAGCTTCATAATCAACACGCGAGTTGATTTTAGATTAAATCCAAAATCTGAAATTACTAACGTCTGAACCACCAAACCAGTCCGGCTGTAATGAACCCGATTAAGGGCATAATCAACACAGCTATCCAACCCACTAGATTGGCTTGGTCTTGGGACAAGTTGATGCGACGGTCTTTTACTTCTTTGGGACGGATGGATAAAAGTTGCTCATCCTGTTTGCTTAACCAGCTGACGGAGTTGAGGAATACATCTCCATTGAGTTGCTGCTCGAACAAACCATCGCTTGCAAAATCAGAATTACCCAGGACAACTAGGCGGGATTCTGCTGGCTTTTGGTCAGCATTTGCCGTCTTTGCCGGTGAATTGGTTGGACTTGGGGACGCGCTGGGGCTAGCAGTTGCTGATGGGGCCGGAGAAGCTGATGTCGTCGCCGTTGGAGTTGGGGACGGGCTGGGGCTAGTAGTTGCGGTTGGGCTGGGAGAAGCTGATGTCGTCGCCGTTGGAGTTGGGGACGGGCTGGGGCTAGCAGTTGCGGTTGGGCTGGGAGAAGCTGATGTCGTCGCCGTTGGAGTCGGGGATGCACTGGGGGTGGGCCTAGCGGTTGCTCCTGGAGTCGCCCCTGGAGTCGCTGTTGGAGTTGGGGATGGTGCAGACACACTTTGGGGAGGATAGACGCGATTTAGGGCGACGCCGAGAATTAAAGGCCCTTGGCGATCGCTTTCGGGATTAAACTGCAAGCGATCGCTTTCGGGATTGCTCTCAGCCCAACTCTCGTCTTTTGTCACCAGCAAAGGTGTCGCCTGGATACCGGCGATGGGAGTTACTTCAATTGGTCGTGCAAACGGGTAGAAAGAACGACCATCCTGAAAATCTTTAGTTATTGGATGTTCACCGTAGCGCGTAACCATAATCACCGCCGGACTCAGTCCCGCCTGACCACCGGACAAGTCAATGGCAAGACGATTATCCAGCCTCACGCCCCAATCTTTGAGCAAGTTATCCAGACCGGGATTGGTATTCCGGTCTACCATCACCAGTAGCCTACCGCCGCGCTTCAGGTAATCGCTCAAAGCGGTGACTTCAGCTGCAAACAGCGCCCGTTTGGGGCCAGCAATGACGATGAGGTCAGCATCTTGGGGGATTCCTGGAGTTTTCGCCAAATCTAGGGGTTGAGTGGTGTAGCTTTTCTCTCCCAGGCTAGTCACCGCCTGAGAGATGCTTCCTTGCGCCGCTTGTAAGGGACGTTCGCCGTGACCTTGGAGGAAGTAAACCTTGCCAACGCGATCGCTCGTAATTTGGGCGATCGCATTCGTCACCACTGTTTCTGAAAGGCTCTCCCCGCGCTGCGGATTCACTGTCTGGATGAGCTTTCGTCGTCCCTCCGATTCCAGATAAACTTCCCCTAGAGATTTTAGGTTAAACCTTTGAGCCAGTCCGGGTCGCAGTTGCGGATCGACAAATTCAAAACTAAATTGAGAGCCATATCGTCGGTAATTTTCCAGCAATTGTTGGTCTTGAGGATTCGGATTTTCTTCAAATACCCACAACTTGACTGGCTGCGATAAATTTTGCACTAATTGCTGCGACTGGGGGGCAAGGGTAAATAGCTGATTTTCCGTTAAATCCACTCGCACAACACGGCGAACACCCAGAAAATTAATCAGCCCCAAAATCACCAAAACCGCCAGCGTTGCTGCTAGAGCATTGGTTCCCGCCTGAGTTGACCGGCGTCCCCAAAAGCCATTTGGCGAACCGCCCAAAGATAGCAGCCATAACCCAATAATTACAATTCCAGCAACGATTAAACCTACGGGCACAGAACCCCAGCTACTGGATACCAATCCAGCGACTAGACCCGTAATTGTTAGAGCTGGGCCAAGCAAAAAGAGATATTTTAAATACTTCCAATTAATGGTTTTCATGTTGGCTAATCAGTAATTGGTAATTGGTAATTGCTGCCAATAGATTTTAGGTAAGTGTTTAGCTTAGGTAACAGTTCATCAATGATAGGTTTGCGGGTGTCGATCTGTTCAATCGAGATGCAGGAAACCTCGAAGGCGGTCTTTGTAGGCGCAAGCCCCACCCTTTTAGGTGTGGGCTACTTGCATCTCACGCATTCGGTCTTCTCATCGCAACCACTCCATTCGCGATTCGCCATTCGTAAATTTAAGAACGCTGATAGCGCAAGGCATCGATAGATTGAGCAGTCAGAAACACGCCTAAGATAATGTAGCTTGCAAACATAATCAAACTGCTGGTATCAACCACACCTTGTACTAGGGTGTTGTAATGTTTGACTAAAGATAAATGATTCCATGCCTCTCCTAACACGCCGCCGGTCAGTTTCGCTAAAAGCTCGATCAGCGAGAAGCATAAAATTAGCACAAAGGTAAGAATTGCTGCCAAAATTGTGCTTTCAGTAAGGGAAGAAATAAACATTCCCAAGCTAAGAATCGCAGCGGCAACCAAGATTAATGCTGCATGACCCAATAGCGGCACCGCCGGGGGTAGGGGTGGGCTTGATGCATTAAAAGCGATCGCTTCGTATGCCAGTAACGGCAGCACCATTGTGATAAAAAATGTCACTACCCCCAACAATTTACCCACCGCCACCGCCCAGTTGGTGACTGGCGAAGTGGCTAATAGCTCTAAAGTCCCTCGCTTGCGTTCCTCGGAATACAGCCCCATTGAGAGAATGGGCAGAATAAATAACGATAAAAAGAACATTGCCCCAAGAAAGCTTTGGAGGGTGTTATAGGCGACATCAATGGGGGGAACGGGTGCGCCGATTTGCTGTCCTTGAAAATAAATATCCAAAGCGCGATCGCTCTCACTTTGCAATGCAGTGAGGAAGAATAATCCAGCTAAAAACCAGAAAGCACCCGCGACGATATATGCCAGCGGCGAAGCGAAATAGCCCTGCAATTCCTTGCGATAAATCGCCAAAATATTACTAATAATTACGCCCATTTATTCAACTCCTCCAGATTGCTCATCTGTGGCAACGATGGCAGCAGCTTCTGCTGGCGAGGGAGGGGATGTCCCATTGCCATCGGTTTCATCCGTATCCATATCGACGACCTTTTCTTGGGTTGTCAGTTCGATAAACACGTCCTCAAGACTAGCGCGAGTGCGTCGCATTTCATACAATGCCACCCCCGCCCCAATTAAAACCGCAGCAATATCACGCGCCGGTTCTGTACCCGGTTCTGATACTACACGGATAAGAGTGCGATTGGGCGGTAATTCCTGGCTGGGGATGGATTCGACAAAACGAACTCCGGGCAAAACTAAGAGCATATGTTGCACAGCTTCTACATCCCCGTCGATTTCCAACTCATAGCCCGATCCGCCCGCTAGCTGTGCTACCAGATTTTCTGGGCTATTCGTTGCCACAAGCCGACCGCGATTGATAATTGCCACTCGGCTGCAAGTCATGCTAACTTCCGGCAAAATATGGGTAGAGAGAATGATTGTGTGGCTACCGGCAAGGCTTTTAATTAAGTTGCGAACCTCGATAATTTGGCGAGGGTCGAGACCAACCGTGGGTTCATCTAGAATAATCGCGGGTGGGTCGTGGACGATCGCTTGGGCAATGCCAACCCGTTGGCGGAAGCCTTTAGAAAGCTTGCGGATGAGTACCTTGCGTTTTTCGGTGAGGTTGCAGCGTTCCATTGCTGAATTTACTTGGGATTTGCGATCGCGTCCGGGAACCCCCTTCAGCCGCGCCACAAAATGCAAAAATCCCTCCACGCTCATGTCAGGATACAAAGGTGGCGTCTCCGGTAAATAACCAATCCGCCGCCGTACCGCCATTAAATCTTCATGCACATCGTACCCAGCAATCCGGGCAGTCCCACTGGAAGCGGGTAGATATCCCGCCAAAATCCGCATGGTTGTCGTTTTTCCGGCACCATTCGGCCCCAAAAAGCCCAAAATTTCCCCAGGTTCCACATTAAAGGTGACATCCTGAATGGCTGGGGTCGCGCCATAGATTTTGCTTAAATTTTCAACTTCGATCATTATGGGTCATCGGTCATTGGTCATTGGTTATTGGTCATTGGTCAAAAGCAAACAACTAAGGACAAATGACAAAGGACTAAATTCAAAACTCTTTACTTTATGGGTCAACCAATGCTTTATGTCAACCCAGCAACTGGCAAAGATAACAGTGTCGGGAACTCATCTGCCCCACTGAAGACGCTGACTCGTGCCCTGAAGCAGGCTCAAGCCGGAACTTCGATTCAGTTGGCATCTGGGATTTACAATGCGGCAGGGGGAGAAGTATTTCCTCTGGTAATCCCGGCTGGGGTGACGGTGGTAGGGAATGAATCCAGCAAAGGCAAGGGAATTCAAATCGAAGGCAGTGGGGAATATATTAGCCCAAGCTTTGGCTCCCAAAATATTACCCTGCACCTGGAAACGGATGCCCAACTGCGGGGAGTCTCAGTGACGAATCGGGGGGCGAAGGGGACAGGGGTTTGGATAGAATCGACATCGCCAAGGCTGGCGAATAATACCTTTACCAGTTGCAGTCGCGATGGCGTCTTTGTCACGGGTACTGCGAAACCGGCAATTTTAGATAATGTATTTACCCAAAATGCCTCCACAGGTCTTTCTCTCGTCCGCAATGCCAAGGGGGAAGTGCGTCGGAATGTGGCAGAGAGAACGGGTTACGGAATTTTGATTGGAGATCAAGCGGCTCCCCTAATTACCGATAATAAGATTTTTGCGAATCGGGCGGGGATTTTTCTGTCTCGTGACGCGACCCCGGTGCTGCGTCGCAATCTCATTGAGAAAAATACACAAGCGGGGCTAATTATCAATGATGGGGCAAAACCACAGCTAGGGAGCCGTCAAGAGCCAGCGGGTAATATTTTGCGGGATAACGGGGAAGTCGATCTGCAAAATCTGACGCGGTTCGCGGTCGTCTCAGCGGGAAATCAGCTGAATCCAGTGCGGGTGCAGGGAACGGTGGAATTTGTGGCGGCGACGGTTGCCGCTACTTTTACAATGGGGCCTGCCCAGTTTAGCGATGTTGCCGGTTATTGGGCGGAAGCGTTTATTCAGGCGCTAGTGGCGAAAAATCTGATGAGTGGCTTCCCGGATGGGACGTTTCAGCCAGAAGCGGCAATGACTCGCGCCCAATATGCCGCAGCGATCGCGAAAACCTTTAACTTGCCGCCACGACCGGGAAATCAGAGCAGTTTCAAGGATATTCCAGCAGATTTTTGGGCGGCGGGGGCGATCGCGAAGGCGGCATCGATGGGTTTTATCTCTGGGTTTCCAGATAACACATTTCGACCGGGGCAAAATCTAACGCGGGTGCAGGCGATCGCATCTTTAGTCAGTGGTTTAGCACTTACGGGGGGTAATTCTAGCGTCTTGGGAGTTTATGGCGATCGCGCTCAAATTCCCAGCTACGCCACAGATGCCGTCGCTGTTGCCACCACGAGGCGCATGGTGGTGAATTATCCCCAAGTTCAACAACTTGAACCGATGCGAGACATTACCCGCGCTGAAGTTGCTGCACTCATCTATCAGGCATTAGTCACCACTGGGGAAGTCAAGGCGATCGCTTCTCCCTATATTGTCAATCCGGAAGTGAATCCCGACTCCTCCCTTCCCAGCTTCAGCGACATTCAGGGACACTGGGCAGAGAATTCTATTCGAGGATTGGCAAATCAAAACCTGCTGGGTGGCTTTGCCGATGGCACTTTCAAGCCAGACGATCGACTCAATCGGGCGGGATTCGCGGCTTTATTAGTTAAAGCCTTTAACCCCACTTCCAAACGCCCAGGCATTCAGTTTACCGATATCCCCCCGACTTTCTGGGCGCAGGCGGTGATTCAACAAGCTTATAGCGGTGGCTTCATTACCGGATTTCCCGACCAAACCTTCCGCCCTCAGCAGCCGGTTCTGAGAGTCCAGCTGATTGTCTCTCTGGTGAGTGGATTGGGCTTTGCCTCTGGGGATGAAAAACTCTTAGACAAGTACGAAGACCGCGCAGCGATTCCCGCCTATGCCCGCCCTGCTATTGCTGCTGCTACACAAAGAGGTATCATTGTGAACCACCCGGCACCCGCACAACTTAACCCAAATCGAGAAGCCACACGCGCCGAGGCAGCTGCTATGGTTTATCAGGCATTAGTCGCCACTGGGCGATTGCCTGCTTAGTTGGGGCTTTCGCCTTCGGACAAAAATCTTGGGCGATCGCAATAAATATATCGCCCGTAGGCAAATGCCCTTTTTGTCCAATACTTCTCCTGAACGAGTGCTGAGAGTGCAAGATATAAATATCACCACTGACTAATGACCGATGACAGCTAAACGCTAATCTGCGATTAATATTATTTCTGGTCTGCCAAGTTAACTTCTGATGACAGAGTCAACACAAGACTCAGCTACTGCCTACGCAACGACGCTGCTTCTTTACTATTGTTTTGAACTGATTAGGGGTTACACGGCTGAGGAATTGGTAGCCCATTGGGTTCGCGACTTTGGTGCCGACTGGGTGCCTCTAGCCGTGATTGAGGCGCTTTATCAGGGACGTTACAAAGCGATTTCTGTCGAGCAAATCTTAAATTTCTGGTCTCGGCGCGGTCAAGCCCTGTATCACTTTAACTATGATTTTGAGCGCTTGGTTTGCCGCAATTTTCCCCAAAATTTGACGGAAGCAGCCGATCCGCTACCAGCAACCTTAGCTTCTAACCCTGAGCCAAGTTTAGAGCGAGTCAAGGCGAAAGACGCGATAAATCCAGTTTATTCATCCTCAACGGAAGCATCTGTGGGTGCCAGTGACGAGGCGATCGCGATCGCCCACCCAATTGCGATCGCCCAGACGCCGTCCCCAGAGGAGGCTGCTGCTTCCGTCCTGTCAGAACCGACAAACACCAACAACCCTAGGGACGTTGCCAATTCAGAAGACGCCAACGCCAGCCTTGCGCTGCGTTCTAGCCACAAAAATTATCAAGCAAATTGGTCGCGCTGGGATGTCAGCAAGCGACCAATACACCAATTTATCCCAACGGCAGATGACTCAGATTTTTACCAAAAACTCAAAGCCGTTGCCCAGAGTGATGAAGAGACTTAAGCCCTTGAAAACAGAAAATTAAAAATGAACAATCCTCATTTTTAATTTTTAATTGTTGGCGACGGTGTCAGCAGCTTTTTCTTGTGGCTTTGCGACGCCCATGCGGATTTCCGAGCAAAAAGAAGCCATTGAGAAGCCGCCAAATCGCTTTAAAATGCTGGCTCGTAGCCGCAAGTTTTCGCTAGCAAACCAGATGCGTTCTTCCGAGTACATCGTTTCATACGCGGTAATCAGCGTGAATGAATTATCGCTACCGATGACATAGCGACCGGCGACCGAAGCTTTTTCGGCATAGCCCATGTCGCGCAGCAACTGACCTTCATTCGGCTTCTCCGGGTCGGGAATCGGGACGAGAACGCTAGAACCTGCGTGCTTTTCTTGATCCCACTCCATCGTGCCATCCCAGCTTACGCGAGCGCCTCCCCAAGCTAATGCTGGGTTAACTTCGTACTGTTCGCAGAGCTTGATCACTTCCGGATCTTCTGCCGAGAGCATCTCGATCTTGATGTCTGACTTGCCACTTTCGGCTTGCTTGAAAGCCAGATGGTGACTAGTACGCTGGGAAAACCATTTGCCTGCACTCAGCTGGAAAAACTCTTGAATATCCATGAATCAAACTCTTCTGGACTAATAATTTTTAACATCACTTTCAATATCTTAGATTGACCAGTCGCTAGAGAGAGTGATAACCGCTGACCTCTACTTTATAAAAGGTTAAAGAGTTTTCGGATGAGTAAACCTGCATCATGTCTAGAATTCATGGCACTCCCAGCGATGACTACATTGAAGCCACCCAGTGCGACGATGTTATTTTTGGGTATGCTGGCGACGATACCCTGGTTGGCAAGTCAGGCAACGATATCATCCACGGTGGGCAAGGAAATGACCTGATTCAAGGGGGAGAGGACGAGGATTCCCTGTATGGCGAAGGTGGGGATGACTTTTTACTGGGGGGTTCGGAGCGCGATCGCTTATTCGGAGGCAACGGCGACGATGTCTTGGTTGGCGGCGAAGGGGACGATCGCTTAGATGGCGGTCCCGGCAATGATGTCTATATTTACGCTCCCGGCGATGGTTTTGACACCATTGAGGATGAGTCGGGAATCGATATCCTACGATTAGACGAAATCTTCTCGAATGAGATTACGGTTGATTTCGTCATCGGTGGTTGGCTGTGCGTATCTTATCAGGGTCAGCCCATCGTCAAGATGCGCGGTGTGGAGCATATTCAGGTAGAAGATGGCTTGTTTTCCGTCGCTCACTGGCTGTAAGCAATTAAAAATGTTCCCATTAAAAATTAAAAATGGAGAATCCCCCATTTTTAATTTCTAATTTTTAATTGTTTTCAGATAGCCGCTTCAGGGAGATGGTGGCAGCGGTAGCAACGTGGGGATGACGGTCTTTTTCCAGGTAATTGAGCGCGGAGATACTCTTGGCGCTGGGCAAGTGTCCTAGGGCTTCGGCAAGCCGCTGACGGACAAGCCAATCCTCAGCTTGGGCAAAGCGGAGAATTTGATCGACGGCTCCTACTGCTTTAATTTCACCGAGTGCCGCGATCGCTGCCTGTTGCAACACGACTTCTTCGCTATCTAATGCCCGAACCAGTACGTCGAAAGCGCGGGGATCTTTTAAATTGCCCAAACTAACGGCGGCGCTGAAACGCACCAGCCAATCGGTATCTTCGTAGAACGCCCGCACCAAGGGTTCAAATCCTCTGATATCGCACAGGTAACCTAAGGCACCAGCGGCGTCGGCGCGAATCCCGTAGTCGGGGTCAGTTTCTAGCAATTTCACGAGAATCGGAAAGCATTCTTCGGTCGGTTTAAGACCCAGTGCAAACACCGCCATTGAGCGAATTTGCAGGTTTTCGTCGTCTAAAACCTTTTTGATCAGGGGTACAGCGTCATCTGCCGATACTTCACGCAAAGAGGCAAGCGCCAACATGCGATCGCGTGAATTCGGACTTTCTAGCTGGGCACCAATATTTTCTAAGCTGGGATGAGTCATAAAATCCTAAGCTCTTTAATAAATCTTAACATAATTGAGCGAGTTATCTCAGGAAGTGGTGGAGAGATGGTAGGAATTGTCATCGTATCGCATAGTCAAAAGCTGGCAGAGGGAGTGCAAGCGTTAGTGCACCAAATGGTTCAAGGTGCCGTGTCGCTGGCTCTAGCCGCAGGAATTGACGATCCGGAAAATCCCTTTGGTACGGATGTAATGCAGGTTTATCAAGCGATTGAGTCGGTTTACAGTGAGGATGGCGTCCTCATCTTGATGGATTTGGGGAGTGCTGTACTGAGTGCGGAAATGGCATTGGAGTTTCTGCCAGAAGAACGGCGGCATCCGGTGAGACTCTGTGAGGCACCGCTGGTAGAGGGAGCGATCGCCGCAGCGGTAACAGCAGCATTCGGTGCAAATATTGAGCAAGTCATCCGCGAAGCACGAGGAGCATTAGCAGCGAAAGCCTCCCAGTTATCCGGTATTAATCCTTCGGAGTCCGTCGGGGCATTGGTAAGTACCCCAACAAGTGCCCAAAGTCAGGTAATCCATCTCACCGTCCGAAATCAGATGGGTTTGCACGCCCGTCCGGCTGCCAAATTTGTTGCTACCGCTTCCCAGTTTCAATCTGAGATTACGTTACAAAACATCACATCTAGCAGCGGATCGGTCAATGCTAAAAGCATCAACCAAGTCGTTACGCTGGTCATCCGCCAAGGGAATGAGATAGCGATCGCAGCCTCTGGAGCGGATGCCCAAGCCGCCTTAGCAGCCTTGCAACAGCTAGTAGAAGACAACTTCGGGGAATCAGTCGCGGACGTTCGGGGTGCGGAAACCCCGCTTCCGGAGCAACCCCAATTCCCAATTTCTAATTCTCAGTTTTCTGGGATTCCTGCCTCTGCGGGTATTGCCATCGGCAATATTGCGATCTATCAACCCACCGTTCTCAACGTACAACAGCAGCAAGCAGACAATCCCGAAGCGGAATGGCAACAGTTACAGACAGCAATTGAGCAAACTCGTCATCAAATTCAAACCCTCCGCCACCAAATATCTGCTACGGCGGGAAAAGCACAAGCGGCGATTTTTGATGCTCATTTGCTTTGCTTAGAAGATCCCTTTGTAATCGATCGCACGCGCCAGCTGATTTTCGATCGGAATTTTAGTGCCGCCGCAGCTTGGAAGACTGTCATTGATGAGACAGTTGCAGCTTACGAAGCATTGCCAGACTCGTACTTACAAGCACGCGCCGCTGATGTCTTTGACGTGGGACAGCGAGTGATGCGATCGCTTACAGGTACGGTACCCGCTTCTATAAATTTGCCAGAACCAGGGATTTTGGTTGCAACTGACTTGACTCCTTCGGAAACGGCACAATTAGATCCCGGCAAAGTTTTGGGAATTTGTACGGTTGCAGGCGGTGCGACTTCTCACAGTGGAATTTTAGCGCGATCGCTCGGCATTCCGGCGGTTGTAGGCGTGGGTGCTGAGTTGCTGCGCTTGGAGAATGGCACTCTCATCGCCTTTGATGGGGAAACTGGCGAGGTGTGGGTGCAACCAGACGACAACCAGTTGCGGGAATTACAAGCAAAACGCAATCGTCAGCAAACGCAACAACAGGCGTTACAATCTGCTGCACAGCAACCCGCCATCACCCACGACGGACATCAAATTAAGGTGATGGCAAATATTTTGACAATACAAGAGGCCAAAATTGCTGTAAATACTGGTGCAGAAGGGGTGGGATTGCTGCGGAGTGAATTTTTGTATTTCGATCGAGTCAGCGTCCCGACTGAGGAAGAACAACGAGAAGCGTATGAAGCGATCGCATCCATCCTATCCCCCCATCCCCTAATTATTCGCACTCTCGATATTGGCGGAGACAAACCCCTCCCTTACCTGGATTTGCCACCAGAAGCCAATCCCTTCCTCGGATGGCGGGGAATTCGCTATTTACTGGATTCCCCAGATTTACTAAAAACTCAGCTACGGGCAATTTTACGCGCCAGTCACAAACACCCTATTAAGGTCATGTTTCCGATGGTGGCATCCGTGAGAGAAATCCGCGCCGCCAAAGAGATTTTAGCCGCAGCTAAGACAGAATTGCGCTCTTTGGGGATGAGTTTTGATGAAGCAATGGAAGTCGGAATCATGGTGGAAGTGCCAGCAGCGGTGACAATGGCTGACAAACTGGCAGCAGAGGTGGATTTTTTTAGTATTGGCACCAATGATTTGAGCCAGTATGTCATGGCAAGCGATCGCACAAACCCCAAAGTTGCGACTCTCGCCGATGCCTTTGAACCAGCAGTGCTGCGAATGATTCAGCAAACTGTTACCGCTGCTCATCATGCTGGGATTTGGGTGGGAGTGTGCGGCGAATTAGCTTCATCAGAGTTAGCGACACCCATTTTAGTCGGATTGGGAGTTGATGAATTCAGTATGAACTCCCCAGCCATTTCTACGGTGAAAGCAGCGATTTCAAAGTTGAGGATGGATGAAGCGGAAGCGATCGCATCTGCTGTCTTGCAGCTAGATTCAGCCAAAGAAGTCAGAGAATATATTGTAGGTCAGTTGAAAACATAAAGTGTCGTCAGAGGAGTAACGGTGGCTCGTAAACGCTTAATTATCGAGATGGGGATGGGAATCGATCAGCACGGACAGGAACCGACTGTCGCCGCAACCAGGGCTGTCAGGAATGCGATCGCTCACAATGCTTTGCCGGGTGTCTGGGAAGTTGCAGGTTTAAGCGACCCCGACCAAATGATCGTTGAAGTACAGGTGGCAGTGCCTTACCCAGAGCAAGTACGGGAAGCGGAGGTGTTAGCTGTATTACCTTTTGGGCGCAAAACTCTCACTGTTGAGTCTGGCGGAATGGTCGTTCAAGGTCGAGCAATTGCCTCACTCAATGATAAGAATGACGAAATGCTCATCGCTGTTGCGGCGGTTACCGTTTTGGTGGAAACCGATTAGTTGCGTAGGAAGTGGAAGCGTTTGCCACGCTTCGTTTTGGAAGCCTGCGTCCCGATATTAGATAGATTCGTATCGGCTAATTTATTAAAGTAACTTGCTGAGTTCTCTTTGAAAGCGATCGCTATTTAAACTCAGACCGACTCAACTCCGGAGGATCTCCCATGAAACGAATTGCAATTATTGGCGCTGGTCAAGCAGGTCTTTACTTAGGCATTAGTCTGGTGGATGCAGGCTATGCAGTGACTCTATTTAGCGATCGCACGCCAGAAGCTATCCTCAATGGCAAAATCATGGCAATGCCATTGTTGTTTCCAGATGCGCTACAACTTGAGCGTGACTTGGGACTCAATTTCTGGGATGAGCAGTTTCTGGGTTGCGACCAATTTCATAACAACCTGTGCGACCCACAGGGCAATGTTGCCTTAGTTGTCTCCTCCACTCTAGAAAAGCCTTGGCGAGGTGTGGATCAACGCCTCAAATTATCCGTTTGGATGCAGGAGTTTGTCCGCAGAGGCGGCGAATTAGTTGTTCAGGCAATGACGTTACAAGACTTGGAGGAGGCTGCTCAAAACTACGATCTGGTCGTGGTATCTGCTGGTCGTGGCTCCTTCTCGACCTTGTTCGAGCGGGACGAGCAAAAATCCCAATACGACCAGCCAAAGCGCCATTTAGCTGGCGGAATTTACACCGGACTCAAGGGAGATCCGATGAAGGGACGCACCTTTCAGGTCAGTAATATACCCGGCGCTGGAGAGATGCTCCAGTTTCCGTTTTATACCAACAGCAAAGATTCCGCTTACACTGTTGCCTTTGAAGCCTACCCTGGTGGAGCAATGGATCGGTTTGGCAAGGTGCAATCCGGTCAAGAATTAGTGGAACTCAGCAAACAAGTCATCCAAGAATTGACCCCGTGGAACTACGAAACGGTCAAGGATATGGAATTAACCGACGAGCAAGCATGGGTTCGTGGGGCAATTACACCGACTGTGCGTAAGCCGATTGGTCGTTTGCCATCAGGTGCAACGGTGATGGGGATTGGCGATACGGTGATTTTGCACGATCCCGTTGGAGCGCAGGGAGCGAATAACGCCACAAAGATGGCACATCTGGTCGCGCAACGGATTGTCGAACATGGCAACCAACGCTTTGATGAGTCATGGATGCAGGAAGTCTTCGATGAATTCTGGCAATATTGTCAGCATGGGCATGCCTTAACGGATTGCTTGTTGACGCCTCCAGCTCATCTGCAAGAGATTGCGATCGCAATGGCTCAAAATCCAGAAGTTGCCAGGGATTACTTGAACGGTGTCAACAATCCACCCAATCTGTCTCCGTGGTTTTTCGATCCTGAAGAAAGTAAAAAATATTTAGCTAAGAAGACGTTGCTGAATTCGATAGAACCGGAAGAGCGACCAGTAGCGCCGATCGCTGGGTAGCGCTGAGGTAAATAGCTAGCGACTAGCGCCACAAGTTCTAATAATGCAGCAATACTGAGAGCGGAAGCGGTTAATGAACGCTTCCGCTTACCTGGCTTGCACCTAAAAAACCTCACCCTCAGCCTCCGCATCTGGAGTCCTCAACTTCTGGCTCAACATCATGGTCAGGTAAGCTGATTTCCACGTCGCGCAACACGCGGAAGCCATACCCACCCAAACCAATCAGCAATAAGCTGATGGAAGTGATGACATACAAAAGCGCCATCCCTGCACCCGATCCCGTGCCGAATAGCCTGCCGAGGATGGGTGCAAGAACACCTCCTGGCATCATCGCTGGTTCAAAAACGTGGTCGGCAAGTGGCCCAGCGATTAATAGAGCGATCGCGCTAACAACTTGCTTAATTGCCGATCGGGCAGCGAAAACCCGTCCTTGCACATCCGGTCTTACCTTGCTGAGCAAGATTGCTGTGTTGGAACTGCTCAATAAGGGAAAATTCAGCGATGAGCAGAACTGAGCAGGAAGCCAAATCATTGGCATCTGACCCAACCCAAAGACGGTTTTACTCAGACCCGCCCCCACCATTGCCAGTAAAAAGCCGTGGATGCGCCGCTTAGAACCGCCCCAGGCACTCAAAAGAAACGCTCCCGTTACCCCACCGAATCCGGCTGCTGAACCGATGCTGCCTAAGACCCTGGCATCATTTCCCGTGCGTGCCAAAATCATCGGTGCATACAAGGCAGCGCCCAGATCGTGGGCAAACCAGAACAAGGACGCCGCGACTACAATGGCGAGCAGACCGGGACGCACCAGAATATACTGGAAGCCGAAGATAATCGGCTGGAAGATCCCTTTATCGTGAGAGGATGTCTCGCTACTTGTGGGTTGGGGGATATGTATCTTGAGAACTGTGCCGATAGCGATCGCAAATGTAACGATATCGATGAGCGAGATCCCGGCGAATCCAATCGTGTAGTAAAGTACACCCGCCAGCGCGGGAGCAATAATAATCGAACTGTAATGAATCGCAGAATCCAGACTGGTAGCACGGGTGTAATGTTGTTTAGGCACCAGCATTGCAATCGATACTGAATACGCCAGCGCTTGAATTTCGCTAAAAGCACCGCTAACCGCGCCACTCACATAAAGATGCCAGATTTGCAAATGGTTGGTCAGGTACAGCCAAAGAATTACCAGGGTACACAAAGCTGTCACTGTGTCGCCAATCATCATCAGGAATTTGCGGTTCCAGCGGTCTACAATTAGCCCAGCAATGGGTGTAATTAAGATACTCGGCACCAGGGTAAAGAAACCCACTAAAGCAAGTGCCGTCGCCTGACCAGTCAGTTCCCACATCCAGATTTGGATGGCAAAACTGGTCATATAGCTACCGATCGTTGAGACTAGCTGACCGATCCAAATGATGAAGAAGGTTCGCATATTAGTTTTGTTAAGGCGGTTTCCATCCGAGTAGAATATCCCTCCCATTGGTGAATGTAGTGTTTTATCGATTGTGGGCGGTTTTGGATGAATTTTGATTAGGGATTAAACTATTGAGTCAAAGCTGCAACTTTAGGGAATTCCTTGCCCTTGCTTGATTTCTCTGTTACCAAATATTTAAACAAGTCATCGAGAACTCGATTGGCTCCGATAATCCCCCAACTGCTAATCCACGCATCGCTATTGACTTGGTATACCTTACCTTGTTTAACCGCATTCAATTGGAACCAAAGCGGATGATTTGTAAATTGGTTTAACTTAGATTCCTTACCTTCTCCGAGTACTAAGAAAATCGCATCACCTTCCATTTTGGGAATTAGCTCTAATGAGAGATTTTCCGAGTTTTTATCTTTATTCTGCGCTGATGGACGAAGCATACCGATATCATTGAGAATGAGTCCGCTGAAGGAACGCTTCATGTAGATTCGGACTTTATCTGCCCAAAAATTAACCACAGATACCTGGATTTGCGAGAAGCGATCGCCCATTTGCTCTTTAAACGTTTCGACGCGCTGATTATAATTCCTTAAAAGCTTTTCGGCTTCTGGCGTCTTACCCAGCGCTTCGGCAAATGTTCTCAGCCACTCTTTCCACGTAATATTACCTCCAGCGAAAACGGTTGGGGCAATTTTTGATAGCTTGTCATAGATTTCTTCATCCCAAGACCAACCCAAAATCAAGTCTGGCTTCAAGAACAAAATTTTCTCCAGGCTTGGTTGCCCATTTATGCCAAGTTTTGTAATTCCTTCGGTTTGATTCCGGAGGTAGGAGGGAAACTGCCCATCTCCTAAGGTTGTGGCACCTACAGGCTTGATACCTAAAGCTAAGACGTTCTCCAAGTTTCCCAGCACAATTACCCGCTGCGAATTAACGGGAACCTTTGTTTCTCCCATTGCGTGCTTGACTACTCGTACAGCTTGAGAAGGCAAGTTTAGAGAAACATTAATACTGTTATCTGTCCCATTCTTTTTGGCATTAGTCCCACAGGCAGAAACGATACAAATTGTTAAAACTGTTATTAACAACAGTTGGATATTACGCTGACTATAGTTGGTCTTTGAATTCCAAATTGTATAACAGCGGAAAGTAAAATACTGAAAATAAATAGCGACTTTGTTTAAAAAACGGGCTATTTGTTTAATTGAAAACATATTAATTTTAAAAAATATTTGACCACCAAGACGTTAAGAACACAAAGTAAGAAAAAGATGATTTGACAATCGAAATATATTCTTTATGTCTTAAAAGAATATTTTTAGCAATTTATCTATTAATACGAAACGCTTACCAGGTTTTTCGTAATATATTGGTTAAATTCATACAATTCATTGCTGTCACATTCTCCTTTTAAATGAAGAGTTTTATGTTTATCTCCAATAATGTCGGCTCTATAGACACTCAGAACTCCATTCGGAGTTTTAAAAGTTATTTCAACTTGATTAAAACTTTCATCCTCGCTCTGCTCAATTATTTGATAGGCAACCTGGTAGTTAAACCAATCCCAGCCATATTTGAGGATGAGTTCTTTTTCTAAGATTTGAGCTGCCCAAGGTAAAATTCCCCAACCACGATAGACATTGTTCAAGCACTGAATGTCACCCGTTCGGGTCAGAATGGCAGCAAATGATTTTTGGTTGAGCCTGCCATAATATCTTCCCTCTGGAAAATCAATTGCAGTAGGGGCAAAGCGATGACCGCCAATGTGGCTGGCTTGCCAAACGCGGACACGATCGAGTGATAAGTCAGAGACAGTGGCTAAAGCAGCTTTGTAAAAAGGATTGCCATACTTAGCACAACATTTATCGTGGCTACCGTGGGTACAGACTAAAATCTCTCTTGTTTGAATATTTATAGCTTCATGTTCTGGAGCGTTGCCTGTTAAACAGTCCTTCAGTAAAGAGGCTATATCATTAATATCTGAAACCAGAAACTCTTGCTTCGTGTAACCTGCCGAAAGCCCGGTTTTTTCTCGAAAAATTATCAGGCGCTTGCCGCGATCGCGCTTAGTTTGGTCGCTATGAATCAATACAACCCGAACAGAAAGTTCCTCTGTATCAATTTCCTCCTTCAAGGCTTTTAAATTAGCCGGGAGGAATTTTGAATCAAGTGGATCGGGTGTCCAAGGCGGTGGACACTCAATCAGTACATAGATTTTGTGATTCGTTGCACACCCGATAATCTCTTCTCCAGCTTGGCGTGACTCTTCGGCGCAAAAGAATCCATTCATCGCTTGATTACTTGCGGTGTAACAATTTGTTTGCTTCAAATTTCCTCACGCCCAATCGATGCGCTCACTACGACCTAGTTGGTTATTGAAAGTTATTATCACTAGGTCAGCAACATATAACGTCTTATCTGCCAATGTCAAGGGTATAAAAAAAATTAGTCTATTGAGAACTCATGTCAGTTTTTTCTGAAAATACGCGATTTAGCGTCCAGAAAAATTTGCACGCCTTGACTGGGAGAGCATGAAACTATAGCGGTTTTCCGTTCGCTCATATACAAAGCCTAACCCCCAGCCGCATTCCGTGATAGGGAAGCGGAGCAAGTCTCGTTCCTTGTAGGAGAAGGGCTGGGGTTATGTCAGACTCTACTGCACAAGCGTCGGGGGAAGCTTTCCGGCTAGTTTAAGTCATGCTTCCCCCAACCCTAGAAGAGCAAAAGCCGGAATTTTATTTCTGAAAAAATTTTGCGATTGCTACTTGCCAAACTTGCAAGCTTTGTACTAAGGTTATCCAAGCTTATTAAAAATGAATGTCAATAGCAGTGAAAAGTTACCGCTAAGAACCCTCTTGAAGAGGAGCGTTGACCCTAACGCCAACACCAGGATTTGTGAGGTTTTTTGCCCTGCCGAGGGTTCCTAAAACTCCCAAAAACGTCGATTTAACAGCAAATACAGATGAAGCGCTCAGTTTTTAATCCAACCACCCGGATTGGAGCTAGAGATGGGCGGTTTCCGTTCGGCAACGCGAATCTTTGACGAGAGAGTTTGAACTAGAGAGTTTGAACTTTGTGGTCGGATTCAATCGTTCAGGGTTAAAAAAGTCAGGCTTGAAAAATCAGAAAAAGTAACATGGTCGATTTTTGCCAAGATTTTCCAGAAAACCCGCCTAAGAAAATTGCCACTTTAGCAGACATTCTGCGCTACAGAGCCGTAAACGAACCAGAAAAACTGGCGTTTACCTTCTTGCAGGACGGGGAAACATCAGCCGAGAACTTGACTTATCGAGAGTTGGATCGGCGCAGTAGAGCGATCGCATCCCAGCTGCAAGCGATGGGTTTAAGTGGCGAACGGGCTTTATTGCTTTATCCACCGGGTTTGGATTATCTAGCGGCATTTTTCGGTTGTTTGTATGCAGGCGCGATCGCAGTTCCCGCTTATCCGCCTCGCAACCAACGCAACACGCCGAGAATTCAAGCAATTTTGCAAGATGCACAGGCGAAAATCGCGCTCACCACAACGGCGATTTTTACGAAAGTGCGATCGCTTCTGGCTCAAAAAACTGACTCAGATGCTTTAAATTGGCTCACTACAGACAACATTGCCAACGGCATCGAAGATAATTGGGAACCGCCAAGCATTCATCAAGACACATTAGCTTTTCTGCAATACACCTCCGGTTCTACAGGAACGCCGAAAGGAGTCATGCTCAGTCATGGCAATCTACTGCACAATGCCGCCATGACTTACCGACTCATGGAACATTCGCCCAGTAGCAAATTTGTCTCCTGGCTGCCGATATATCATGACATGGGACTTATCGGCGGTGTCCTGCAACCCTTGTATGGCGGGTTCCCTTGCTACTTAATGTCACCCGCGTCTTTTCTGCTGAGTCCGTATCGCTGGCTGAAAGCGATTTCTGATTACCAAGGAACGACCAGCGGTGGCCCGAATTTCGCTTATGAACTGTGCGTTCAGAAAATTACACCTGAGCAAAAAGAAACCCTTGATTTAAGCAGATGGAGTGTCGCTTTTAACGGTGCAGAACCGATTCGCCAAGATACTTTAGCGCGGTTTGCAGATGCCTTTGCTTCCTGCGGCTTTTTAAAAACAGCTTTTTATCCCTGTTATGGGATGGCGGAGGCAAGCCTGATCGTTTCTGGTGGTGTTAAGGCAGCGGTTGCGGTAACGAAAACCGTTCAAAAAACGGCATTAGAACGCAACCAAGTCATTGATGCTGATTTTGATGACGACAATTCCCAGCTTCTCGTCGGTTGCGGGAACAGCTTACCAGAACAGGAGATTGTTATTGCTAATCCTGAAACTTTAACCCGCTGTGCGCCAGACGAAATCGGTGAAATTTGGGTTTCAGGCCCTAGTGTCGGTCACGGCTATTGGAATCGACCAGAGGAGACGGTGCAAACCTTCCGCGCCTACCTCGCAGATACGGACGAAAAGCCTTTTTTAAGAACAGGCGACTTGGGCTTTTTGCACAACGGGGAACTGTTCATCACAGGTCGAGCCAAAGATTTAATTATCATCCGGGGTCGCAACCTTTATCCGCAAGACATCGAACGAACGGCAGAATGCAGCCATCCAGGATTACGTTCAGGCAGTGGTGCAGCTTTTGCGGTAGAAGTCGGCAATGAAGAACGGCTTGTCGTAGTGCAAGAGGTAGAATTTCGCTCGAAACCGAATGTTGAGGAAGTCACCGCCGCCATTCGTCAGGCAGTTGCAGAAGAACATGAGATACAAGTTTATGCGGTAGTTCTGATTAAAGGTGGCAGTATTCCCAAGACTTCTAGCGGGAAGATTCAACGCCGCGCTACTCGTGCGGAGTATCTGGCAGGCGAATTGGATGTTATTGGCAGCAGTATTTTAGAGAATTCCTATCCTGTCGAAAATGAAGATAATCTCACCCGCGAGGAGTTGCTGGCTGTTGAGTCGGAAGAACGTCAGCAGCGATTAGAGGCTTATCTGCAAAGGCAAGTGGCGCGGGTGCTGGGTGTTGCGTCGTTTGAATTAGAAGATTTACGTGTTAAACAAATAGATTTTTTGAACGAACCGCAGAGGACGCAGAGAACGCAGAGGAAGAATCATCGAGGAAATATTAGTATTGAGCAGCCTTTGAGCCGTTTTGGTCTCGACTCGTTGATGGTTTTCGAGTTGAAGAATCGGATCGAGGTTGATTTGGGGGTGGCTGTATCCATTGCGGATTTGTTCGAGGGAGTTAGCATTACCCAACTGGCAACGCAGATACTCGACCAACTGACTCAAGCGGTTCCGTCTGCATCGATACCTTTGTGCAGAGTTGAGAAAACTACTGACGAGCATCCACTATCTTTTTCTCAAGCTAGATTGTGGTTTGTCAATCAACTGCAACCAGGAACTCCGGCTTACAACATTCCCATCGCGGTTCGCCTGACGGGACGGCTGGCTGTGCCAGTGCTGGTTCGCAGTATTCACGAAATTATCCGGCGACACGAAATCTTGCGGACAAGCTTTGCCGTAGTGGAGGGCGAACCCGTGCAAGCAATTTCTGGGGAAAGCTGCGTCACCTTAAATTTACCCAAGGTGGATCTGCGGCAATTGCCCGATGCTGAGAGACAAGCGCAAGCGCAACAATTCGCGATCGCAGAGGCTCAAACGCCCTTCGACTTGGCACAACCCCCGTTATTCCGGGCAAAACTGCTGCATCTAACCGCAGAAGAGTGGATGCTGCTGCTCACGCTGCACCACATTGTTGCTGATGGTTGGTCGGTTAAAGTTTTCGTCCGAGAATTGACAGCACTTTACGAAGCTTTCTCGACTGGAAAGCCTTCGCCACTCGCTGAACTTCCGATCCAATATGTTGATTATGTCGATTGGCAACAACGATGGTTCTCCGGTGAGAGGCTAGAAACTCATCTGAATTATTGGAAGCAGCAGTTAGGGGGAGAACTTCCCGTATTAGAGTTGCCGACTGACCGAGCGCGATCGCCAATTCAGACTTTTCGGGGAGCGCAGCAAACGTTAGTGCTGCCCAAAGCCTTGACTGAGGCAATCAAAATGCTGGGTCAGCAGGAGGGTGTCACCTTATTTATGACCTTGCTGGCGGCGTTTCAGACGTTGCTTTACCGTTATTCAGGACAAGAGGACATTTTAGTTGGTTCGCCGATTGCCAACCGCGATCGCGCTGAACTGGAATCATTGATTGGGTGCTTTGTTAATACTTTGGTGTTGCGTACCGATTTGGCAGGAAATCCCAGCTTTAAAGAATTGCTGGGACGGGTGCGAAAGGTGGCAATTGATGCTTACGTTCACCAAGATTTGCCTTTCGAGAAGCTGGTGGAATTACAGTCGAGTCGAGATCTGAGCTATAACCCGATATTTCAGGTAATGTTCGTCCTCCAGAATCCCGCATTTTCGACGGTTTCGTTACCAG
Source organism: Coleofasciculus sp. FACHB-542 (assembly GCF_014695825.1). Taxonomy (NCBI): domain Bacteria; kingdom Bacillati; phylum Cyanobacteriota; class Cyanophyceae; order Coleofasciculales; family Coleofasciculaceae; genus Coleofasciculus; species Coleofasciculus sp. FACHB-542. Next base: position 54,145 of record NZ_JACJPB010000008.1, on the reverse strand, counting down.
AGTTAACTTTCAAAACTTCGGAAGTTGAGAGTGGAACCGCAAAGTTCGATTTATTCCTATCAATGATAGATACGGAACAGGGATTGAGCGGGACGCTGGAATACAACACCGATTTGTTCAACGCGGACACCATCACCCGAATGTTAGGGCATTTCCAAACCTTACTGGAAGGAATTGTTGCCGATCCAGAGCAGTGTTTATCAGATTTGCCGCTATTAACTGCATCTGAGCGTCATACTTTGCTGGTGGAATGGAATGACACTCAAGTTGATTACCCCCAACAGTGTATCCATCAATTATTTGAGCAGCAAGTAGAAAAGACACCAGATGCGATTGCATTAATCTTCGACAATGTAGAGACAGGATTCAGTGAGTCTCTAACTTACTGCGAGTTAAACAACCGAGCGAACCAGTTAGCGCACCACCTGCAACAGATGGGCGTGCAGCCAGATGTTTTGGTTGGCATCTGCATGGAGCGATCGCTGGAAATGGTAGTCGCTCTTTTAGGCATTTTAAAAGCAGGTGGCGCTTACGTACCTTTAGACCCCACGTATCCGAAAGATCGCTTAGCGTTCATGTTGGCAGATGCCCAAGTGTCACTGCTGCTAACTCAACAATATTTGGTTAATCAATTACCGCAACATCAAGCGATTATCTGTTTAGATACCGAATGGGAAACGATTACCCAAGAGGGTACAGAAAATCCTATTTCATCTGCTACACCAGAGAACCTGGCTTATGTAATTTATACCTCTGGTTCCACAGGAAAGCCCAAGGGAGCGATGAATACCCACCTGGGGTTAAACAATCGCTTGCTGTGGATGCAAGACACTTACCAATTAACAACAACCGACCGAGTTTTGCAAAAAACTCCCTTCGGCTTTGATGTGTCAGTTTGGGAATTTTTCTTGCCTTTCTTAACGGGTGCTAGCCTCGTTTTAGCTAAACCAGGTGGTCATCAAGATAGCGGTTATTTAGTCCGACTGATTGCCAAGCAAAAAATCACGACATTGCACTTCGTTCCCTCAATGCTGCAAGTATTTTTAGAGGAGTTGGGGGTAGTAGAATGTAACAGCCTTAAGCGGGTATTTTGTAGCGGTGAAGCTCTGCCTTTTGATTTACAAAAGCGCTTTTTTATACGTCTAGGCGCAGTAGAATTACATAATCTTTACGGGCCGACAGAAGCGGCAATTGATGTTACTTTTTGGGATTGCCAGCGTAACAGCCAACGGCGAATTGTTCCCATCGGTCGTCCGATTGCCAATACACAGATATATCTCTTAGATTCGCATTTACAACCTGTCCCGATTGGCGTTCCGGGCGAGTTACACATTGGCGGTTTTGGCTTAGCTAGAGGTTATCTGAATCGACCAGAGTTAACCCAAGAGAAGTTTATTCAGAATCCTTTTAAAGACCTAACCCCCCAGCCCCCTTCCCTAGAAGGGCAGGGGGAGCCGGAAGTCCCTCTCTCGCAAAAAGAATTTATTCCTTTTCCCTCCCCTTGTAGGGGAGGGTTAGGGAGAGGTAGAGAAGGGTTAGCGGAGAGCCGCCTTTACAAAACCGGAGATTTAGCCCGCTATTTGCCAGATGGCAATATTGAATTTTTGGGAAGAATTGACCACCAAGTAAAAATTCGAGGGTTCCGTATCGAATTGGGAGAAGTTGAAGCGGTGTTGTTACAACATCCCCAGGTGCGAGAAACGGTGGTGCTTGCCAGAGAAGATATGCCCAACGACCGCCGCTTAGTCGCTTATGTAGTTCCGAATCCTGATGCTGTTTCGATTAATGAATTGCGCGATCGCTTAAAACAAAGCCTTCCTGAATACATGGTGCCTTCGGCTTTCGTATTCCTAGACACTTTGCCCCTGACACCCAATGGAAAAGTCAATCGTCGCGCCTTACCTGTTCCGGAAAATCAGCGTTTAGAGTTAGCAGTTTATCAACCTCCCCAATCGGAGATTGAAAAAACAATTGCGACTGTTTGGCAAACGGTACTGAACTTAGAGAAAGTCGGGATTCACGATAATTTCTTTGATCTCGGGGGACATTCATTACTGATGCTTCAGGTGAATCACAAACTGCGGACAGTTTTTAACCGAGAGATATCAGTCGTTACTTTATTTCAAAACCCAACCATTTATTCGCTGGCGCAATATTTAAGCCAACAACAGCCTGCTTTTGAAGAGATGCGCGATCGCGAAGTTGGACGCGATAGTGTCCAGCGCGCTCGAAAGCAAATAGAGGCTATCAATCGCCAAAAAGAATTATTGAGTAAGCAAGGTAGAAAGATTCATGGATAGCGCTACAAATTACGATTCTCTGGAAGGCATTGCCATTATCGGCATGAGTGGGCGCTTTCCCGGTGCTAAGAATGTCGAAGAATTTTGGCAAAATTTACATGCTGGAGTCGAATCAATTTCGGTCTTCACCAATGAAGAATTAATAGATGCTGGAATCACTCCAGGTTTACTCGATAATCTCAATCATGTAAAAGCTGGTACCGTATTAGAAGATGTTGAGTTTTTTGATGCTTCTTTCTTTGGTTTTAACCCCAAAGAAGCGGAAATGACCGACCCGCAACACCGGGTATTTTTAGAGTGTGCTTGGGAAGCGCTGGAAAATGCTGGTTACGACACCCAAAGATGTGAAAGTCGCATTGGCGTTTATGCAGGTGCCAGCCTAAATAATTATTTATCTTTTAATTTAAATCGCGACCAAATTGGGTCGGCGGACAGTTTCCAAAAGTTGATTAGCAACGATAAAGATTTCCTCACGACTCGCGTTTCTTACAAATTAAATCTTAAAGGGCCAAGCCTGACCGTTCAAACAGCTTGTTCTACTTCATTAGTAGCGACAACTCTGGCTTGCCAAAGTTTATTAAATTACCAATGCGATATGGCGTTGGCGGGTGGAGTTTCGATTCGGGTACCGCAAAAAACAGGTTATTTATATCAAGAAGGGGGAATATTATCTCCTGATGGTCATTGCCGCGCCTTTGATGCTGATGCACAGGGAACCATTATTGGGAATGGTGTGGGAGTGGTCGTTTTAAAAAGGCTGGAGGATGCGATCGCATCCGGTGACTGCATTCAGGCGGTAATCAAAGGTTCGGCGATTAATAACGATGGTTCTGAGAAAGTCGGGTATACAGCACCCAGCGTCAACGGACAAGCAGACGCGATCGCAGAAGCACTCGCCCTCGCTGGAGTCGATCCGGAAACCATCACTTATATCGAAACTCACGGGACTGGAACCGTCTTAGGCGATCCGATTGAAATTACCGCGCTTTCTAATGTTTTTGGTGCCAATACCGAGAAAAAGAATTTCTGCGCCATCGGTTCCGTCAAAACCAATATCGGTCATCTGGATGCAGCTGCCGGAGTCACGGGACTCATTAAGACGGTTTTGGCACTAAAACACAAGTTAATTCCACCCAGCTTAAATTTTAAACAGCCAAATCCTGAGATTGATTTTGCCAATAGTCCCTTTTACGTCAATACCAAGTTGACGGAATGGAAGGCTTCGACCCCGCGCCGTGCCGGAGTCAGTTCCTTGGGGATTGGCGGCACCAACGCCCATGTGGTTCTCGAAGAAGCGCCAACGATAAAAGCATCGGGTTCTTCGCGTCCCTGGCAATTAGTAGTGCTTTCCGCCAAAACGGAATCGGCACTGGAGACGGCTACGGCAAATTTGGCGGCTCACCTCAAGCAGCACCCCGATCTCAATTTGGCGGATGTTGCTTACACCCTGCAAGTAGGTCGTCGGGCTTTTGAACATCGCCGGATCTTGGTTTGCCAGACGGTTGAGGAGTTAGTAAACCAATTGGAAACCCCTGATCCTCAAAAAGTTTTAACTCACTTCCAAGAGCCTACTGAACGCTCCATCGCCTTCATGTTTCCCGGACAGGGAGCGCAGTATGTGAATATGGGGCGGGAATTGTACCAGACTGAGCCGATATTTAGCGAACAAGTAGACCGTTGCGCTACCCTTCTTCAACCTCATATCGGGATGGATTTGCGATCGCTACTTTATCCGAACCAGCCGAATCCGGAAGCCGCCGCAGAAAAACTCAAACAAACTTGCTTTGCTCAACCTGCATTGTTTGCGATTGAGTATGCCTTAGCTCAGTTGTGGATGTCGTGGGGCATTTCTCCCCAAGCAATGCTGGGTCATAGCATTGGCGAATATGTAGCGGCTTGCCTTGCGGGTGTCATGTCTGTTGAAGACGCTTTAGCTTTGGTGGCGATTCGTGGGCGACTGATGCAGCAAATGCCAGCCGGGGCGATGCTTGCCGTTTCCTTGCCAGAAGCGGAGGTTAAAAGCCTACTGAATGAGAAGTTATCCTTAGCCGCCACTAACGCACCTTCCTTGTGCGTCGTTTCCGGAACCCTTGACGCTGTAGATGCAATTGAAGCGCAACTCACGGCGAAAGGTGTCGAGTGTCGGCGTTTGCATACTTCTCATGCCTTTCATTCCCAGATGATGGATTCTATATTGGAGCCATTCATTGAGGAAGTGAAAAAAGTTAAACTGAATCCTCCTCAGATTCCCTTTATCTCCAACGTTACGGGAACTTGGATTACAGCAGCAGAAGCCACAGATCCCGGTTATTGGGCAACGCATCTACGGCAGACAGTACGTTTTTCTGAGGGAATTTCTACATTACTGCAACAGCCAAATCGCATCCTCTTAGAAGTTGGTGCGGGGCGTAATTTATGTACCTTTGCTAAACAGCATTCTCATCAAGCAATTGGGCAAGTGGTATTACCTTCGTTACGCCATCCCCAGGAGCAAAACTCAGATATTGCCTTTTTACTCAATATCTTAGGGCGGCTTTGGCTAGCAGGAGTCTCGGTGAATTGGTCTGGTTTTTATGCTGGCGAACAACGTCACCGCGTGCCTTTACCGACTTACCCGTTTGAACGTCAGCGTTACTGGATTGAACCCCAAACCGAAGTCCCAGCAATTAGTCCAGGTGAAAGCAAGCTAGGGAAATCGGATATTACTGACTGGTTTTATGTTCCTTCTTGGAAGAAAATCCCCCTGGTCAAAACGGGAGAGATTTCATCTGCTTGCTACCTGGTTTTTGTTGATGAGTGTGGGATCGGTTCTCAAATCGTCCAACGATTGCAACAAGCTGGACAAGATGCGATTTCTGTCCGGGTTGGAGAGCAATTTAAGCAACTTGATAGCAACGCTTACACGATTAATCCCGCTTGCCAGGATGATTATTACGCCTTGATTCAAGCCGTGCGGGAACAAGGGAAAGCCCCGAATGCGATCGCGCATCTCTGGAGTATCACGCAATCACCGCCGCAGTCCTTGGAAACCAGCCAAAATCTCGGTTTCTACAGTTTGATTTATTTAGCGCCAGCGCTAGGACAACAACCTGTTAGCAATTCCATTCAACTTCTAGTTGCCAGTAACAATCTTCATGACATTATTGGCGACGAGCTATTGTGTCCTGAAAAAGCAACCATCATTGGTTCATGCAAAGTCATTCCTCAAGAGTATCCTCACATCAATTGTCGTCAAGTTGATGTGGCGATCTCGGAATCAGGAACCAACAGCTTAGTAGAGCAACTGTTAGCAGAACTAGGGGCAGACTCAAAAGACTCGATGATTGCCTACCGTGGCAATCATCGCTGGGTTCAGACATTTGAGCCAATCCCGCTAGAAAAAGCCAGCCAAACCCGGTTACGACAAGGGGGAGTATATCTCATCACAGGTGGCATGGGAGGGATGGGCTTAGTCTTCGCCGAATACCTCGCCAAGACAGTACAAGCCAAGCTTATTCTAATCGGACGTTCTGCACTGCCTGCAAAAGAGCAGTGGCAGCAATGGCTAGCAACGCATGATGCACTCGATCCTACCAGCCGCAAGATTCAGAAATTGCAGGAATTAGAAGCATTCGGCGCTGAGGTGCTGGTAGTCGCTGCCGATGTTGCGAATGATGAACAAATGCAGAATGCGATCGCGCAATCCCTAGAACGTTTTGGTGAGATTCACGGGGTTATCCACGCCGCCGGAGTTGCGGGTGGTGGCATGATTCAACTCAAAACACCAGAAGTTGTAGAAAGCGTTTTTGCTCCGAAAGTGATGGGAACTTTGGTGCTAAATAATGTCCTCAAGGATGTCAATTTAGACTTCGTGATTCTCTGTTCATCCCTTAGCTCAATCCAAGGCGGATTTGGACAGGTAGACTATAGTGCTGCCAATGCCTTTTTAGACGCCTTTACTCACCACAATCCTTTTAAATCTGTTCGCACAATCTCAATTAACTGGGATGCGTGGCAAGAAGTCGGTATGGCGGTAAATACTGCTGTTCCTGAAAAGCTCAAACAGTGGCGCGAAGAAAGTTTGAAAAATGGGATTTTACCCACAGAAGGCGTAGATGCCTTGAGCCGAATTTTGGGAAATCCCCTTCCTCAAGTTATCCTTTCTACGCAAAATTTTTCAGATGCAATTGAGCAGAATAATAACTTTCATTCATCAATTCCTGTCGCTCAAGAATCAGAGAATTCTAGTCAATTATCGACAACAAGACATCCCAGACCCCTGCAAGCAAATGCCTATGTTGCTCCTCGTAATGAGATTGAGCAAGGTATCGCTAATATCTGGCAAGAACTGATAGGAATTGAAAAGGTGGGAATTTACGACAACTTCTTTGAGTTGGGCGGACATTCTTTACTGGCTGTACAAACGATTTCCCGACTGCGTGAAACTTTCCAATTGGAATTACCGTTGCGTACTCTCCTTTTTGAAGCTTCTACAATTGCTGAACTCGCTACTGTGATTGCCGAAAAGCAGCCTAATCTAGAACAAATGGCGGAGATTGAGAAGATGTTAGTGGAGGTGGAAAATCTCTCTTTGGATGAAATACAAGCGCTGGTTGCTAAAGAATCACAAGCAAGCTTTCGTTAGCAAGCATAAAAATTAGATCGGTTATATCTGATTTGCGAACATTATCTTTGTGAACGAACCGCCAAGACGCAAAGAGCGCCCAGGAAGAGAGGAAGAGAAATGGAAAATCTTACAAATTGTTTATGGTGCTATATAGCAATCCTATTTGATTCGCGAACTCATCTTCTCTCTTCTTCTCTTTCCTCTGCGCCCTCGGCGTCCTCTGCGGTTCGTTTAAAAAATCTCACGAATCAAATGGAAATGCTATATGCTCTCACTTCTTTTTCAAGCACTAAGCTTTTATAGGTGATTAATTATGAATAATATTTCTCAAAGAATTGCTGCTTTATCTCCGGAACAACGGGCGTTACTAGAACTACGACTTAAACAAAAGGGTTTGACTCCTGTTAAAACCCAAGCAATTTCTCAACGAAAAGATTCCAAGTCGTTGCCTTTATCTTTTCATCAGCAACGGCTGTGGGTTCTTCATCAGCTAGAGCCAGATAGCCCTATTTACAACGTCCCCATCGCTATACGATTGACAGGATTTTTGAATGTAAAAGCGCTGGAACAAAGCCTGAATCAAATTCGGCAACGCCACGAAGTTCTGCAAACCCGTTTTAGAGCGGTGGGGGGGCAAGCCGTGCAGGAAAAGCTTTCAGATTTGGCGTTAAATCTGCCCGTAATTGATTTGCGGGATTTGCCTGAAAACGAACGGCAGCAGTTATTAGAAGATGTGAAAAAGGAGGAAGCGCAACGACCTTTTGACCTATCACAAGAACCACTGCTGCGAGTGAAGCTGTTGCAGCTGAGTGAGACAGAACACCTAATGCTGTTCACGATGCACCACATCGTTTCTGATGGTTGGTCTCGTGGTGTGATTATTCAAGAATTGGCAGCATTGTATGAAGCTTTTTCTCAAGGCAAGCCCTCACCTTTGCCTGAGCTTCCGATTCAGTATGCCGACTTTGCTGCATGGCAACGACAGCAGCTTGTGGGAGAAGTTCTAGAAACTCAGCTTAACTACTGGAAGCAGCAATTAACGGGTGCTTCCCCAATTCTGGAACTGCCTACAAATAGACCGCGACCAACTGTTAATACTTTTAAGGGCGCTAGGCAATTTTTCACCATTTCCCAACCGCTTGCCTTATCGCTGAGAACGTTGAGTCAGCAGTCAGAAAGCACGCTGTTTATGACGCTATTAGCGGCTTTTAACACGCTGCTTTACCGCTATACGGGGCAGGAAGACATCTCGATTGGCGCTCCCATGACCAATCGTAGCCAGAGGGAAACGGAGAATCTGATTGGGTTTTTTGTCAACACGCTAGTTTTACGCACGCTGCTGTCTGAAAACATAAGTTTTCGAGAATTGCTGGCGAGGGTGCGAGAAGTGGCGCTACAAGCCTATGCTCACCAGGATCTGTCCTTTGAAAGGCTGGTAGAGGAACTACAGCCAAGTCGCGATCGCAGTTATACACCCCTGTTCCAGGTGATGTTTGCCCTCCACACTGCCCCTAAAACAGCGTTGCAGTTACCAGGTCTGAGTTTGAGCCTTTTGGAGGTGGAAACTGGCACAGCGAAGTTTGATTTGACCCTAGAGATAACGGATACCGAACAAGGACTAACAGGGTCATTAGAGTACAACACTGACTTGTTTGATGAAGCCACGATTACTCGGATGCTGGGGCATTTTCAAACGCTGCTAGAAGGTATTGTGGCGAATCCCGATCGGCGTTTGTCGGATTTGCCCTTATTGATGGAGGCTGAAAGATATCAGTTGTTGGTGGAGTGGAATCAGACTCAGACTGATTACCCTGCCGATAGCTGCTTTCATCAATTGTTTGAACAGCAGGTCGAGAAAACACCGGATGCGATCGCGCTAACCGCACGCTCCGCGAACGCCCTCGCATTTGAAGAGCAACATCTCACCTACAAACAATTAAATGAACGTGCGAACCAACTGGCGAATTATCTGCAAAAACAGGGGATAACAACGGAATCTCTGGTTGGCATCTGTGTAGAACGCTCTTTGGAGATGATGGTCGGACTCATCGGCATTCTCAAGGCAGGGGGAGCTTATGTGCCGTTAGACCCCTCCTATCCCCAAGAGCGCCTATCTTTCATGCTGTCTGACGCTCAGATGCCCGTGTTGTTAACTCAACAGCATTTGGTCGAAAAGCTACCTCACCACACCGCTAAAGTTATTTGTTTAGATGCAGAGTGGGATTGCATTGCTCAAGAAAGTATAGCCAGTCCAGCCAGAGAAGTTAACGCCGATAACCTCGCTTACGTCATCTATACTTCCGGTTCCACAGGTAAGCCAAAAGGAACCTTGATTCCCCATCGAGGACTGGTTAATTACTTAAGTTGGTGTTCGCAAGCTTACGCCGTCGAAGCTGGGAAAGGCACTCCAGTTCACTCTTCCCTGAGCTTCGATATGACGATTACCGGGTTATTTTCACCTTTATTAGTGGGGAATCGGGTAATCTTGCTGTCTGAAGTGCAGGGTATCGAAGCTTTGAGTATGGCGCTACGGCAGGGTAGTGACTTTAGTTTAGTTAAAATTACCCCGGCTCAGTTAGATTTGCTGCGTCATCAGTTAACACCAGAAGAAGCGGCGAGTCAAACTAAAGCCTTTATCATTGGCGGCGAAAATCTTTTAGCTCAAAGCCTTGAATTTTGGCAAAAATTTGCTCCGGATACTGTATTGGTAAATGAATATGGGCCTACAGAAACTGTTGTGGGATGCTGCATTTATCAAGTTCCTTTAGGCAAGTATCAATCTGGATCGATTCCGATTGGTCGTCCGATTGCGAATACGCAACTTTATATTTTGGATAAGAATCTGCAACCTGTCCCGATTGGCGTAATTGGTGAGCTACATATCGGCGGTGCAGGAGTGGCGCGAGGGTATTTAAATCGTCCAGAACTGACAGCAGAGAAGTTTATTCCGAATCCGTTTAAAGACCTAACCCCCCAACCCCCTTCCCTGCGAGGGAAGGGGGAGTCCGGCTCTCCTCTCCTAGCAGGAGAGGGGCTGGGGGAGAGGTCGCGCCTTTATAAAACGGGGGATTTGGCGCGTTACCGAACTGATGGCACGATTGAGTATCTGGGAAGATGCGATCGCCAAATCAAGCTCAGAGGCTTTCGGATTGAACTGGAAGAAATCGAGTCGGTGTTAGCACAGCACCCCCAAATTCGAGACGTGGTGGTGCTAATTCGGGAAGATGAATCGGGACCTAAATTGGTGGCTTATGTTGTTCCTAAATCAGCAGCAGTCCCCACAGTTAGCGAATTGCGCTCTTACTTACAACAGAAACTGCCAGAGTATTCGATCCCATCTGCCTTTGTGACTTTGGAGTCTTTACCGCTCACTCCCAACGGCAAGGTAGATCGTCAAGGATTGCCATCTCCGGGGGTAGCCAGACCCAACTTAGACGATGCGTTTGTGGCACCTAGAACGCCCGCAGAGCAGGTGTTAGCGGAAGTTTGGCGCGAAGTTCTCAACCTGGAGCAAGTTGGCATCCACGACAACTTCTTTGCTTTGGGTGGAGATTCAATTCGGAGTATACAAGTGCGATCGCTTGTGCAAAACCGAGGCTTAAATTTCTCTATACAACAACTCTTCCAATATCAGACGATTTCTGAACTTGCACCACATCTAGAAGCAAGTGAAATTGAAAAGACTGCTCCCGTTGCACCTTTTAGCCTGATTTCGGAAGCAGATCGTCAAAAATTACCCAATGGAATCGAGGACGCCTATCCCCTCACCAAGTTGCAAGCGGGGATGCTGTTCCATAGCGAATACAGCCCAGAAACAGCAGTTTATCACGACATTGTAAGCTTCCAGGTGCAAGCAACTTTTGACCTCGAAGCATTGCGAACAGCTATCAAATATCTAATCAGTCGTCATGCAGTGTTACGCACCTGCTTCGATTTAACTACTTTCAAAGATCCTCTACAACTTGTTCATCAGACAGTTGAAGTTCCTCTGCAAGTAGAGGATTGGCGTCATTCTGAAGCAGATGCACTCACTCACTGGTTTGAAATCGAAAAAAGCCGAAACTTTGATTGGACTCGTCCGCCGCTACTGAAATTTCACGTACATCGCCGCAGTGAGGCAACCTTTCAACTTACTCTCAGCTTCCACCATGCGATTCTCGACGGTTGGAGTGTCGCTTCTTTATTCTCCGAGTTGTTTCAACAGTATTCTGCCTTGCTAGAAGGCGAAGAAACGCTGGAAGTTTTGCCATCACCCGTTAGTCATTTCCGAGACTTTGTATCTTTAGAACGGGAAGCGATCGCTTCCGAGGAATGCCGCCACTTTTGGAGCGAAAAGTTAAAAGACAGCACGATTACTAAACTGCCTCGCTGGTTTCCTCCCACTGAAGAAACGCATCAAAAGAAATCCTGCGCGGAGGAAATTTTCCTCTCTTCTGAGACTTCCTCAGGTTTAAAGCAACTCGCTGAATCCGCAGGCGTTCCCCTAAAAAGTGTTCTGCTTGCAGCACATCTGCGAGTATTAAGTTTATTGAGCGGTCAATCAGCCGTTTTAACTGGGTTAGTCTCTAATGGCAGACTAGAAAAAGAAGATGGTGAAAAGGTTATCGGACTTTTCTTAAACACCCTACCCTTTTGTCAAGAATTGCCAGGAGGAACCTGGATAGACTTGGTAAAACAAACCTTTGCTTCTGAGCGGGAATTGCTTCCTTTTCGCCGTTATCCTCTACCAGAATTGCAGAAAGTCTTGAATCGGCAGTTGCTTTTTGAAACAGCTTTTAACTTTACGCATTTTCATGTTTATGAAAGTTTTTTAGGTTTGGAAAAGATTGAGATAGTAGATGCAGCATTTTTTGAGGAAACAAATTTTGCTTTAATTGCTAATTTTGTCTTGAATCCGGTAAGCGATCGCGTTCAAGTAAAGCTGGAATATCAAGCCTCATTTTCTCAAGAGGAAAGAGAGGCGATTAGGGGATATTACGCTAAGACTCTTGAAGTCATGGTAAGCCAACCTTCGGCACGTTATGAGTTATCCACTCTGCTTTCTGAGCAAGAACAACATCAGTTACTCGTAGAATGGAACGACACTCAAGTTGACTACCCGAAAGATGCGTGTCTCCATCAATTATTTGCTGCTCAGGTAGAAAAAACACCAGATAATATTGCTGTTGTTTTTGAAGGAAAACAATTAACGTATCGGGAATTAAATCAACAAGCTAACCAAGTAGCGCATCGCTTGCAAAAGCTAGGCGTAAAAACAGAAGTTTTGGTTGGTATTTGTATGGAACGCTCCCTAGAAATGGTGGTGGGACTACTTGGCATTCTGAAAGCAGGTGCAGCTTATGTTCCGCTAGATCCATTCTATCCTCCAGAACGCCTAGCTTTTATGCTAGAAGATGCTGGGGTTCCCGTGCTGTTAACTCAACAGCATTTAGTTGAAAATCTTCCCAAACACAATGCTCAAGTTTTATGTCTCGATACAGATTGGGAAATCATTGCCCAAGAGAGCTTAGAAAATCCTTCTAGCAGGGTGACGGCAGAAAATTTAGCTTACGTTATTTATACCTCTGGCTCCACAGGAACTCCCAAAGGGGGGATGAATACCCATCGCGGTATCTGCAATCGCTTATTGTGGATGCAAGATACTTATCAACTAACACAAACTGACCGAGTTTTACAGAAAACCCCCTTCAGCTTTGATGTTTCTGTATGGGAATTCTTTTGGCCTTTGATAACGGGTTCTCGTCTGGTTGTCGCTAAACCAGGAGGACATCAAGATAGCGCTTATTTAGTGGAGCTGATTGCCCAGGAAGAAATCACTACGATTCATTTTGTGCCGCCAATGCTTCAGATTTTCCTAGAAGAGTTGGAAGTGCAAAAATGTCAATGTCTCAAACGAGTGATTTGCAGTGGTGAGGCTTTATCCTACGAACTTCAACAACGGTTCTTTGCGCGGTTGGACGCCCAATTACACAATCTTTATGGTCCAACGGAAGCAGCCATTGATGTCACGTATTGGGCTTGTCAACGGGAAAGCGAACTCCCTATCGTTCCGATTGGTCGCGCGATCGCGAATACTCAACTTTATATCCTCGATAGGCACCTGCAACCTGTCCCAGTCGGTGTACCTGGGGAACTCCACATCGGCGGCGTTGGCTTAGCGCGAGGCTATCTCAATCGTCCTGATTTGACACAACAGAAGTTTATTCCTAATCCGTTTAAAAACCTAACGATTCAGCCCGATTCCTTAGCAGGGGACTCTTTGGGGGAGAGTCGCTTATACAAAACTGGAGATTTGGCGCGTTATCTACCTGATGGCAACATTGAGTTTCTTGGCAGGATTGACAATCAGGTAAAACTGCGGGGTTTCCGCATCGAACTGGGAGAAATTGAAGCAGCGCTAATGCAGCACCCAGCTATACGAGAAACAGTAGTTTTGTTGCGGGAGGATAACCCAGGTGACAAGCGTTTAGTCGCTTACATTGTGCCGAAAGAACAAGCACCCGACATTCACGATCTACGGGACTTCTTGAAGCAGAAACTGCCGAGTTATATGGTGCCATCTGCGTTTATGTTTTTAGAGGCGTTACCTTTAACTGCAAATGGCAAAATCGAACGTCGAGCATTACCTGCACCGAAAAATCTATCTTTATCAACAGTTGCTTATATACCTCCCCGGAATCCGTTTGAAGAAAAACTAGCGCAACTTTGGGCTGAAGTTCTCGACCTTGAGCGGGTAGGCATTCACGACAACTTCTTTGAGTTAGGCGGTAACTCTTTAGTCGCAACTCAACTGATTTCTAAGGTGCGTCGCACATTTCAAGTAGAAATTCCTTTGCGAAATCTATTTGAGTTGCCAACAATTGCTGGACTTGCTGAAAGCATTTCACAAACCAAAGAGAGTAACGCTGATGCTCAGGAAGCGGCGATTCAGCCAATTTTCAGAACGGCTCGACGCGGTTCCCATAATCAATCAAAAAAGGGAGAGTAAACGATGACATTGCATTCTTCCTGGGATGCTACAACAGACATTCAAGAAGACGATATTTTCGTTCTTCCGACTTCTTTTGCACAAGCAAGATTGTGGTTTCTGGATCAATTTGAACCAGGCAGTCCTTTCTACAACATTCCTGCCGCTGTCCGCCTTACAGGGAAGCTGAACATTGCTGCTTTGGAGCAAAGTCTCAATGAAATGGTGCAACGCCATGAAGCTTTGCGGACGACGTTTGCGGTTGAAGATGGTCAGCCAGTGCAAGTTATCCGAGCCAGCTTGACTCTAAACTTGCCGATTGTAGATTTAACAGCGCTACCTGCAAGTGAGCGAGAAGCTGAGATTTATGCAAGAGCAAATGAGGAAATCCAACAACCTTTTGATTTAACTAAAGTTCTTCTGTGGCGAGTCACGCTGTTACGACTAGATGAAGCAGATCATGTGTTGCTACTGACCATGCACCATATCATCTCGGATGGTTGGTCTTTGGGTGTGTTTCTGCGAGAAATGGCAGCACTTTACGAAACCTTTTCTAATAGCAACCCCTTACCGCTTCCGGAACTTCCAATTCAGTATGCAGACTTTGCTGTTTGGCAGCGCGACTGGCTTCAGGGGAAAGTTTTGGAAACTCAGCTTAATTACTGGAAACAACAATTGAGCGGTTCTTTGCCAGTGCTGCAACTGCCAAGCGATCGCCCTCGACCTGCTATTCAGTCTTACACGGGGAAAAAGCAATTTTTTGTCCTCTCCAAAACCTTGACAGCAGCGCTCAAATCTCTAAGTCAGCAAACGGGTGTGACTTTGTTTATGACAATGCTGGCGGCATTCAAGACGCTAGCACACCGCTACACAAACCAAGATGACCTGATTGTGGGGAGCGCGATCGCTAATCGCAATCGAGAGGAAGTTGAGGGACTAATTGGGTTATTTGTCAATACCTTGGTGCTGCGAACAGATTTAAGTGGTAATCCCACTTTCAAAGAGTTACTAAATCGAGTTCGGGAAGTAACGTTAGGTGCTTATGCTCACCAGGATTTGCCCTTTGAAAAGCTAGTAGAAGAACTCCAACCAGAGCGAGATTTGAGCCAAAATCCTCTATTTCAAGTGTGGTTTGCTCTTAACAACGCTCCGATGCCAGCCATGCAGCTAGCATCGGGACTAACCCTAACTCCCTTGGAAGTGGACAGCGGCACTGCACAGTTCGATTTGAGCCTGGATATGGTCGAACGGGGAGAAGAACTGATTGGCTCGTTTGAGTACAATACCGATTTGTTCGACGCAACCACGATTACTCGCATGGTGGGGCATTTTCAAACCTTGCTGGAAGGTATTGTTGCTGATTGCGATCGCCCCCTATCACACTTGCCATTACTAACAGAAGCCGAACAGCATCAGTTGCTAGTTGACTGGAATGACACCCAAGCGAATTACTCTCAAAATCTCTGTATTCATCAGTTATTTGAAGCGCAGGTAGAGAAGACACCAGATGCAGTTGCCGTTGTATTTGAGAACCAACAACTAACTTATGCAGAACTCAATGTAAAGGCGAATCAACTAGCGCATCACTTGCAAAAATTAGGGGTCAAACCAGAAGTTTTGGTTGGCATCTGTGTAGAACGCTCCCTAGAGATGATCGTCGGAATTTTAGGCATTCTCAAAGCGGGGGGCGCTTATGTACCGCTAGACCCTGCGTATCCTTCAGACCGCTTAGCTTTCATGTTGTCAGATACCCAAGTGCCTGTGTTGCTGACTCAAAATTGGTTGTTAAAGAGTCTGCCTCAACATGAAGCAAAAGTTGTGTCTCTGGATGCAGATTGGGAGGTAATTTCACAAAATAGTACCAAGAATCCACTTACCAAAGTGGCTGCCGAGAACCTGGCATATATCATCTATACCTCCGGTTCTACTGGCAAAGCTAAAGGAGTGATGATTCAGCATAGCAGCCTGGTTAGTATCTATCTAGCTTGGGAAGAAACTTATCAACTTCGCGCTGCATCAAGTTGTCACCTTCAGATGGCGAATTTCTCCTTTGATGTATTTACAGGAGACTTCGTTCGCGCCTTATGTTCTGGTGGGAAGTTGGTTCTGTGTCCCCGCGAATTCTTACTAGAGCCGCCAAAGCTTTATGAGTTGATGATCCAGGAAAAAGTGAATTGTGCGGAATTTGTTCCGGCTGTTTTAAGGGGTTTAGTTCAATATGTAGAAGATAACAAAAAACGTCTCGATTTTATGCGGCTGCTAATTTGCGGCTCTGATAGTTGGTATGTACGAGAGTATGAAAGAAATCGCAAATTTTGTGGAAGTCAGACGCGACTGATTAACTCTTTTGGCTTGACAGAAGCCACGATTGATAGTTCTTATTTTGAAGGGACGTCTAATTTATCGAGTGAGCAGTTAGTACCAATTGGGCGTCCCTTTACCAACACTCAGCTTTACATCTTAGACTCCCATTTACAGCCACTACCTGTCGGCATTCCTGGCGAATTGTACGTTGGCGGTGCTGGCTTGGCGCGGGGTTATCTCAACCGTCCTGAGTTGACACAAGAGAAGTTTATTTCTAATCCTTTTAGAGTCAGAACCTCACCCCCTAGCCCCCTCTCCGCTTGCGGAGAGGGGGGACAAGAAATCTGTAATGAGCCAGAGTCCCGTCTCTATAGAACTGGAGATTTGGCGCGGTTTCTGCCTGATGGGAATATTGAGTTTATTGGCAGAATTGACTATCAAGTAAAAATTCGCGGCTACCGGATTGAGCTAGGAGAAATTGAGGGGGTGTT
This sequence comes from Coleofasciculus sp. FACHB-542, assembly GCF_014695825.1. Classification (NCBI taxonomy): domain Bacteria; kingdom Bacillati; phylum Cyanobacteriota; class Cyanophyceae; order Coleofasciculales; family Coleofasciculaceae; genus Coleofasciculus; species Coleofasciculus sp. FACHB-542. The sequence continues at coordinate 37,477 of NZ_JACJPB010000008.1, read as the reverse complement.
AAGTCAACATCCTGCGGTGCGTGAGGCTGTGGTTTTAGCTGGCGAGAATGAACCTGGAAACCAACGCTTGATTGCTTATATAGTGAGGAATATTAGTAATGTTGAATTAAGGCAAACGCACGGCTGCACGTCCCTACAAGATTCAGAATTAATTAAAGAATTGCGTGGTTTTTTTAAGGAAAAGCTACCGCATTATATGGTGCCATCGGCTTTTGTGGTGTTGGAGACTTTACCACTAACACCTAATGGCAAATTAGATAGGCGATCGCTTCCAGTTCCCGATCCCACTCGTTCCCAAGTCGAAGCAGCTTATACGGTACCTCAAACCATCACCGAGGAAGTTCTCGCAAGAGTTTGGTCGCAGGTTCTGGGAGTTGATAAAATTGGCATTCACGATAACTTTTTCGAGTTAGGTGGAGATTCGATCTTGAGTCTTCAGATAATCTCTAAAGCGCGTGATGTTGGGCTACAACTAACACCAAAACAGATTTTTCAATATCAAACAATCGCAGAGTTAGCGGCGGTAGCAGGGACGACGCAGACGACAATTGAAGCGGAACAAGGCATCGTAACTGGAACGGTATTTTTAACACCCATTCAACAATGGTTTTTTGAGCTAAATCTACTCGATGCTCACCACTGGAACCAGGCAGTTTTGCTAGAAACCAGGCAAAAATTGAATGTTACTTGGTTAGAGAAGTCAGTACAGGCATTACTGAGACATCACGATGCACTTCGATTGCGCTTTGTTAAGGATGCATCCGGTTGGCAACAGTTTCACGCTGATGTTGATGAAGTAATACCACTCATCAAACTTGATTTTTCTAACCTGTCAGCAACTCAGCAAAAACAAGCGATTGAAGATACGGCTAATGAACTTCAAGCTAGCTTAAATTTATCTGAAGGGTCGCTGATTCGAGTAGCTTTATTTGAGCTTGGCGACAATCAGCCGAACCGTTTACTAATTGTCATTCATCACTTAGCGGTTGATGGTGTTTCCTGGCGAGTTTTACTTGAAGATTTACAGACAAGTTACGAACAAATCAGTCAAGGCAAATCAATTCAGTTTCCGCCTAAAATAACTTCGTTTAAACAGTGGTCTGAACAACTACGAGAATATGCAAATTCAGCCGCATTAAAGCAAGAACTAAATTATTGGCTAACAGAATTGCAAAAACCGATTTCTTGCTTACCCATAGATGCTAACGGAATAGATGCTAACGGAATAGATGCTAACGGAATCAATACAATGGATACGGCTCAAACTGTATCCGTTAGCTTGAGTCAAGAAGAAACTCAAGCTCTATTACAAGAGGTTCCCAAGGTTTATAACACCCAAATAAACGATGTGTTACTAACCGCTTTGGGACAAGCTTTTTCACAATGGACGGGGATGGATTCGGTTCTCGTGGATCTGGAAGGACACGGACGAGAGACGTTCTCAGAATCAATCGATTTATCCCGCACTGTAGGCTGGTTTACTTCAGTCTTTCCTGTGCTGCTGAATGTAGGTAAAAATTGCAAACCCGGAGAAGCTTTAAAAGCAGTTAAAGAACAACTCCGCCGGATTCCCAATCGTGGCTTTGGCTATGGTGTGTTGCGCTACCTCAGCAGCGAAGAAGTCGCCTTGGCACTAAAAGCATTGCCTCAAGCGGAGGTAACTTTCAACTATCTTGGTCAATTCGACCAAAGTTTACCGCCATCCTCGCTATTTAAAATCGCCTCTGAATCTACTGGAAACCTTTACAGCCCACGGGGAAGCCGAGCCTATCTATTAGAAATTAATGGATTAGTTGCAGTCGGTCAACTGCGCCTGGAATGGAGTTTTAGCGAATCGGTACATCGCCGGGAAACAGTGCAGCGACTGGCAGAGGGATATATAGAGGCGTTGCGATCGCTTATTACCCACTGTCAATCTCCAGAAGCAGGTGGCTACACTCCCTCAGACTTTATCGCCGCCAAAGCTAGTACCAGCGACTTCGATAAGTTGCTTGCCCAAATTAGTCAATCTACCAAAGGCAGCCGCCATGAAAGTTGAAAATCTAGAAGACATTTACGAACTTTCACCGATGCAGCAGGGGTTGCTGTTTCATACGCTGTACGCCCCGGAATCGGGAATGTATTTCGAGCAGTATAGCTGGACGGTGCAAGGAGATTTTAATGCCTTGGCGTTTAAGCAAGCTTGGCAAAGCGTAATCGACAGACATCCGATTTTGCGGACTGCCTTCTTTTGGCAAGATTTGGAAAAGCCCTATCAAGTGGTGTACCGCCAAGCTGAACTAATTTGGCAGGAACAAGATTGGCGGCATTCGCAGGAGTTGCAAGCAGAACGCTTAGAAATGTTTTTGCAGGCAGATCGCGATCGCGATTTCGACCTTTCCCAAGCCCCCTTGATGCGTCTCGCCTTGATTCGGTTGGCAAATGATACCTATCAAGTGGTTTGGAGCCATCACCACATCCTTTTAGATGGTTGGTCGGGTCCCCTGGTATTTCAGGAAGTTTACGCCTTTTATCAAGCCTTCTGCCAAGGTCAAGAATTACACCTAGAACGCCCCCGTCCCTTCCGGGAATACATTACCTGGCTACAGCAGCAAGATTTGTCGAAAGCGGAAGCATTCTGGAGAAAGACACTGCAAGGCTTTACCGCACCGACTCTTCTAGGACTAGACCGGATGCACAATCAGGCGAGTCTAGAAAACAACGAGAACGAGCAGCAAATGAAGCTATCGCAGGCTGTCAGCGCTGCTCTGGAAGCCTTAGCACGTCAGCATCGCTTAACGATTAACACCTTAGTGCAAGGAGCCTGGGCGATTCTGCTGAGTCGCTACAGTGGCGAACAGGATGTAATTTTTGGGGCGATTTCTTCTGGGCGTCCAACCGATTTAGTGGGGGTGGAATCGATTGTCGGGATGTTTGTCAACACCTTGCCAATGCGGGTATATGTCAATCCCGAAGCCGAACTTTTGCCCTGGTTAAATCGTTTTCAGGCTCAACAAGCAGAAATGCGTCAGTACGAGTATAGCCCTCTCGTCAAAATTCAGGGATGGAGTGAAATTCCTGCCAACGTATCTTTCTTTGAGAGCATTGTCACCTTAGAAAACTATCCCGTCGAGCCTGAGCAATGGGAAGAGAATCGGAACCTGAAGATAGACAATTTGCGGATTTTTGAGAAGACAAACTATCCCCTAACCATCATGGCAGGAACGGGAGCGAAATTGTCGATCAGGATTTTATGCGACGATCGCCGTTTTGATGCCGCCACAATTACTCGGATGCTGGGGCATTTCCAAACATTGTTGGAAAGTATTGCAGCTAATCCTAATCAGCGTCTTGGCGACTTACCAATTTTGACCGCCGCAGAACGGTATCAGTTGTTGTTGGACTGGAACAATATTCAGGCGCAGGATAATGTAGAGACACGATTAATCGCATCTCTACAATCGATTCATCAGTTATTTGAACAACAGGTACAAAAGACACCTGATGCGGTTGCGGTAATTTTTGATAATCAACAGCTAACTTATACCGAACTCAATAGTCGAGCGAATCAATTAGCGCATTACCTGCAAAAACTCGGCGTGAAACCAGAAGTTTTGGTTGGCGTCTGCATGGAACGCTCTTTGGAAATGGTGATTGGACTTTTGGGGATTCTCAAAGCAGGTGGTGCTTATGTACCGCTAGATCCCAAGTATCCCCAAGAACGCTTAGCGTTCATGTTAGAGGATACGCAAGCATCGGTATTGTTGACGCAACAGCAACTGATTGAGAGTCTTCCTAAACACAATGCGAAGGTTGTTTCTCTAGACTCTGACTGGGACATGATTGCTCAGTCAAACCCGGAAAATCCTGCCACTCAAGTAAGCGCAGATAACCTCGCCTACATCATTTATACTTCTGGTTCTACTGGCAAACCGAAAGGGGTTGCGATCGCACATTACAACACTGTGGCGCTAATTGATTGGGCGAAAACAGTGTTTACACCAGCGGATATGGCAGGGGTTTTGGCTTCTACTTCTATCTGCTTCGACTTGTCAGTTTTTGAATTGTTTGTGCCCTTAAGCTGTGGTGGTACGGTCATTCTGGCTGAAAACGCCTTGTATTTGCCGACTTTACCAGTGGCGGATCGGGTGACGTTAATCAATACTGTGCCCAGTGCGATCGCGTGCTTACTCCGAGATAACGCTATCCCCGCAACAGTCCGCACCGTGAATCTTGCTGGCGAACCCCTGCCAAATCACCTGGTGCAGCAACTCTATCAGCTAAACCACATCCAGCAGGTATTTAATCTCTACGGGCCTTCGGAAGATACTACCTATTCAACATACGCCTTAATCGAACGCGGTAGCCAAGGCACTCCGCCTATTGGTCGCCCGATTGCCAATACACAAGTCTATGTATTGGATAACTCTCTACAACCTGTCCCCATCGGCGTTGCTGGCGAACTCTATCTTGGCGGTGCAGGACTGGCGCGAGGTTATCTCAATCGTCCAGAACTGACAGCCGAAAAGTTTATTGCCAACCCATTTAATCAAAACCTAACCCCCCTGCCCCCTTCCCTACGAAGGAAGGGGGAGCCTGACGCCCCTGCCCTACTAGGGGATGGATTGGGGGAGAGGTTGCGCCTCTACAAAACAGGAGATTTAGTTCGTTATCTTCCTGACGGCAACCTAGAGTTTTTAGGTCGAATTGACCATCAAGTTAAAATTCGCGGCTTCCGCATCGAACTAGGGGAAATTGAGGCTGTATTGGCTAAACATCCAGCGATTGAGCAAACCGTTGTATTGGCTCAAGAGGACGACCTGAATACTCAGCGTCTTGTTGCTTATTTGACAACAAAACAACTTCCTCAAGATTTAGATAAATTGCCAGAAACACAATGGCATTCTGAGCAGGTATCGGAATGGGAAACAGTCTTTGAAAAGACTTATCACCAAAATTCCAATATTCAAGAAGATACTTTGAATATTAGTGGTTGGAATAGTAGCTATACAGGCTTACCAATTCCAGCCGAAGAAATGCGGATGTGGGTTGACTGCACTGTTGAGCAAATTCTCGCCTTAAAACCCTCTCGCGTTCTTGAAATTGGTTGTGGTTCGGGTCTACTTTTGTTTCCCATTGGCCCTCATTGTTCTCATTACTTGGGCACCGACTTCTCTCAATCTGCACTTGACTATGTTCAGCAGCAATTAACAACGCAAAACCTGCCCCAGGTAACGCTAGATAGACGACTGGCAGATAACTTTGAGGGAATAGAAGCGGGTGCCTTCGACGTGGTGATTATTAACTCCGTGATTCAGTATTTCCCCAGCACTGACTATCTGTTGCGCGTCTTGGAAGGCGCTGTAAATGCTGTGAAGCCAGGTGGTTCTATCTTCATTGGGGATGTGCGTAGCTTGCCGCTATTAGAAGCTTTCCATGCTTCTGTACAACTGCATCAAGCTCCCTCTAACCTTTCTATAACTGAATTACGGCAGCGCATCCAAAAACGCTTACAACAAGAGCAGGAACTAATTACCGATCCGGAATTTTTCAGAGCACTGAAGCATGAATTTTCCAAAATTAGTCACGTCCAAATTCAACCAAAACCAGGTAAATACCAGAATGAATTGACCAAGTTTCGCTACGATGTAATTCTTAGAATCGGCGCTGAAGTCGATTGTCTGCAAGATTTCCCTTGGCTAAATTGGCAGAAGCAAAATTCGACTCTTGGTATTCGTCACTTACTGGAAGAAACCAACCCAGAGATTTTGGGAATCACGGGAATTCCTAATGCGCGTCTGGTATTTGAGATGAAAACTTTAGAATTGCTAGCTAAAAATGATGGGGGAGGAACTGTTGCAGACTTGCGAAAATCACTGCAAAAAAGCAATACGCAATATGGAATTGAACCGGATGAGATTCAGGCTCTAGGTCAAGACTTATCTTACTGCATTCACCTTAATTATTCCGGCGACCATTACGATGTAGTGTTTGTACAAAAGACATTAGCATCTCCAGACAAAGTTCTAGCATTCTTGGAAACAAGTGCCAAAGTAAAACCTTGGAGAAACTATGCGAATAATCCGCTGCAAGGAAAACTAACTCGTGAATTGGTTCCTCAATTGCGTGATTATTTACAGGAAAAGCTGCCGGAATATATGGTGCCTTCCAACTTTATTTTGTTGGAAGAATTTCCCCTAACTCCGAATGGTAAAATCGATAGGCGATCGCTTATTACTCTCAGCCAATTCCGCCCAGAACTGGAAAAAACCTTTGTTGCGCCACGTACACCAATTGAACAAGCAGTTGCCAATATTTATGCCCAAATTCTAAATCTGCAGCCGGTAGGTTCCTCTGATAACTTCTTTGAATTAGGCGGTCACTCGCTACTCGCTACGCAAGTAACTTCCCGGTTGCGAGAAACATTCCAATTCGAATTACCGCTACGGACTTTATTTGAGTCACCAACTGTTGCGGAATTAGCTGAAGTAATTTCCTCAACTCAGCAAGCAAAACAAAGTTTAGATTCTAGTTCTATTCCGCGTGTTTCCCGGAATCAGCCACTACCGCTATCTTTTGCTCAACAACGGCTGTGGTTTCTCGATAACCTGGAACCCGGTTCGCCTGACTATAATATTCCTGCACCAGTTCGCCTGGTAGGGCAATTAGACATTGCGGCGCTAGAGCAAAGCTTTAACGAAATTGTGCGGCGACACGAAATATTTCGCACCCGTTTTGTGATGGAAGGGCAACCGATTCAAGAAATTGCTCCTGCTATGAAAGTGACATTTCCTATTATCGACTTGCAAGCTTTTCCAGAGGCGGATCGAGAAGTAAAAATTCAACAACTAATTGCCCAAGAAGCATTACAACCCTTCGATTTAACTCAAGCACCGCTGTTTCGGATTCAACTGCTGCAACTCGGTGAGGAAGAACATATTTTAGTTTTAGTTCTGCACCATATCATCTTCGATTTGTGGTCAATTGGGGTGCTGCTGCAAGAAGTGACTGAACTCTACAAAGCGTTTACAACTGGGGAAATTTCTGTGCTGCCTGAATTACCGATTCAATACGCCGATTTTGCGGTTTGGCAGCGGCAATATCTCCAGGGAGAGGTACTGGAAAAACATTTAAGTTATTGGAAACAACAGTTAGGCGGAAACTTACCAGTTTTAGAATTACCGAGCGATCGCTCTAGATCCGCCGTTCAGTCAAATCGAGGTGCTATCCATTATTTGGCTTTCCCCAAAGATTTGAGCGATGCAATTCAAGCTTTCAGTCAGAGGGAAGGAGCTACCTTATTTATGACGCTTTCGGCGGCGTTTAAAACCTTGCTCTATGCCTACACGGGACAGCAAGATATCCTCATCGGCTCGCCGATTGCTAATCGCGATTGCGTTGAACTAGAATCACTAATTGGCTTCTTTGTCAATACTTTAGTTCTCCGCACTGATTTATCTGGAAATCCCAGCTTTCGAGAATTATTAGCGCGGGTGCGCGAAGTCACTTTAGGCGCTTATGTTCACCAAGATTTGCCGTTTGAAAAGCTAGTAGAAGCGTTACAGCCCAATCGCAAACAAAGTGAATTTCCCTTATTTAAAGTCTGGTTTGCGCTGGAAAATGCCCCCATCCCAGACGTAAAACTTCCAGATTTAACCCTGGGTCCAGTTGAGTTTTACAGCGGTATCGCGCGATACGACTTAAGGCTGGGTTTAACGGAGACACCCACAGGTTTGAAAGGCTCATTCGAGTACAAAGCCGAGTTATTTGATGCTGCAACGATTGCTCGAATCGTCGGAAATTTAGAAGCTATTCTGCGACAAGCCGTGGCCCAACCAAACATTCGATTAGAACAACTTGCAAGTGCGATCGCGCAAGCTGAACAACAACAGCAAATCGCCCAAGAAAAAGAACTAGCACAGACAAGTCTGCAAAAGTTAAAGCGAGTCAAACGCAAGGCAATGCACGGATAGAAACGCGCGGAAATAAATTTCCGAGCTAATAGCAGAAGTCCATTAAAACGGACTAATACATTCAAGATTTAGTCGCTTTAAACCGACTTTGGCTATGAGCCAGGAATTTAAATTCCTGGCAGTACTACGGAAAAAGCACACTTTTGTAAGAAGTCTAATGAAACCCTCAGAATCGCCCAAACTCAGCCTTAAAAAAGTAGGAACTGCCCAAAGAAAATCAATTACTGTCTCTGAGGATGAATTGATTAAAGCAGCACCTCTACAATCTAACCAACCTTTACCGCTCGTTATCGAACCAATGGTAGACGGATTGGATTTAATTACTTGGGCGCAGAATAATCGTTCGTTCCTAGAAACTCAACTTCTCAAGTACAGGGGAATACTCTTCCGCAACTTCAAAATTAAGGGGATTGAAGTATTCGAGCAGTTCGTCAAAGCCACTTCTGATGGTAAACTTTTACCGTATCAAGATGGTTCGTCGCCGCGGACTCTGGTGAAGGACAATGTTTATACTTCCACCGACTATCCGGCCGACCAAACTATCTTTCTTCACAGCGAACTTTCCTACGCCAATACCTGGCCTTTAAAAGTTTACTTTCACTGCGTAAAGCCATCCGAACAAGGTGGAGAAACGCCAATAGCGGACATTCGGAAAGTATGCGATCGCATTCCTGTCCAGATACGCGATCGCTTTCTGCAAAAACAAGTGATGTATGTTCGCAACTTTAGCGGTGGACTCGGACTTCCCTGGCAAAAAGCGTTTCAAACTTCAGATAAAACCGTTGTCGAAGCATACTGTCATGAGAACGGTATTGAGATGGAGTGGGAAGAAGGCGACAAGCTGCGAACTCGCCAAATTCGTCCGGCGGTAGTTAACCACCCGAAAACTGGCGAAACAGTTTGGTTTAATCATGCAGCTTTCTTTCACGTATCAACTCTAGAACCAAAAGTTCGTCAAGCATTGTTAGCATTTTCGGAAATTGAGCTTCCCTACAACACTTATTACGGAGATAGTTCCCCGATTGAACCGGAAGCTTTGGAGGAAATTCGCTCTGCTTATCGCCAAGAAACGGTGATGTTTCCTTGGCAAGCAGGAGATATTCTGATGCTTGACAATATGTTAACGGCTCATGGAAGAACACCCTTCATTGGTTCGCGCAAAGTTGTTGTAGGTATGGCTGAACCTTTTAGCAGTAAACATATTTAATCCAGAATAAATGAGTTTTAAAAATGGATAATAAAGTTCTAGAAATGCAAAACGGAATCATTCAAGGCTTCCAAATCTCTCCTCAACAAAAGCGCCTGTGGGGTTTGCAGCAGCTTGATTCACTTCAAGCTTATCAAGTGAAGTGCTTTCTTTCAATTGAAGGCGTTCTTAATGTAGAGATTTTGAAGGCCTCCCTACAAAAAATTGTTAATCGATATGAAATTCTTCGTACCCATTTTCGCTGTCTACCGGGAATGACGATTCCCCTACAAGTTATTTCAGATAGCAGCACTATTAACTGGCAATCTATTGATTTGAGTTCTAGCAATATCCAAGAGCAAAAAAATCGACTGGAAGCGCTCTTTAACAAAATAAGTAATGAACACTGCAATTTTGAGCGAGATTCGCTATTACATCTATCCTTCATTACTCTGTCAGAGCAGAAGCATATTTTGCTGATTAATTTACCGGCTCTTTGTGCCGATGCTGCAACTTTACAGCATTTAGCAGAAGAAATTAGTTGTACATACGCTGCTTGTTGTCTCGGTACGGAACTCGACGATGAGATAATGCAGTATGCCGATATCTCTGAATGGCAGAATGAATTACTAGAAGGAGAAGATACGGAAGTCGGACGAAACTATTGGCAAAAGCAAGATTTTTCTGCACTGTTAAATATCGCCCTACCGCTGGAAAAATTAGTTTCAGAACCAGCAAATTTTCAACCGCGATTTATTACAAAGACAATCAATCCCGACCGAGTAGCCGAAATAACAGCATTCGTGAGTAAGAATGCAACTGTGTCGTCATTCCTTCTGACTTGCTGGACAATTTTGCTTTGGCGGCTCACCAAATCTGGCTGTTTGGTAATTGGGACAGCTTTCGATGGTCGAAAATACGAGGAATTGGAATCAGCGCTGGGATTGTTTGCCAAATATTTACCGATTCAAAGCCATTTAGAACCAAAGCTTTCATTTGTTGACTTACTGCAAAAAGTTCATCAGGCGCAGCAAGAAGTTTACCAATGGCAAGAATACTTTAGCTGGGATTTGAATGCCTCGGCTGATTCATCCTTTTTTCCAGTTTGTTTTGAATTTAATCAGTCACTTGCTAAGTGTTCTGCTGCTGGTGTTACCTTTTCAATTGAACGGCTTTCCACCTGTATTGACCGCTTCAAAATCAAACTGGCTGGCGTTGAGCGGGATGACTCTTTGAGTATCGAGTTCCACTACGACGCAAACTTATTCGCTGAAACGGATATTCAGCGTTTAGCCGGACATTTTCTTACTTTGGTTGATAGTATCCTCGAAACTCCAGATGTTGCGATTAGCGAGTTGGAAATTCTCAGCAAGGTAGAACGCCAGCAACTTTTGATTGAGTTCAACAATACAAAGATTGATTTTCCTCAACTTCAGGGAATACATCAACGATTTGAGCAACAAGTTGAAAAAACGCCGGACGCGATCGCACTGGTTTACGAAGGCGAACAACTCACTTATCAGCAGTTAAATCAACGCGCTAACCAACTCGCTCATTCCTTGCGAAAGCTGGGTGTCGCACCAGAAGTTTTAGTCGGTCTTTATCTAGAACGCTCCCTAGAGATGGTTGTTGGACTGTTGGGAGTGCTGAAAGCTGGGGGAGCTTATTTCCCCCTTGAACCCACCTTGCCATCGGATCGCCTAGCGTTCATCCTGCAAGATACTCAGGCAAAGGTGTTGTTAACGCAACAACAGTTAGTCACCAACCTTCCCAACTCGAGAGCTACCGTTTTCTGCTTAGATTCCGACTCGGAAATGCAACCAGAGAGCGATCGCGCTACCGCGCAGCCTTCGGATCGCAACTTAGAATCAGTTGTAACAGCGGAGAATCTTGCCTATGTAATTTACACCTCTGGCTCTACGGGAACACCCAAAGGTGTTGCGATTGAACATCGGCAAATTCTTAACTATCTCAATGGCATTTGTGAAAGATTGGATCTTCCCGATGGTGCCAGTTTTGCAATGGTTTCTACCTTTGCTGCGGATTTAGGAAATACAGTCTTATTTTCATCTTTGTGTACGGGAGGATGTCTGCATATCATCTCCAAAGATCGCGCTGCTGATGCTGAAGCACTATCGCAATATTTTCAACAGCATCCAGTTGATTTCCTCAAAATTGTTCCTTCGCATTTATCGGCTTTACTGTCATCCTCTCAACCAGAATTTATTTTGCCTCGTCAGCGATTAATTTTAGGTGGGGAAGCATCTAGTTGGGGTTTGATTGAGAAAATCCAGAACTTGGCTCCATCCTGCCACATTCTCAATCACTACGGGCCAACAGAAACAACGGTTGGAGTCCTTACCTATCAGGTAGAAGCTGGGAATATAGCTCATGTTTCAAGGACAGTTCCGCTGGGTCGTCCGCTAGCAAATACCCAGATTTATATCCTAGATAATCATCTCCAGCCTGTACCGATTGGTGTATCTGGTGAAATTTACATTGCCGGAGAGAGTTTAGCAAGAGGTTATTTAAATCAGCCGGAACTAACCGACAAAAAATTCATTTTTAACCACTTTATAGAGAGGGATGAGACTGAGTTAAACGATATTCCGCCTAACTCACAACTCACAATTCACAACTCACAACTTTATAAAACCGGAGACTTGGCTCGCTATTTACCGGATGGAAACATTGATTTTCTGGGACGAATTGACCATCAAGTAAAAATCCGGGGCTTCCGCATCGAATTGGGAGAAATTGAGGCGGTGCTAAGGCAGCATCCCGCCGTAGAACAGGCTGTGGTTGTAGTTCGCGAGGATTTGCCTGGGGACAAGCGTTTAGTTGCTTATTCGGTTTTGAGTCAGCAGCAGGGGAGTAGAGAAGAAGCCAGTCAATCAAATCTAATGGGTGACTTACGTTCTTTTGTAAAAGCGAAGTTGCCGGAATACATGATACCTTCTGCTTTTGTGATTTTAAAGACTCTGCCTTTAACGGCTAACGGGAAAGTGGATCGAAAAAAACTGCCAGCACCTGAGCAAATTCGCCCAGAGTTAGCAGGAACGTTTGTTGCTCCCCGCACCAATGTTGAGGAGGTAATAGCTGGAATTTGGGCTGAAGCAATTGGGATTGAACAAGTGGGTATTTACGACAATTTTTTCGAGCTAGGAGGACATTCGCTGCTAGCAACTCAGGTAATCTCCCGATTACGTGACGCCTTTAATGTGGAGTTTCCCTTGCGGCAGTTTTTCGACTCTCCCACTGTCGCGGATTTAGCAGTCGCGATCGCTCAAAAAATAGCTGAACAAACCGATGAGGAAATGATGGCTCAGATGTTAGCAGAGCTAGATGAAATATCGGAGGAAGAAGTTCGAGAAGTTTTGGCTAAGGAAGGAGTAGGCAAATGAGTAATTTAAGCGAGCGCATCGCCGGACTTTCTCCCGAAAAACGCGAGTTGCTGCTAAAACGGCTTAATCAGAAAAAAGAGCCGATCGCACTAACTAAAATCCCCCGCCAAAACCGGGAATATAACTCGTTTCCCTTGTCATTTGCTCAACAGCGGTTGTGGTTTTTTGACCAATTAGAGCCGGGAAATACCAGCTATAACATCCCTGCGGCTGTGCGGCTTAAGGGAACGTTGGATGCGATCGCTCTCGAACAAAGTCTCAACGCAATTATCGAGCGTCACGAAGTCCTACGGACTGCCTTCACAACAGTAAATGGGCAACCTGTCCAAGTCATTACCCCAGATTTGAAATTAACGCTTCCAGTTATCGATTTGCGGAAACTTCCCAACACCGAACGAGAGCAAGCAGTACGGCAATTCGTCACCGCAGAAGCGCAAAAACCCTTTGACCTCACACAAGCACCTTTGCTGCGAGTTAGCCTGCTGCATCTGAGCGAATTTGAGTATGTGGTGTTATTTACGATGCACCACATTGTTTCAGATGGGTGGTCAATGGGGATATTTATTCAAGAGTTAGCCACCTTTTATAAAGCTTTCTCTAGTCGCAATTCCTCGCCAATTCCTGAATTAAGTATCCAATATGCAGACTTTGCAGTTTGGCAGCGACAGTGGCTACAAGGAGAAGTTTTAGAAACCCAGATTGCTTATTGGAAAAAGCAATTAGGAGGCAATCTTCCCGTACTAGATTTGCCGACAAACAGACCGCGACCTGCGGTGCAAACCTTCCAAGGTGCAGAGGAAAAATTTGTTTTGTCCAAGGCGCTGACTGAGGCACTGACTAAACTAGGTCAGCAGCAAGGAGCGACTTTATTCATTGTTTTGCTGGCGGCGTTCAAAACGTTGCTTTATCGTTATACCGGACAGGAGGATATTTTAGTTGGTTCGCCAATTGCCAACCGCAACCGTGCCGAACTAGAAGGAATTATTGGCTTTTTTGCGAATACTTTAGTTCTGCGGACTGATTTATCGAATAATCCTACTTTTAAGGAGTTGTTAGGACGGGTGCGCGAGGTGGCGTTGGGAGCATACAGCCACCAGGATTTGCCCTTCGAGAAACTGGTAGAAGTGTTGCAGCCGGATCGGGATTTGAGCCGTAATCCGCTGTTTCAAGTGTTATTTGCTCTCCGTAATGTGCCGACACAAACTTTAGAATTGCCGGGAGTTTCTCTCAGTCTTGAAGAGATGGAGAGTCAAACGGCAAGATTTGATTTGGTACTCAACTTATCTCAGGAAGCGGGAGGTCTTACAGGAGTATTTGAATACAACAAAGAATTGTTTAATGCCAGCACCGTACAGCGGATGGCAGGACATTTTCAAACGTTGTTAGAAAGTATTGTTGCCAATAGCGATCGCTCTATCTCCACTTTGCCATTTTTAACGCAACCCGAACGGCATCAGTTGTTAGTGGAGTGGAACAATACTCACACGAACGACTCGACGGATCGCTGTCTGCACCAGTTGTTTGAAGAACAAGTGGAACGAACACCAGACGCGATCGCCATTATTTTTAAAAACCAGCAACTCACCTATGCCGAACTCAATGCCAAGGCAAATCACCTAGCGCATCATCTACAAAAACTCGGCGTGAAGCCAGAAGTTTTAGTGGGAATTTGTGTAGAACGTTCCCTAGAAATGGTCGTGGGATTGCTGGGCATTCTCAAAGCAGGTGGAGCCTACCTACCCCTAGATCCAGCCTATCCCCCAGAGCGTCTTGCTTTCATGTTAGAGGATGCTCAAGTTTCGGTGTTATTAACCCAAAAGCGGCTGTTAAATACCCTACCCTCGCATAATGCCGAGATTGTATGCTTGGACGATTGGGAAAGCCTACAAATCGGCAGTCCAAATTCAGTTAAAAATTCCTCCAACTTAGCTTACGTTATCTACACTTCCGGCTCAACCGGACGACCCAAAGGCGTACAAATTTCCCACGCCTGTGTAGTCAACTTTCTAATTTCCATGCGCCAGCCACTAGGAATAACCCAGCCAGATATTTTCCTAGCTGTCACCTCCTTATCTTTTGATATTGCGGCGCTGGAAATATTCCTCCCCATAACTGTAGGATCTCGCGTTGTCGTAGTACCCCGTGAAATTGCCTCTGACGGCGCACAGTTGTTAACAACATTAACCAATTCTGGGGCGACCATCATGCAAGCAACGCCTGCTACTTGGCGACTGCTTTTGGCAGGGGGATGGCAGGGTAGTAAGGGCTTGAAAATCCTCTGTGGTGGCGAAGCCTTACCGCGACAACTCGCCGCTCAATTGCTCGTACGAGGCGATCGCTTGTGGAACTTGTACGGCCCTACCGAAACCACGATTTGGTCTACTATTCATCCAGTTGAAAGTAGCGACGCTTGCGTTTCCATCGGGCGTCCCATTGCCAACACGCAAGTTTACATACTCGATACCCATCTACAGCCTGTCCCAGTGGGTGTTACGGGTGAACTGTATATCGGCGGCAAAGGTTTATCCAGAGGCTACCTAAATCGACCTGAACTGACAGCCGAGAAGTTCATTCCCAATCCATTTTTAGAGAAGTCAGAAAAGTCTGAATTACTGTACAAAACTGGAGATTTAGCGAGATATCTGCCGAATGGTGAATTGGAATATTTGGGACGCATTGACCACCAAGTTAAAGTGCGTGGCTTCCGTATCGAACTGGGCGAAATTGAAGCGGTACTGAGCCAACATTCAGGCGTGCAGCAAGCTGTCGTGATTGCTAGAGAAGACAATTCTAGCGACAAGTGTTTGGTTGCTTATGTCGTACTGAAGCAAGAAGCTGCAACGACACCCGTACAACTGCGCTCATTTCTCAAGGAGAAGCTACCTAATTACATGGTGCCTTCTGGCTTTGTACTGCTAGAGGCAATTCCTCTCACACCCAACGGAAAAATTGACCGTCGCGCATTGCCAGAACCCGACACCGCTAGACCAGAGTTAGAAAGCGCCTATATCGCTCCCCGCACCGCCATTGAGGAAGTTGTCGCAGGGATTTGGACTCAAGTTCTCGGTTTAGAGCAAGTCGGTATGCGCGATCGCTTCTTTGACTTAGGCGGACACTCGCTGCTGGCAACTCAGGTAATTTCTCGCCTCCGGGAAGCCTTTCAAGTTGAAATTCCCCTGCGTTCTCTGTTTGAGTCGCCTACGGTAGCAGGTTTGGCAGAACGGATTGAAACAGCTTGTCGCGCCCAAGAAAATCTTCAGGTTCCGCCTCTGATGCCAGTTGCGCGGGAGGGGAAACTGCCCCTCTCCTTTGCTCAACAGCGATTGTGGTTCCTCGACCAATTAAATCCGGGCGATGCCTATAACATTCCCGCCGCAGTGCGTCTGGTCGGTGCGCTCAATATCATAGCGCTAGAGCAAAGCTTTCAGGCGATTATCCAGCGTCACGAAGCTTTAAGGACAATCTTTGCGACAGAAGCAGGACAACCCATTCAGGTAATTATCCCCTCTGCGACTTTTAAACTGCCAGTAATAGACCTGCGAAAATTGCCGCCGACTGAAAGAGAAGCCTCTGTGCTGCAACTTGCCACGGAGGAAGCGCAACGACCTTTTAACCTCACTCAATTGCCCTTGCTGCGCGTCACTTTATTACAACTGGATGAGGCAGAGAATGCGGTACTGCTGACCATGCACCACATCATTGCTGATGGCTGGTCGATGGGGGTACTGATCCGGGAAGTGGCGGCACTCTACGAAGCTTTTTGCGCCGGGAAACCCTCACCACTGCCTGAATTGCCCATACAGTACGCAGACTATGCAGTTTGGCAACGACAATGGCTGCAAGGAGAAGTTTTGGAAGCCAAACTTGATTACTGGAAGCAGCAGTTAGGTCACAATCCGCCCCAGATGAAACTACCGACCAAACAACCTGCGGCTTCTACTTTTCAAGCTGCCATTCAATCCTTTGAGCTATCTCCAACCCTATCTGAGGCACTGAATACACTCAGTCGCCAAGAGAGTGTAACTCTCTTCATGACACTGCTGGCAGCCTTTCAGACGCTGCTGCACCGCTACACCAGTCAGGATGACATCATTGTTGGCACCGATGTCGCCAATCGCACTCAAGTTGAAACTGAATCGTTGATTGGGTTCTTCGTCAACATTTTGGTCTTACGCACCGATATGCGTGGCAACCCCAGTTTCCGTGAGTTGCTCAAGCGAGTGCATGACATTACTTTAAAAGCTTATGTCCATCAAGACTTGCCTTTTGAGAAGTTGGTCGAGGAACTGCGTCCTGAAAGGAATTTGAGCCGCACTCCCCTGTTTCAAGTGTTGTTCGTGATGCAAAATACGCCCGTACCCACTTTAGAGCTTTCGAGTTTAACTTTAACCCCAATCGAAGTAGAGGGCGGGACAGCGAAATTTGATTTAGTGCTATTCGTGTCAGAAACAGAGGATGGCATTGTTGGCAGTTGGAAGTACAACGCTGATTTATTTGATGCGGATGCGATCGCGCGCCTATCCGCTCATTTTGAAACCCTCCTGAACAGCATCGTCGTGCAGCCGGATACGCGCCTTAATCGTTTAGAAATACTTACCGAAGCTGAAAAGAAACAACAAGCCATGCAAGAAGTCAAACGCGAAAAGAGTAACTTCAGCAAGTTCAAAAACATCAAACCAAAAGCAGTTACTCTGCCCAAAGGCGAATTAGTCAAAACCGAATATTTACAAGCAGGGGAAACATTCCCCTTAGTTCTCAAACCTGCGGTAAACGAGGTTGATATCGTTGACTGGGCAAAAAATAACCAAGAATTAATCCAAACGAAGTTATTACAACATGGAGCAATTCTATTCCGAGGCTTTAACGAACCTTTAGTTTCTATTTTTGAGCAATTTGCCCAAGCCATTTGTCCCCAATTATTTGGGGAATACGGAGACTTACCCCGCGAAGGAGTTAGCGGGCAAGTTTACGGTTCCACCCCTTATCCGGCGGATAAAGCTATCTTATTTCATAACGAGAGTTCGCATTTACACCGCTGGCCTTTAAAAATTTGGTTCTTCTGTGTCAAAGCTGCACAGCAAGGCGGAGAAACCCCCATTATTGACTGTCGCAAAGTGTACCAGCTACTCGACTCCCAACTTAAAGAAAGATTTGCCGAAAAGGAAATTATGTACGTCCGTAACTATACAGATGGATTAGATGTTAGCTGGCAAGAGTTTTTTAGAACGACCGATAAAAGTGTAGTAGAAGATTATTGCCGGAAAGCTGCAATCGAATTTGAGTGGAGAGAAGACAATGGGTTGAGAACTCGCCAAATTCGTCCGGCGATATCCAAGCATCCAAAAACGGGAGAAACGGTATTTTTTAATCAACTTTTCTTGCACCATGTCTCCTGCTTAGATCCAGCAGTCCGCGCCGCTCTATTATCTGTATTTGGAGAAGAAAACCTGCCCCGGAATGTCTATTACGGAGATGGCACGACCATTGAAGATTCTGTAATAGCCGAACTTCAAGATATTTATCGACAGACATCTGTTAGTTTCCCTTGGCAGGAAGGAGACATATTAATGCTAGATAATATGTTGGCTGCACACAGCCGCAACCCATTTATAGGTTCGCGGAAGATTGTGGTTGCTATGGGAGAAATGATGACTGACACGGACATTTAAAGAGAGTTTTTTAACGCAAAGGAGCGCAAAGGAAACCGCAAAGGGAACGCAAAGCAAACTCAGCGTGACCTTACTTTAGACATTTGCGTTTTTAGGCTTAAGGTCTAAATCGACTTTTCGCAAAGGATCTAAAAATTCATCTGCGGTTTCACAACCAAATTTTATTTGGTAACGAGTCTAACTTCTTTTACAAATTAAGTAGCGTGCATAGTGAGAAAATTAAAAAATGCAAACCATAAATGGATTTCGGTTATCTCCTCAACAAAATTATCTTTGGCTATTGCAACAAGATAGCACCGCTTATTGCGCCCAATGTGCAATTTTGATAGAAGGCAATCTCAAGACAACAGCTTTAAAAGAAGCTGTTCAGCAAATTATCAATCGGCACGAAATTCTCCGGACAAGTTTCCATCGAGAACCAGGGATAAAAATACCGATCCAAGTCATCAGCGATCGCATCGACGCAACCTCTTGGTGTTCTATCAATTTAAGCGATTGTAATTCCCAGGAACAAGAAGCAAAAATAAAGGTAATTCTTCAAGAAGAAAGATGCTCAATTTCTACTTCCGAACTTACTGGTTCGCGACTGCGTGCATCCCTAATTACTCTGTCGGATGACCAACATATTTTAATTGTTACTTTGCCTTCCCTTTGCGCCGACAGTTGGACATTGAAGAATCTGGTACAAGAAATTAGCAAAGGATACACCGCTAGTCTTCGAGGTGAGGAAATAGCCGAAGAAGAAGTTGTGCAATACGTGCAATTTTCCGAGTGGCAGAATCAATTGCTTGAGGATGAGGAGGATTTAACAGGTAAAGAATACTGGAAGCAACAAGATTTCTCTAAATTGGCTAATTTAAAGCTGCCTTTAGAGAATAAATTGCTTACCTTACCCGCTAATTTTGACCTCAACTCTATCGAGTGTCAGATTGAGCCGGATTTGGTCGCCAAAATTACAGCGATCGCGCAAAAATACAATACTTCTATTTCAGCCGTCTTACTCGCTTGCTGGAAAACTCTACTTTGGCGACTAACTAGACAGTCAGATATCATCGTTAGCACTGCTTTTAGTGGTCGAAAATATGAAGAATTAGAGCCATCGCTAGGACTGTTTGCCAAATTTTTACCGCTTCGCACTCATCTAGAAGACAGCTTGAGATTTAGTGAAATCGTACAGCAAGTTCAGCAGTCTGTAAGTGATGCCGATAACTGGCAAGAGTATTTCTGTCGGGAAGATATTAGCACTGCCAGCTTATCCGGCTTTCCCTTTGGTTTCGAGTTTGAAGAACAGCTAAACACGTATTCTACTGGCGATTTATCATTTGCGATTTACCAGCAGTACGTCTGCTGCGATCGCTTCAAAGTCAAACTCTCTTGCGTG
The DNA here is from genome assembly GCF_014695825.1 of Coleofasciculus sp. FACHB-542. NCBI lineage: Bacteria > Bacillati > Cyanobacteriota > Cyanophyceae > Coleofasciculales > Coleofasciculaceae > Coleofasciculus > Coleofasciculus sp. FACHB-542. The sequence continues at coordinate 17,885 of NZ_JACJPB010000008.1, read as the reverse complement.
CGTCGAGAGGAGTCGCTGAGTGCAGAGTTTCACTATGATGCCAGCATTATCAGTGTAGAGGTGATTCAATCCTTAGCGGAACAATTTCATGCCTTAGTGGAAAGTGCTGCTAACAACCCAGAAACAGCAGTTGGTGAGTTAAATATACTCAGCGATCGCTCTCGACACCAATTATTAGTTGAATTCAACACTCAAACTAATTACTACGAATCCAAGTGCATCCACCAACTGTTTGAAGAACAAGCAGAACGCACCCCAGACAACATAGCCGTTGTATTTGAAAATCAACAATTAACCTACCGCGAACTCAACGATCGTGCCAAGAAAATAGCGCATCACCTGCAAAATTTGGGAGTTAAACCAGAGGTTGTCGTTGGTATTTGCGTTGAACGTTCTCTAGAAATGGTGATGGGAATGCTAGGCATTCTCAAGGCAGGCGGTGCATATCTACCGCTAGATCCGGCAATGCCAAAAGAACGCCTCGCCTTGATGTTGCAAGATGCTCAAGTGCCAGTGCTTGTAACCACGCAGGATTTGGTTAATGAATTTAGCGGCGAAGCAAGAAAAATAGTTTGTTTGAATACAGATGGCGATACCATCACTCAAGCAAGTGACCAAAATTTGCCTGCTAAGGCAAGCGTGCAAAATCTCGCTTATGTAATTTACACCTCCGGTTCTACTGGCACACCCAAAGGAGTTGCGATTGAGCATCAACAACTGCTGAATTATCTCAACGGTATTATCAATAGACTAGATTTGCCAGCAGGTGCCAGTTATGCCATTATTTCCACCTTCGCTGCCGATTTAGGTCATACAGTTCTTTTCCCGGCTTTGTGTACGGGTGGGTGTCTCCATATAGTCTCCCAAGAACGCGCAACTGACTCAGAAGCACTGGCAAATTACTTTCAAAACCATCCGATTGATTGCCTCAAAATTGTTCCTTCTCACTTATCTGCTTTACTAACAGCTTCTAACCCTGCACACATCTTACCTAGAAAGCGATTAATTCTGGGTGGTGAAGCTTTAAGTTGGAATTTAATTGAGACAATTCAAAAACTAGCTTCCGACTGCCAAATCTTCAATCATTACGGGCCAACAGAAGCCACAGTAGGCGTACTTACTTATCAGGTACCGGGTCAGAAAGCGGATCGTAATTCTGAAACAGTTCCTCTAGGTCGTCCAATCCCGAACACGCAGATTTATATCCTGGATGCTCATCTTCAGCCAGTTCCAATTGGCGTACCGGGTGAGTTATACATCGGCGGTGCTGGTTTGGCGCGTGGTTATCTGAATCGACCGGAACTTACAGCGCAAAAGTTTATTGCCAACCCGTTTAATCAAAACCTAACCCTCCAACTCCCTTCCCTTGCAGGGAAGGGGGAGAATTGCTCTCCTCCCCTAGTAGGGGAGGGGTTGGGGGAGAGGTCTGAATCCCGCCTTTACAAAACTGGAGACTTGGCTCGCTATGTACCAGATGGAAACATCGAGTTTCTCGGACGAATTGACGACCAGGTGAAGATTCGGGGTTTCCGGGTTGAGTTAGGGGAAATTGAGGCGGTATTGTCTCAATTTCCTGGGGTACGTCAGAGTATTGTTTTGCTGCGAGAGGATGAACTGGGACAGCGTTTAGTGGCTTATATCGTTTCAAATTCAGCACTAACTCACGATCTGCGTTCCTTCCTCAAAGAGAAGCTACCGGAATACATGGTACCTTCTGCTTTCGTCGTTTTGAAAGCTTTCCCGCTTACTCCAAATGGCAAAATAGACCGTTTGGCACTGCCAGCACCGGAGACAATAAAACCCGAAACAGATACGTTTGTAGCTCCTCGCAATAGCGTTGAGGAGCTACTGGCTGGAATTTGGGTTCCACTTCTCAAACTGGAAAAGGTAGGGATTTATGACAATTTCTTCGACCTAGGAGGACACTCTTTACTCATCCCTCAGTTACTTGCCAAGGTGCGAGAAATTTTCCAGATAGAACTGACCTTGCGCGATTTTTTTGATGCTCCTACCATCGCCGATTTAGGGAAAAACATCGAAATGAAACAGGGAGTCATTCCTTTTGTTTCTCCCGCCTCGAATTTAAATCTAGACGCTGAAGCTGTCCTAGATCCGACAATTCGCCCTGACTCTATACCTGTTGAGTTAGTCACTGAACCAAGTTGCATCTTTTTGACTGGAGCAACTGGGTTTTTAGGAGCTTTTTTACTCTCCGAACTTTTGCAACAAACACAAGCAGATATCTATTGTCTGGTACGTGCTACTAATGCAGAGTCTGGGAAAGAACGGCTACAAAATAGCCTGGAATCTTACTCACTTTGGGATGAAAATTTCAGCTCCAGAATTATCCCGGTTATGGGAGAGCTGTCTAAACCGCTTTTAGGGCTTTCGGATGAACAATTTCGAGACATGGCTAGTCAAATCGATGTCATCTATCACAATGGTGCCTTAGTTAATTTTACCTACCCATACTCTGCCCTTAAAGCTGCCAATGTACTGGGAACTCAGGAAGTTTTGAGATTGGCAAGTTTAATTAAACTTAAGCCAGTGCATTTTATTTCTAGCACTAATGCTGTTTCTCCGGCGGGCGGTTCTGGAGTCAGGGTCATTCGAGAACAGGATTCTATCAATTCTGAGGAAGTGATAGATACTGGTTACGCTCAGAGTAAATGGGTTGCCGAAAAGTTAGCAACGATTGCACGCGATCGCGGAATTCCGGTCTGTATTTACAGACCCGGACGGATATCCTGGCATAGCCAAACTGGGCTTTGCAACAAAAGCGATAATACCTTCAGATGGGTAAAAGGTTGTATCCAACTCGGTAGCGTTCCCAAGCGTGATGCAATGGTGAATTTAGTTCCGATAGATTATGCGAGTAGAGCGATCGCTTATCTATCCAAGCAGCAAGAATCCTTAAACAAGGATTTTCACATCGTCAATCCCTATCCCGCCCATTGGAACCAGGTTATTAATTGGGTTCGCTCGTTTGGCTATCCCCTTCGGGAAATTTCATACGATCAGTGGCACGGCGAACTATTGGAGGCGGCTAAAACATCTTCAGGAAATGCCTTGTCTCCGCTAGTGGATTTTATGAATCAACCAACATCACAAGAACCAGCCTCCACTCCGGCAATTTTACAGTTTGACTGTCAGAATACCCTAGACGGGCTTGCCGGTTCTTCTATTGTTTGTCCGCCCTTAGAGGCTGAGTTGTTTGCGCCCTACTTTTCCTACCTAATTGATAACGGTTTGCTGGATGCTCCCCCAGTGGGTGAATTCGCTGCAACAACCCTTAACAATCATGTATTGTCCTAAGCCAAATCCTCTCTCCAGCCTGCGCCTGTTCTGCTTTCCCTATGCTGGTGGTGGGGCGCTCAATTTTCGCACCTGGTCTCAGGGTCTACCTGTGGGTGTCGAAGTTTGTGCTGTCGAACTTCCCGGACGAGGAAAGCGGATTTTGGAAGCGCCATTTACTCAGGCTTTACCTCTGGTGCAGGCGATCGCGCACGCCCTTTTGCCATACTTAGACAAGCCATTTGCCTTCTTCGGTCACAGCATGGGGGCACTCGTCAGCTTCGAGGTGGCTCGTCTACTCCGCAGAGAGTACGGGATGAGTCCAGTCCATCTGTTTGTATCCGGTCGCAGCGCCCCTCAACTCCCGCTACAAGAGCCGCCCATCCACTCCCTGCCACAACCCGCGTTTATCGAGGAACTGCGCCGTCTTAACGGGACTCCCAAAGCAGTGCTAGAGAATGTGGAACTGATGGAACTGCTTCTGCCCATCCTGCGGGCAGATTTTGCCGTTCTCGAAACTTATGTTTATGCTGCTGAACCGCCGCTTCAGTGTCCTATCACTGCTTTTGGTGGTTTACAGGATGTCAAAGTCAGCGTCGATCGTCTTGAGGCTTGGCGACAGCAGACAAGTGCTAAATTCTCGCTACAAATGCTTCCCGGCGACCATTTCTTTGTGCAATCAGCTCAACCCCTGCTGCTTCAATTCCTTTCTAGAGAACTGAACTCAATCAGCACGGTTGGAAAGTAACATCACGACTTCGCTTTTGATGAGGAGCGATCGCTTCTGGAAGCATAAAGGCCCTAGCACTGATGCTAGGGCCTTTATTTTCATGAATGCGCCTCAGAATACCTTGCGCTCATCCAAATGAGCAACGATATCCTGACGCGATCGCCATACCGGACGCAACTGTTTTCGGGCGGCTAGCGGTAACTGATCGCTAAGATGGGGCGATCTGGGTTGAGTTGCATTGCCGTAGCTAATGAGTGTCATCGCCTTGACTGGATTGGAAAACTCGACCGCAGCAATATAAGAATCGCCCTCAACCGCTTGAAAGCGCCCATCTTTCGTCGGGGCATAATTGACAACGCGGAAGATGCCAAGGTCTCCAGAACCACCATTGGCAGGCAGATCCACACCATTAGACCGCAGCCGGAAAACTTCACCCCAAGGTACATCTATGGCTTTATAAGCCGCCTCTACTTTTGCTGCTGCGGTAGAAAGCACCTTAACTGCGCTTTGAGGATCTGCCAAGCCGTCGGGTGTGGTGCGCGGGGACTTCTCGTTCCAGGGACTACTAAATGCATTATCGAATTCCATCTCTTCCGCCCAAAGGTAAAAGAGTACCGCACCCCGACTATCCGCATCCGCATTTCGATCCCAAGCTTGCAGCACATCAGCGGCTCGACGCGCTAATTTATCTCCATACTGCCGTGCAGCGGGAATTAGATCATCCAGGAAACGATCTGCCAGTTCCATGCGTGTCGAGTGCTTGTACTGAATCATTTCCTCAAAAGAAATTTGTTTATCCTCATCCAGCATCCTTGCAGAGCGTTGCGCTCGAAAGTGCATGAAATGCGGTGCCATGTAAGATGGGAAATCTGCTGGATTTAACGCTACTGGGAAAGTCGTTGTCCACGGTGGATCGTTGGTATTTTGCAACCAGCCGCTAGGTGGGTCAATTACACGGGGTAAATCGCGGTAGGGATGAGTTTTCGTCCACAAGGTTTTAGAGGTGTCGCCAGGGATAATGCCTTCCCAGTAGTCAAAATCTCCAGATGTGCGAATTGGCACCTGACCGTTAAATAGGTGCATGATATGCCCCTCGCGGTCTGCATACATCACGGTAAACATCGGAATCTGCAACCGCTTTAGGGCAGCCTCAAATTCAGGCAGTTTAGTGGCACGTGCCATCGAGTACCACTGCTCCAACGCACCGGGCTGCTCAAGCCCCACAACCCGCAACGCGACGGCTTTTCCCTCCTTGCCTGCGACAACAGGGCCGTGAAGAGAACGTTGTACAACCAGTGATTCTGAGCGTATGCCGTTATCTTGCTTTACCTTCAAGATTTTCTTTTCTGTCTCAAAGGCTTGAACCTTCCCGTCAAAGAGGTAGCCGCCATCTTTTAGTTGCAGTTCGTAAGCGTCCCACCCGTCATGGGTATTGACGGTGTGAGTCCAGCCAAGGTTATTGTTGAATGCGATCGCGAGTACGGGAAGTCCAACCAGTGTCGCCCCGTAAGCATCGATTCCTGGTGCGGTAATCTGGGCTTCATACCAGACAAATAAATCTGACCAAGGCAGGTGCGGGTTTGCCAGTAGCATCGCGTTTCCGCTTGCAGAATGCTTAGGCGCGATCGCCCACGCATTAGAACCCATTGATTTGTTATCGGCAAGGCTTTGAACAATCTGCGGATTCACAATAAATGTGAAATTCATCACCCGCTGTTCGTGAGCCAGGATATCTACTGGCTGGACTGGCAGCACCGCCTTCACTTCATCATCAATCAGTTGGGGATGTTCCTTAGCATAGGCATTGATTCCTGCGGCAAAGGCATCCAGATAACTGCGGAAAGCGGGACTCTGCGATTCATTCCACTCGCTGGCACGTTCGGGAATTCCCATTGTTTGTACCCATTTATCTGACTCTAGGTACTCTTCTCCCCAGTATTCGGCACTTCGTCCCCGTGCCTGACCGTAGAGGCGCAACAGCAGGTTGCCATGACTTTGCATCTGCGCCCAACCAAAGGCGCGAAATGCACTTCCTGCATCCTTGCCGTAGATATGCGGTACGCCGTAGGTATCCCAGAGAATTTCAGTCGAGGCTGCTGGTAAGCTTAGACTCTGGCTCCCCAAAAATAGAGTAAAGATGAAACCTAATATTAATGGGAAAATTCGCAAAGATTTTCCTCTAAAACCTCCGATTGCGTAGCGCCTACTATTTTTTTGGAACTTATCAAGAGAACGCAAACGCTCTTTAATAAAACCCCACCCTGATAGAAAATTTAACATTATGTCTTTGGCAAATTGATAATTGAAAAACCAAAAAATACGGCTTCAAATTTTATTTTTGTATTAACAAGTGTGATTAGAAGGGGGGCAGAAGTTGCTTCGCTTCTATTCAAACAAGTCCGCCTGCGCGGACTCAATTCAGCCTGGGTCAGCAGGCTTTGTTTGTGTAGCCCCATTCCAGCTTGTGGGAGATTTGCTGTGGGCGATTTGCAAATACTTGATGAAAAATTTTATCATCATTTTCCTAACGAATAGTTGAAAATTATTCTCGTTAACTGCAAAAGTTTAATGTGTTGTGGCGCAGTTGCACGCGGAAGTGAAAGCGCGATAGCTTCGCTTGCGCCAAGGGCGATCGCGACTTGTTTCTACGCCCTCAGTTTCCAGTAAAGCGATCGCCCTTTAAGGCAGCCTCTTGGCTTATCTTCAGCTTCCGCCCCAGCGGAATACACATCGGTGTTCCGGCTACGGGATCTTCCACGATGCGACAACCCAGCCCAAATACTTGGCGCACCATTTCTTCGGTCATCACCTGCATCGGGGTTCCGTGGGCATAAACGCAACCTTCTTTTACCGCTACTAGGTAATCTGCATAGCGACAAGCTTGGTTTAAATCGTGCAACACCATTACCAGCGTTCGTCCTTGCGTCTGGTTCAACTCCAAAAGCAAATCCAACACCTCGATTTGGTGCGCCAAGTCTAAGAAAGTTGTGGGTTCATCTAAGAGTAAAATCTCTGTATCCTGAGCTAGCGCCATTGCAATCCAAGCGCGTTGTCGCTGTCCACCCGAAAGAGTATCTAGCGATCGCTCTGCCAATTCGGTCATCCCAGTCGTCGCCAAGGCTAACGCGACCAACCGCTCATCTTCTTTTGACCACTGCTGCAACCAGTTCTGATAAGGATAACGCCCCAGCGCTACTAAATCTCGCACGGTTAACCCTTCTGGTGCCACTGGCCCTTGGGGAAGAATTCCCAGTTGCTTAGCGACCTCTTTTGTGGATAACTTGAACAAATCAGCCGCATCCAGATAAACCGTCCCGTTCCGTGGCTTGAGCAATCTCGCTAAACCCCGCAGCAGTGTAGACTTACCGCAACCGTTGGCACCCACTAAAGCGGTGATTTTCCCTTCCGGAATCGCCAAATCAAGGTTTTTGATAATTGGCACACCTTCATAAGCCAAGGTGAGCCTGCGGGTGGAGAGTCGGTTCATCTTTGGGTTCATCGTTTGCGGTTTTGCACCAACAGATAGATAAAATAAGGAGCGCCAATCGCGGCTGTAATGACACCACAGGGAAGTTCAGTCGGAGCAAATAGCGATCGCCCTAGCAAATCCGCAACCACTACAATCATTGCCCCAATTGTTGCCGAGACAGGAATTAACCCCTCATGAGTTGAACCCACTAATTGACGTGCGATGTGCGGTGCCATTAACCCAACAAAGCTAATCGTACCAGCCGTAGCCACCGCCGCACCCGTCAACGCGGTAGCGATCGCGAGTAACCAGCCGCGTTCCCATTCCACCGAACTACCCAGCCCTTTGGCAACATCATCGCCCAAATTTAAAGCATTCAGCTGTCGCGCTTTCCCCAAAGCCAAGGGCACCAACACCGCGAACCAAGGTGCAACAGACCATACCTCCTCCCAACTGCGACCGTAGACACTCCCCGCCAACCACACCAACGCCTGACTCACACTATTAATCTCACCGAATGTCACCATCAAGCTAGTCAAAGCGCCGATGACTGCGGCAATCCCGACCCCAATCAAAATCAGGCGAACCGGAGAACTCCCTTTATCCCATGCCAAAAAGTAAATCAGAAAAGCGACAGTTAATGCTCCCCCAAAGGCAGACACCGGCAAGATTGCAATCGGGACACTGGGAAACAAAACAATCAGACTAACCGCCGCCAGACTTGCACCCGCGTTAATCCCGATGATGCCTGGGTCTGCTAGGGGATTGCGGGTAATGCCTTGCAAGATCGTACCGGAAACCGCCAATGCCACTCCGACAAGAGCCGCGACTAAGGTTCTAGGCAGTCGCAGTGTATTGATAATGAAGGGATAGTCAGGGTTTCCGGTTTCCAGTCCGAGTAAGGTTTTGATGACGGAGATGATGGGAATCGGATATTCCCCGTAAGAAACACTGACAACCATCGCCGCCAGGGTAACGAAGACCAGAATACTCAGGATACTAGGAATACGCCGATCGATACGGAAGGATACCGGAAGCGCCTTAGAACGAACGACCAACCAGTTGTTCATTTTTTCACCTTGAAGCGGGCAAGATAAACGAACAAGGGCGCACCCACGAAAGCAGTCATGACTCCGACTGGAAGTTCTTGGGGTTTAATCAGCAATCTGGCTCCGATATCCGCTGTTAACAGTAAAATGGCTCCAAAAACCGCAGAATACGGCATAATCCAGCGGTAATCGACGCCAACCAACAAGCGGACAACGTGGGGGACAACTAAACCAATAAATCCAATCGGACCAGCGGCGGCAACGGCACTGCCTGCCAGTAATATGACACTGAAAGCAGCGGCAACTTTTACCCATGCGGTTCGTTGACCTAAGCCTTTGGCAATATCTTCACCGAGATTCAAGGTGGTGATTTGTTTACCTAAAGCGAAGGCTAATATCAGTCCGAGGGTGATATAGGGCAGCACTTGCCAGACAATCGTGAAATCCCGCCCCGCAATCGATCCAGCCATCCAAAAGCGGATTTCATCAAGGGTGCGTTGGCTGAAAATCAGGATGCCGGTTGTCACTGAAGACAGGAAGGTACTAATCGCTGCACCGGCGATGGTGAGGTTGAGTGGGGTGAGTCCACCGCGACCCAAGGAACCGAGGAAATAGACAGCGATCGCAGCAGCACCGGCACCCAGAAAGGCGTACCCAGCATAGAGACTTGAATCGGGTGGTTGAAAAGCAAATACCGCGATGACCACTGCCATTGCCGCACCTGCGTTGATTCCCAGTATTCCGGGGTCAGCCAAGGGGTTGCGGGTGATGCCTTGCATAATCGCACCCGCGATCGCCATTGCGGCACCAACCAGGATAGCGATGAGCGATCGCGGTAGCCGGATTGTCCGAATAATCAGGTGATCCGCAGACCCATCAAATGCTGTCAACGCTGCATAAATAGTGCTTGCGGAAATGTCGGCTGCACCATAGCCAATACTGACGACCAGGCAAATAAGGAGAATCAGGAGGCTCAGAATTAAGCCGACAAGAAGAGAGGGTCGTGGCTGTATAAATCCTAAAACTTCCCCGATTAACCGATTTTTCACTATTTTCTGGATTGGTGCCAACTCTATCGATGCCTTCTGCCTTGTGTTTGTTTATTGCTATTGCAACCCTAAATATGCTGGCGTAACGTCAAGCGCCTCGGAACGATGAGAAATCGCCGCTTTGGTGCGCTCAACCAGGAAACTAGAAATTACTTTAGACTTATTGCGATTATTTATCAATATCTTTGCGAAAATTATCCTTGAATTGCCAGTTATACAAGGATTCCAGATTTCAACAACGGCAAACCCCACAGTTGCCTGGTGAGTTAAAGTTGCAGTCTGGCATAACATTGAGAAAACATCACCAGGCTGGATATGGCAGTTGAAACTGTTACACTTCAAATTCCAGAAATACTCTATCAGCGTTTAGTTAATACTGCTAATGCAACGCAGCGCCCTGTTGAAGAAGTCATGCTTCATGCCTTACAAATAGGTAGCCCCCCGGAATGGGATGATGTGCCAGAGGAGTTTCAGGCTGACATTGCTGCCTTGGATAAACTTGATGACAAGATGCTATGGCAGATTGTTAATAGCCGCAAAACAGCAGTAGAGATGGAACGATATAATACCCTGCTTGAGGGCAATTCTAGCGGTACGCTGATAGAGGGAGAACGCTTAGAACTAATGGCGCTGCGGCACGAGGCTGACCTTTTCATGTTAAAAAAAGCTCACGCAGCAGTATTACTCCGATGGCGGGGACATCGCGTGCCAACCCCTTAAGATATCGTGTCTGCATACATACCGGAAAGTTTACGAAATCAAATCGCGGATAGCGATCGCGGGCGTTGTTGCTATTGCTTAACCAGTGAAGCCAATAGTGGAATTCCCATGACGCACGATCATATTCAGCCTGTCTCTAAAGGTGGAGAGACAAGCTTTGAGAACATTTGTTTAGCTTGCCGTTCATGCAATGAATTTAAGGGTGACTCAACCGAGGCGATAGATCCTTTGACGGGCGAAACTGTGACTTTTTTCAACCCACGCACGCAAATATGGTCTGACCATTTTGCCTGGAGTCCTGACAGCACAAGGGTTGAAGGTCTTACAGTGATTGGTCGGGCTACAATTGTTCGTCTGCGAATGAATAACCCAGTTATCATTGCCGCTAGGAGGCGTTGGGCAGTCAGTGGTTGGCATCCTCCGACTGACTAATCTTGAACAAAAGCTAATTTAATTAACTTAAAAATTAATTCCCAGCGAAATTAAGACGATATGAAAAAACTCATCAACAACTCCGATAATGTAGTGCGCGAAAGCCTGGAAGGAATGGCAGCAGCGCATCCCGATTTAATTAAAGTCCACTTTGACCCCCACTTTATCTATCGCGTCGAGGCACCCATTCCTGGCAAAGTCGCCCTCATCTCCGGGGGGGGTAGCGGACACGAACCGATGCATGGCGGTTTTGTCGGTTTAGGGATGCTGGATGCGGCTTGTCCGGGTGAAGTCTTCACTTCTCCCACCCCCGATCAGATGCTAGAAGCTGCCAAATTGGTTACGGGGGGTGCGGGTGTCCTCAATATCGTCAAGAATTACAGCGGCGATGTGATGAACTTCGAGATGGCAGCAGAACTCGCGCACTCAGAGGACATTCCGGTACGCAATATCTTGATTGATGATGATATCGCTGTCAAAGATAGCCTTTATACTCAAGGGCGTCGGGGTGTCGGCGCGACGGTACTTGCTGAAAAAATCTGCGGTGCTGCTGCCCAACAAGGTTACGATCTCAAGCAGGTTGCCAACCTCTGTCGCCAAGTTAACCTCAACGGGCATAGCATGGGAATGGCGCTGACTTCTTGCACCGTCCCTGCCAAAGGTAGCCCGACTTTTAGTTTGGGGGATGATGAAATAGAATCCGGCATCGGCATTCACGGAGAACCGGGACGACAGCGAATGTCCTTGAAGTCAGCCGATGAAATTACCGAGATGCTAGCGGTTTCTATCATCGAAGACAGAGATTACACCCGCACTGTGCGCGAGTGGGATGCAGATAAGGGAGAATGGGTGGAACAGGAACTCATTGACCCTGCGTTTGAAAGTGGCGATCGCGTTCTTGCCTTTGTTAACAGTATGGGCGGCACTCCCCTTTCTGAGTTGTACATTGTCTATCGAAAATTAGCAGAAATCTGCGAAAAGAAAAAACTTCAAATTGTTCGTAATTTGATTGGCCCTTACATCACCTCTTTGGATATGCAAGGATGTTCCATCACTCTACTGAAGTTAGATGATGAGATGATTCAACTTTGGGATGCACCCGTGAAGACACCAGCTTTAAGGTGGGGAATATAAAAGAGTTTAGAGTTGTAGAGACGCAACAAATCGCGTCTGAGTTTAGAGTTTTGAATATGGTCAGTAAAGAACAAATCCTGCAATGGTTGCAAGCCGTAGCAGTAGTTTTAGAACAAAATAAGGATTATCTAACCGAACTAGACGCGGCAATTGGAGATGCTGACCACGGCATCAATATGAACCGGGGTTTTCAAAAAGTGGCGACTCAGCTACCCAGTGTGGCAGATAAGGATATTGGCAACATCCTCAAAACTGTCAGCATGACGCTCATTTCCAGTGTCGGGGGTGCCAGCGGGCCGTTGTATGGCACGATGTTCCTACGGGCTAGTACGGCAGTCGCAGGCAAGTCGGAACTGACCGATGAGGAGATGGTGACGCTTTTTCAAGCGTTTGTAGAGGGCATTGTACAACGGGGTAAGGCGAATTTGGGTGATAAAACCATGCTGGATTCTCTATCACCTGCTGCGGATACTTTTCAGCAAGCTATCGAGGCTGGTGCAAGCACCCCAGAAGCCTTACAACAAGCCGTAGCTGCCGCTGAGGAAGGGATGAAACAGACGATTCCCTTAGTGGCGAAGAAAGGGAGGGCGAGTTATTTAGGCGATCGCAGTGTCGGTCATCAAGATCCGGGTGCCACGTCTACTTATCTGATTCTCAAGACGCTGTGGGAAACTGTCAATAGCCAGTCGTGATTTGTTAATCGTCATTTGTCATTCATTATTAATCGCCGCCAGTTTCTTAAAACCGTTGCGCTTTCCGCGATTGCAACTGAGATCGCAACTGAGTTCCGGCAGATTGCGATCGCAAATCCATTTTTAAAAACCCCCTCAAAACCACCCCGCCTCAAAGTTGGCGATACGGTGGGATTAATTAATCCCGCTAGTCCCATTGACGCGAAAGACATTGCACAGGTACAGCAAACCCTAGCAAGTTTGGGGTTAAAGGTTAAGTTAGGGAAGCATCTTCTCGACCGTTATGGTTATTTGGCAGGAAGCGATCGCGATCGCGCATCTGATGTAAACGCTATGTTTGCCGATGCTTCTGTAAAAGCGATTGTTGCTGTGCGTGGCGGTTGGGGTTGCAATCGGATTTTGCCACTGTTGAATTATCCCCTCATCCAAGCTTCTCCCAAAATCCTCATTGGTTACAGCGATATTACTTCGCTGCTGTTAGCAATTTATGCCAAAAGTGGCGTTGTCACTTTTCATGGCCCCGTGGGCACATCCACTTGGAATCCGTTTACAGTCGATTATGTTAAACGCATTCTATTTAATGGGGAAGCTGTCACAATGCAAAATCCCCCGAATGCTAGCTTTAAAGCAGAGATAATTACGCCTGGAAAGGCTAGGGGAAAATTAGTCGGGGGCAATTTATCAGTGCTGGTGGCAATGGTGGGGTCATCTTATCTGCCAGATTGGAGACAAAGTATCTTATTTGTAGAAGAAATTGGGGAGGAAGCTTACCGGATAGACCGGATGCTGACTCAGCTAAAACTCGCCGGTATTCTAGAGCAAATTTCTGGTTTTATTTTTGGGCAATGTACCGATTGTCAACCCAAAGATAATCAACCTTCCCTAACTTTATCGCAAGTCTTGAGAGAACACATTCAACCTTTAGGAATTCCAGCTTGGTATGGTTCGCAGATTGGTCATATTAAAGATAAATTTACTTTGCCAGTTGGCGTGCCAGTAGAAATTGATGCGAATCGGAATACGATTCGGATGTTAGAGTCATCTGTTAAATGAGTCGGCTTAGGTTGCTCTTATTCGGGTTGCCGCTTAAATAGACTAATCGCTAAATACTACTTGAATGTGTTTGAAATTCTAAATTTCCCGACAGTTTTCTTTGGAGAACTTTTGCTGAGGCAAGAGCTTGGTTAAAACTGAGTAGAAGTTTTAACATTAAATTTATTGGAACGAAAAACGGTTAACAAGGGGTTTAACCCCTTAGCGGGATGCGAATTTTAAATTTATTAGTAACAATAGACAGTAAAGCCCACAATAACACTTTTAGTTAGTAGGTAAATTATGGCAAGTGCAGATGACCGGAAGAAGCGAATTATGGAACATTTATCCCGTAGTTCAGGAGATTTTATCAAGCCATCTCCCAAAAACTCTGAGGAACGCAAGCAGCGAATTTCCGATCATGTTCGCCGAACCAAAGGTTAAAGCAATCTGAGAGCGATCGCTTTCAGCATCGACTCCCTTACCGCGCCTTATCTTAGTGCGATTTTTGGATAGTTTTTGGTACTGTAAGTGGTTGAAGAAATTTCTTTTTGACTATTTAGAGTACCAAAGACAATATAATTATTTGACTAATCCTTTATATAATAATTAAATAAATTCATCTAATATTAGAGCAATCTGTAATGGTTTCCTCATCTCCTAAAACGACGCTTCCCGTTTTATCCGAAGTAATTGATGGATTGCCTAACATTTCCGGATGGGAAAAAGAAGTTAGTGCTGTCGTAAACCAGGATAACCCTGTATTTTTACCTACTACGAATATTCGGTTAGAAGATGTAACGGCTGGATTTGCGATCGCGCTCCATATGCACCAGCCTACCATCCCCGCTGGGGCGAATGGCGAACTCCAGAGCAACCTGCAATATATGTTTGAGCATCCCTACGAAGGAGACAACCATAATGCAGGGCCATTTGCCTATTGTTATAGCCGTATGGCAGATTTTATTCCCGAATTGGTTGCGAATGGTTGCAATCCCCGCGTCATGCTAGATTTCTCCGGGAATCTATTCTGGGGACTGCGACAAATGGGACGAGGAGACATCTTAGAAAATCTCAAGCGCATCACCTGTAACCCCACTTACCAGCCTTATGTAGAATGGCTGGGGACAATGTGGAGTCATGCGGTTGTTCCTTCTACCCCGATTCCCGATATCAAATTACATATTCAAGCATGGCAACATCATTTTGCAGCCATTTTTGGATGGGATGCACTGGCGCGAGTGAAAGGATTTTCTCCTCCAGAAATGCACCTCCCCAACCACCCAGATACGCTGTATGAATTTGTAAAAGCCCTGAAAGAATGTGGATACCGTTGGTTAATGGTTCAAGAGCATTCTGTTGAAACCCTAACTGGTCAATCTTTGCCCTATAAGCATTTGCCTCACCGCTTGGTGGCGCGAAATTCTAATGGCGAAACGATTAGTATTACGGCACTGATTAAGACTCAAGGTTCCGATACAAAATTAGTGGCGCAAATGCAGCCTTACTACGAAGCTAAAACCCTATCTCGGCAGCAGTTAGGAAATGTTTCGGTACCGCCCATTGTTACCCAGATTGGAGATGGTGAAAATGGCGGCGTGATGATGAATGAATTTCCTAGCGCCTTCAACCAAGCCTGGTATCAAATGGCAAATGAAGGCGGAGGAAAAACAGGCGTTGTCGGAATGACAGGTACAGAATACTTGGAACTCATAGAAGCCGCAGGTTGCACGCCTGAAGATTATCCAACTTGTCAAGCAATTGGTCAACACCAAATTTGGGAGCGAGTACCCGCCGAAAATTGTACCCCCGAAGCAGTTGCTAATGCGATTGCAGAATTAAAGCAGATTAATCCAAACTTTCACATGGATGGCGCTTCTTGGACAAATCATCTGAGTTGGGTGAAGGGATATGAAAATGTCTTGACTCCGATGAATAAACTCAGTGCTTTATTTCACGATAAAATCGACCGATTGCTCCAAGGAGAAGCCGAATCAAGCCAGATTTCTTCTGGGGAATCTGTTACCCAACAATCCAGCTATCGGGAGGCACTGATGAATAATCTTTTGCTTCAAACAAGCTGTTTTCGCTACTGGGGACAAGGAGTTTGGACTGACTACGCTCGTGAAATATACCGACGCGGTGAGACAATTCTTCAGGATACTTTTTAAGGTGAATCTAAGGCGAGATTTTGTGCTGGCTGATGCCAAGGTTGAGAGATACCTCAACTTACGCTGCCAGATTTAGAAGGTCAGTAAAAGTAAGTTAGTTGTACTTGCCCAATCACTTAAACCCTCATCTTTCAACTAATCTGAGTGAAAGAGTAGTGGGGAAAAATCGATGGAGAAGCCCAACGCACCCGTTGTAGAGACAAACAGAAGTTCTCTTGTCCGACATCATCCCCAACTTGCATTTCTCTATGCTGTACCTATTGGGGCACTGGGAGGACTAATTGGTTTAGGAGGTGCGGAGTTTCGATTACCTATGTTGGCTGGTGTGCTGGGCTATTCAGTCCGTCAGGCTGTCCCGCTGAATTTGGTTGTTAGCTTAATTACAATTGCTGCATCCCTAGCAATTCGAGGTAAAACACTCTCGTTCGATTCAGCGATCCCTTTATTGCCTGTGGTGCTGTCCTTGATTGCTGGAGCGATCATCACGGCTTTTTTGGGCGTAGCTTTGGCAGGACGGCTGTCAAATAAACAGCTTGAGCGAACTATCTTAGTGCTGCTAGTCGGAGTTGGAATTGCTCTAATTGTTGAGAGCTTTTTACCTCAGCAGATAGCCGCCCTCTTACCTGCTGCCTTGACTTGGCGTATTTTAGCCGGAATTCTGTTTGGTTTGGCGATTGGGCTGGTTAGCAGCCTATTAGGGGTAGCTGGGGGTGAAATTATCATCCCCACACTCGTTTTTGCCTTCGGTGTAGATATGAAGACGGCAGGAACAGCAAGTTTGCTCATCAGTTTTCCAACTGTGTTAGTCGGGTTGATTCAATACGCCAGCCGGGGAGCATTCCGCGATCGCTCTCCGCTGAAAAATACGATTACTCCCATGAGTATCGGGTCAGTCATTGGAGCAATTATCGGAGGAATGCTGGCTGGAATCGTTCCAGCGTCAGCTCTAAAGCTTACTCTAGGAGTGATCTTAAATATTTCAGCGTTTCGAGTGTTTCACAAATCTAGATAAAGTACCACTCCTCTAGAGAGCTTAAACCGTATTTTTCATTAGTAGAGACGCGATTAATCGCGTTTCTACAGGGGAGGCGGACTAGAAGCTCATAAGCTGCGCGATCGCCCTCGACAAAAGCACTTGCCATAAGCCAGAGTTGTAACACCATTCAGCAGCCATCAGAAATTAACGAATTGAGCAATAATCAATCTGCGGGGCGCTCAATTAATGAGACAGGAAAGCAAGATGAAACGATTTTTAACCGTGGTAGTTTCTCTAACTGGGCTGGTTTCCTACGCAGCCGTGGCGGGGGTGCCAGAGGCGGCTAAGGCTCAGGACGCGGCTTGCTTCATGGTAGCACCGGGGGGCAGAACGATAGACTTGGGGAGTCTCTGCGGCACCGATGAGGCGAACAAACGAGTCTTTCAAGCCAGAATCAAACGCCGCGCCGGTGGCACACCCGTCATTGATGTCATGTTTAATGGCGGGCAGACTTTTGAGATGATTGTAGACACCGGGGCTAGCGGCACGATGATTACCCGCCGGATGGCATCAGCGTTGCGAGTGGTGCCGGTGAAGACTGTTAAAGCTGATACGGCGAGTGCGGTGGGAGTCGAGTTTCCCGTCGGCTATGTGCAATCAATTGCCGTGGATGGTGCTGTCGCTAACAAAGTGCTAGTTGCGATCGCTGGCCCAGAACAAGATATGGGATTGTTAGGACACGACTTCTTTGGCAATTACGATGTCACGATTAAACGCGATGTCGTCGAGTTCCACCGTCGCTAATATTGTACGGTGAGGCTGAATTTTAAGCGATCGCTCTTTCGGCACGGTGATAGTAGCGACATATTCCTCCTTCCCTAGCAGGGAAGGGGGTTAGGTTTTGTATTTGAGTCAACTTACATCTTGCACCAAGAAATGTTGATATGAATCCCCTGTTGTTGGAGTAGAGGTTGCAATCGGAGGAGCAGGACTTACGCAAGTCCGCTATAGGTAGGGTCTAGCCAATCCAAAGAATAACCAGTACAGTAGCTCCATTGCTGGCAGCGCTCGACCGTCTCATGACCTTTAGCAAACTGGATTATTGTCAATACTTGCTCAGTAGTCAGACGAACTTCA
>NZ_JACJPB010000007.1:0-52801 GCF_014695825.1 Coleofasciculus sp. FACHB-542 | reverse complement strand
TTTGGCTCCCCCCTTATTCACCCGAACTCAACTTAATTGAAATCTTATGGAAGTTTATGAAATATGAATGGATAGAGATAGAGGCTTATCGGGACTGGAAAAGTTTAGTAAAGTATGTCAAAAATGTGCTAAAAAAAGTCGGGACCGAATATGTAATTAATTTTGCTTAAGCACTTATAGCCATAGGTCAAAGACCTTGGGGGAGTGGCGTGAAGAATTTGTCTCAATCGGTTCGGCGTCAAAGCGATCGCATTGATGTTGAGTTAAGAATGAATGCTACTAGACAACTTATTCCACAATTGGCGCTATATACAACTAGGCTAAGTTACCAGTTTCTATTAGCTATTTTGCATAAATTGTCAAGAAAAAAGTGATAAGTTTTATAACTACATCGTGCGAGCTTGATTGGGGCAAAAATTTTGTGAGTTCTTTAGAGGTATGTTATTGTAAACGATTAATAAATCCAACTTTCCTTGGAGCAGCAGTTCATCCTAAGAGATTTTCCGGTCAAATCAAGTCGAGCGACTTTGAGCCGTCTTAGCAACTCTTAGTTGAGCTGTATAGACAGCTATTGTTAAAGGATGTTAAAGGAAGCTTCCTCCAAGCATTTACCCCAAGAAAATCTGCTCAAGGGTTCACCCCTTTTTTTGAGAAAGGAGTTTTCTGATGCCTAAACAAATGTCCTGGTTGCCTAAGTCTGCGACGGATGATGAGAAGATTTTGTATTTGCAAAATCAACCCAATGAACCCTGGCGACCTTACACAGCCTTTCCGCAATACGCTGTACCCGACTACCGCGAACCAGGAATTTCTAGGGGTTGGGCAACTTACCAAAAGTTAATCCGGACAGGCTGGACTTTGGTTCCTAGTGAGAAGGCGCAGGAATTTTCTATTATAAATTCAGAGCAAAGCTGATAAAAAATACCCAGCAAGCAAAGAAAATTAACAATATCAAGTGTAGAAATGCCTGCTACCCATAAGTCTCTGGAGACCGTTTTTGCTAATGCAGCGTTGATTGATATCTAAAACATTTCTTAGCTCCCAATCCTAGATAAATTGAGAACTAAGAAAAAGTTGCACAGGGCGTTAATTCCTGAATTGTTTTAATTGTTTGCGGAGTAGGGCGATTTCGGTACTGTTACCGCTTTCTTCGCCCATTTTAAATAATTGAAATTTCTTTTGAGCCAACTCGGCTGCGGTTTGAATGAAAGCGCGTTGTTGTTTGGGTGCTACGCGCAACCGCGCGAGGGTGTTGGAACGCCTGTTACAGAGTGCTTCGTAGTCAGCAGATGAAATTACAGTTGGAACTTCGTCGCTAAGGTATGTTTTGAGCATTTTGCGATCGCGATCGGCAGCGACAAACCCTAAAACAATCATTAAAGCTGCCAGGAACCCGTAATTCCACAAAGCGATCGCTAGGGTCGCACCACCGCTAGCTTTTGCTAAAATCAGTGCGCCATTGTGGATTAAATGGGCACTCATCGCCGCAATCAACCCGCCAGAGATTAGCAGTATTTTCGTAAACAGGTTATGCCGATGGCGTGCCAAACCAAACCCGATGCCGGTGAGGGCTGTCCAAAAGCCGTGCATGAAGCCCAAGACAATGACACGTAGCAGCAGCAGCTGTCCCCATTCTTCCCACGTCTTTGTACCCTGCAAGTAGAGGATATTTTCTACATAGGCAAATCCGAAACCCGCCATCGCCCCATAGACAATCCCATCTACCCAGCCATCAAATTCTCTGCGATACCACAGGTAAATAATTGCTACAGCAGCGCCTTTGAGGATTTCTTCGGTGACGGGTGCATTGACAGCCGTGGTGATGAATTGACCCCCAAGACTTTCTGCACCAAATATCAGTTGGATGGGTACGTTTAGAATTAATTGCACAATGATGCCACCCACCACTGCTGGCAGCGCCCCCCACAAAAATGCCGCAATCAGATAGCGTGTCGGTTCTTTCTCAAACCGATCGATGCTAATCACGATGCGGATGTAAATAAATGTAGGAATCGCTATTAGAATGGCTGTGATTAAGAATCTATCCATAGGGAGAGCTTTAATTTATTCGTTTATAACTTATTGCTCAGTCACTTGTCTGGTGCTGTTACCCAAAAGTAATCAGCGATCGCTTTATCAGTTTGTGCAGGCTCTTCTACCGTAGGATTGAGTAAAATCGAGCGTTGGACTATTTTATTGCCCAAGCGTCGAGCAACACGGCTGGGAATTCCATAGCCGTAGACTATATGAGCTTGTCCAGCCAGCACGACGACTTGATAATCTGGATGGGTTTTTAGAAACTGCGCGATCGCATCTGCCATTGTTTCATCCCACAGCACTTGGGCAGTGAAAAATCGCTCGAAGTTGGCGCTGGAACCATGACCCGCGACTTGATGTTGTTGAAAAGCCTGTTGTACCATTTGGCGATATTCAGGATTATCGGTACGGATTTCAGCAGGTGGTGGAATATAGCGCCGTTCCGCTGCTGTCAGGCTTTCTAATCCTTTTCGGGCAACTTTGCGGGTGACTTCGCTGGGAGTATTCAAGGCTAAGACAGGCAGTTTCTTTTCCTTAGCAAAACCCAAAATTGGGGCGTAATATTCCCAAGAAAAACCCCAGCGTTTTTTATATTCACTTTGTTCGATTAGCTGAGTTTCTGTTATCTTCCCCGCCAGATAGCGATCGAGTACGCCTTGATAGGGACGCTGGAACATCTCCATTGCAATGGCAATTTTCCGATTTCGCCGATAGAGTTCCTGAATTATGTCCAGTTGAGCTTGGTGATCTTCAGGGCTATCGTGACTTTCCCCTAAATAAATGACGTTTACCTTTGCAAGTTGTTGCAAAACTTCGGGTGCAGTATAGCTTTGCTGCGTTTGAGGGCTGGAGATTGTTTGGGAATAAGCAGGCAAGGCACAGAGGAGGAAAATCAACAGCGACCAAGCGCAGAATTGGGTGAATGAGTATTTTTTCATAAAGATATTGTGGCAGGAGAGCATCCCAATCGGCTTGCTTATTTCCAGCTACACGGAAAACCCGTTCTCTTGGGGAAAACGGGTTTCTTGACGTTCAGTTTTTGCAACGATTGATTTAAACCCCTTCAACTTCCGCTACCATCAACAGCGTCTTCAGTACAGAATCTGGGTTTAAACTGATCGAATCAATCCCCAGTTCTACCAAGAATCGAGCAAATTCCGGGTAGTCGCTGGGCGCTTGACCGCAGATACCAATTTTGCGATTAGTTTTCTTAGCGGCAGCGATCGCCATCTTCACCATCCGCTTCACTGCTTCGTTACGTTCGTCAAAAATATGCGCCACTAACGCAGAATCCCGATCTAAACCTAACGTTAGCTGCGTTAAGTCGTTAGAACCGATGGAGAAACCATCAAAAACTTCGGCAAATTCTTCAGCCATAATTACGTTACTGGGCAACTCGCACATCACGTAAACTTGCAACCCGTTTTTACCTTGTTCCAAGCCATGCTTCGCCATCTCTGCTAACACCTTGCGCCCTTCTTCGGGAGTGCGGCAGAAAGGAATCATCGGGATAACATTTGTTAAACCCATTTCATCTCGCACCCGCTTCAAGGCTTGGCACTCTAAAGCAAAAGCATCGCGATAGTTTTCATCATAGTAACGAGACGCCCCTCGCCAGCTAAGCATTGGGTTTTCTTCTTTGGGTTCAAATTGCCTGCCTCCCAAAAGATTGGCGTATTCATTACTCTTGAAATCGCTCATCCGCACGACCACTGGATTGGGATAAAAAGCAGCGGCAATCCTTGCGGATCCTTGAGCTAACTTATCCACAAAATATTGAGGTTTGTGCTCATAAGCTACCGTCATTTCCGCAATTTTTTCTTTAGCTTCTACATCCTCCAATTTGTCGTAAGAAATCAAAGCTAAAGGATGGGCTTTGATGTGATTAGCAATGATGAATTCCAGCCTAGCTAATCCTACCCCATCATTAGGAATCGCTGAGAGGCTAAATGCTTCTTCAGGATTGCCTACATTCATCATAATTTTAGTGCGAGTGCGGGGTAGGTTCTCCAGCGGAATTTCTTGAACTTCGTAGGGTAATAATCCGGAATAAACCCGTCCTTCTTCTCCCTCAGAACAAGAAACCGTAATTTCTTGACCTGTTTTTAAAATATCTGTACCATTTCCGCAACCCACAATGGCTGGAATTCCCATTTCTCTGGCAATAATTGCCGCGTGACAGGTACGCCCCCCTTTATTCGTAATAATCGCGCTAGCTTTTTTCATGATTGGTTCCCAATCAGGGTCAGTTTTATCAGTGACTAAAACTTCCCCGGCTTGGAACAAATCAATTTTGTTCGCATCGAGAATTACCCTGGCTTTGCCCTGCCCGATTGCCTCTCCAACGCTACGCCCTGTTAGTAAAGGTACCGCCTGCTGCCCTCCTACCAGATGATAGCTACGCAGAACTGTTTTACTCTTTTGCGATTGCACTGTTTCTGGGCGAGCTTGGACGATGAAAAGCTCATTAGTAACGCCATCTTTTGCCCACTCAATATCCATCGGCATATCCTTGCCGTGGACATCGCTGTAATGATTTTCAATCAAGCAAGCCCACTCGGCGAGTTGCAAAATTTCGTCATCGTTGAGGGCGAATTTCCGTTGATCGCTTAAGGGCACTCGCTCATTCTTAGTGATTTTACAGCCCCCCTGATCGCACACTAATTTGAATTCTTTGCTGCCCAGTCGTTTGTCAATAATTGGGCGGAATCCATCTTTTAAGGTGGGCTTGAAAACCAGATATTCATCGGGGTTGACTGCCCCTTGAACTACATTTTCCCCTAATCCGTAAGCGGCTGTAATTAAGGCGGCATTTTTAAAGCCGGTTTCGGTATCAATCGAGAACATGACACCAGAGGAGGCTAAATCCGAACGTACCATTTTTTGCACCCCGACGGAAAGCGCAACATCAAAATGGTCGAAGTTCTTGATGTGGCGGTAAGAAATCGCACGGTCGGTAAATAGGGAGGCAAAGCATCGATGACAAGCTGCCAAAACTCCTGGAGCGGTTTGAACGTTTAGGAAGGTTTCTTGTTGACCGGCAAAACTAGCATCGGGCAAATCTTCAGCAGTGGCAGAGGAGCGAACAGCTACATCCATGTCAGAGCCATAAAGCTTGCACATCTGTTGGTAAGCTGCGGTAATTGCTGTCCGTAGTTCCTCAGGGAAAGGCGTATGCATTAACAATGCTCGTGCCTTTTTTCCGCGTTCCCGCAGGTTGTCGAGGTCTTCAACATCCAAGTCAGAAAAGAGCGATCGCAGCTTGTCTTCTAATCCCGCTGATTGAATGAAATAGCGGTAGGCATACGCCGTTGTGGCAAACCCGTTGGGAACATTGACTCCCTGGCGGGTTAACTGCTGAATCATTTCCCCTAAGGAAGCATTTTTTCCGCCTACCAAAGGGACATCGATAATTCCAACTTCATCGAACCAGAGAATTAGCGATCGCTCTTTGGATAAGTGCAATGACCTTTCTGCCGCTGCTGTAACCATAGCTTTTTCTCCTTTTGTAGCTTTAGTCTAGCGATGGCGAGGCTGAGAATGGGTAAATTAGATCACTTCTTCATTAATTTTGTAATTTCTTTGGGATCACTGCGAAATCAGCCGGTTTTGGTTATAATTTCCAGAGATTAAAGCTGCCAATTAGCAAAGATGCCCTCGATAAAGGGGCACAATAAAGCTTAAAGAATTCAGGATAAATACTGAGGGATCGAGAATAAAGGTAAACAGAGTTTATGACTTTCGCCTTTTCTGCTCAAACTTTTTTACTGTTTAATTAATTATTCCGATTTCCAGCCAAGTCCTTGTAGGCTGAGAATTGTTCTCTTGATTCCTTACCGAGGTACAAGGCAAAACGATAAAAGCCTCCCTATCTTCTTGCACGCACAACAAAATAGCAGACCAAATGGAAAAAATTTCCCCATCTCTGTGAAGTTCGGGGGGCAAAGGAGGAGCTGTTGTAGAGCAATCAAAAAGGGTAGGCGATCGCGTTTGCGATCGGAGATTGGGAATGTTACAAGCGAGCATGCCCTGTATTGCTGAGATACGCCCCCACGTTTCTAGCGTGGGGCTACATAAACGAAGTTTGCCGGGAGCAGGCTAAAATTCTTAGTCTGTTCCCGGCAGCCGTTATCCTCGCAAGCCTCCACCCTTCAGGGTGTAGGCGCATGATGCATTGGGATGCTCCCAGTTAGCAGTTCCCTATCACCCAAGTACCACGTTTCCAATCTCCAGGCACTTGTCTCAAACTTTATATCTCAACCGGGTTACTTTCCATTTGACGATGGCTTGATTGAACAGCGATCAAACCATTCCTGGTAAGTTGCCTGATGTTCTGCGTCTTCTAGAATGATTTCCACTCGGACTTTGGCACACCCATGCCCACGCTGATGCGCGATCGCATCTAAAATTCGACTTGCTGTTCTCGGTGAATCAAACTCACCTCTAACTGTTGGCTGAGTATCTAAACTTGTAGTTTTAGCGTCGATACTTGTAGATTTAGCGCCGATAGCTGCTTCAATCAGCTCAAGACCAGGAATTTCTCCTTGTCCTAAATCAATTTCTGCAAGCTGTTTGTGTTCGGGGCTGACTTGTTCAACAATTAGAATTTCGCGGCGGACTGGCACCTCTACCATGCGCGTTTCGATTTCTTTGCGAACGATAACTTCACCGACTTTATGTTTGTTGCTGTCAATGACTAATCGTTCTTCTAACAACCGGAAGATTTCTTCCTCGACAACTTCTGACTCTGTACTAAAAGTATTAGAAGCATCCTCTGGCATACTATTTCGCTCCAGTTCTTCTGGGTGATTATTTAAGTCATCTGGCGTTGCCATGACAGAGGCAGTCGAGGCATCTGTTACTTCCCATTCAGCTTTTTTTGAGATTGGTGAAGTTTCTAAAGGCTCTACATCCGTTGTTTTTTCTAAGGGTACATATTCAGGCAAATACTGGGTTTCCGCTTTGCTAATGTCTACAAACAGAGTTTTTGTAGACGAGTCCACCTGCTGGATATGCTTGCTTCGGATGAGAAATAATGGGGCATTTTGATTTAGCCCTTCTTGAGATATCACTAAGTTTAGCTGACGGTCTGAATCGAGATTTACATCCTTCACCTTTCCTAACAGCAAGTTTTCCCGATCTCTGACTGCAAAAGATTTAAGTTTACTTTGCAATTTATTTAGCAAGACATTAATTCTGACATCGTTTCGCCTTGCTCCTTGCCCTTGTGCTAGCATTTGATGGTTCATTTTAAAAACTTCCTAAACGATCTTGAAGCAAAATTCGATTTTTTCTTCCATTTATGAACGGGTGTTTATGTTTATATAGATAACAAGCAAGTCCTCATCCCAGTTTGAAGTTTAGATTTTGGATTAGGCATGGGGAAAGGGGATCTTTACCAGTAGCATATTCGCTTTGTTAGTAACGAATTTTCGGTTGAGTTGTGTGACTAATCGTTACCCAACCGACAAAAGACAATGGTAATACAATCCCATATCCGCCATTTCAAAATTTGCAGCCCTTTTCCTAAACTCAAAAGTTTCTAGCAAGACTTGACGAATAAACACCCGATAATGCTTAAGCGTTTTATTGAAAATTAGGTGGTTGTATAGTTGGCATCCATCCAACAGCGAGGTAGGCTTTCCCCAGAAGGAAAAATTAATTCTTTCTTCTCAAAAGAAGCTTTTTCCTGTTCCTCCTGCCCTGCTTGATCTCGCCCAGAAATTGCATCATTATTAGGGTTGAACAGCTCCTCAATATCGAGAACTTCTATCAAATCGCCGGTTTGTTTGTTTTTGAGAAACATGAAGACTTTCTAAATTAGGTTATCAAGTGCAAGTTAGTGGTAGGAAAACCCTACCTCTAAAGGTGCAGGCAGAGCTAATAATTCGCCCTGCCTGCATGGTTTTTACTCGCTTAAATCATCGGTGACTTAATCGCTCGTTGGAGGGCTTCTTAAATCCGATCGGAAGGTAAGTTAGTAGGGCGGTTAATAGTAGCTTGCCCGTCCGTATTCACATCTAACTCTTCACGACGAATCGTTTCTTCTGCGTCAACTGTTTCGTGGTCTACAACTTTCTTAACTCTGACTTCCTCACGCACAAAAGCTTCTTTGTGAATGTCAGGAGTTTCTTCGTAGATTTCCACGCGGGCAACTTCCCCTTCGCGGAAATCAGCTTCGCCAGGAGTTACGGCTGTTCCAGCATCTGCTGGAGTAACTCGCTCAATCACCACTCGCTCTTTTTCAACTGGTACTGACACTCGTGCAGTTTCGGTTTCAATGTGCTTACCAACCGTAACTTCCCCGGTTTTAACGCGAGTTTTGTTAGCAATCAACCGCTCTTGGTACAGTCTGAGAGTTTGATGATCCCGATCGTTCAGTCCGTACAAATTCGGCTCTTGCTGATAGTTGTAGGTACTCCGATCGTAAGCGTCAATGTTAGGCGTAGCCGCTGCATAGGAGGTATCAACAACAGGTGCTGCATCAACGTTAGCAGAGGTAGCAGAGGCTCCAGTAGAGGGAGTGCGATAAACGCCTCTTACCCGTTCTTCATAGTCGTAATCAGTCCTGGTAGCTTCGTTGAACTCTGGTAAAGCTTCTGCTTGCTCTCTGGTCATGCCAATTGCGTAAACCCGATCCGTGTTGTAATCGATTCGCGAACGACCAATTGGTAGTAAAACTTTTTTGCCAAAAATCCAAAAGCCTAGGTCAACAACTAAATACCGAAAATGACCTTCTTCATCAACTAGAACATCGCTAACAGTTCCAATTTTATCGTCGGTACTACTTTCTGAATAGACCCCCATTCCATGAAGGTCATCTCCTTCAAACGTCTCGCTGTAGTTTGGATCAAAGTCAGTGAGTTTTAAAAGAGGCATGATTTTGTTTCCTCAAAATTATTTCTATATTTGCGATTTTATTAATTTTATTAAGTGTTTCCATCTCCCTAGCGACTGAATTAACTCGCGTTAAGTAACTCCTGCAAAAATTAAATCAAAGGATTTCAATATTTAAACTTGAGTTATTGAAAATGTAACTTGGTGGTTGAGCTTGAGTTTTTTAGGCAGTAACTGATAGCTAGAAATATTAAGAAATATTAATTAAGAGCAAGTTAAGATAAACAAATGCGTATTCCTAAGGGCTGAAAAACAAGTAAGAATTAAATCAGAAATAGCTAATAGTATCCAAGAAGTTCAAAAATTAATCTGCCTAACGGTAGAAAATGAGGATGTATAATCAGTCGTGGTTCAAGCAGGTGCAAAAGCACCGTGCGATCGCAGTCATTCGCGCACCGCAGATGGAGCTGGGTCGCCAAATGGCTCATGCGGTTGCGTCTGGGGGAATGCAGTTGATTGAAATTACTTGGAATAGCGACAACCCAGCAGAATTGATTGGTGATTTGCGATCGCAATTACCCGCGTGTACGATTGGCACGGGCACTGTATTAAATCGGGAACAGCTTAAAGACGCGATCGCTGCCGGTGCCCAGTTCGTCTTTACTCCCCACGTTGACCCAATCTTAATTCAGACAGCAATGGATAGCGGCGTGCCGATGGTGCCGGGGGCGCTGTCTCCAACGGAAATTGTCACCGCGTGGCAAGCCGGTGCCAGTTGTGTCAAAGTGTTCCCCGTCCAAGCGGTAGGCGGTGCCAGCTACATCAAAAGTCTGCAAGGGCCATTAGGACATATTCCCTTAATTCCGACTGGGGGGGTCACGGTAGAAAATGCTAAAGCCTTTCTCGCGGCTGGAGCGATCGCGGTCGGACTTTCCGGCAGTTTATTTCCCCAAAACTGGGAAGCCAATGCCTCGTCCTCTGGATGGGAGGCGATCGCCAAACGCGCTCAAACTCTGATGCAATTAGTGAATGAATCCACCAGCTGAGTTACGATTGAGCTAATAAAAGACCGACATTAGTTGCTCCTAGCAGCTAATCAGAGCTTTTCGCTGAATTTTTCTAACCGATCCACCGAGTGAGATGATTTGCCATGAAAAGCATCATTTCTGCTAATTTGCTGCATCGCCCAGTTGCATTTTTTGCTGGGGCGGTGGTGGCGCTTACGGCTTTGGATGCTGCTTTCGCACCCGCGATCGCTCAAACAAAGCAGCCGATTGTGGCTGCAAAAATGCAGGAGTTGCAACAATCCGATCAACGCTGGATTCAGATTGACCTATCTAAGCAACGATTGGTTGCTTGGGAAGGTGGAAAACCCGTCTATGCAGTAGTGGTTTCCACTGGCAAACGTTCAACCCCCACTCGCACCGGCACGTTTGCGATTAAATCTAAACATCGGTCTGCCAGGATGCGCGGGGCTGATTATGATGTTCCGAATGTTCCTTACACGATGTATTACCACGGTGGTTATGCCATCCACGGTGCTTATTGGCATCGCCGGTTTGGAACTCCCGTTAGCCACGGTTGCATCAATGTAGCCGTTAATCATTCTAAATGGCTATTTAACTGGGCTGCGGTGGGGACGCCCGTCGTTGTCCATAAGTAAGAAGGAAAGTAAATAAAAATAAATAGTTTTTTTGGCTCTAGAACCCTCTTTTATGGAAAAATCTGGAATGGATTCCCAAAATCTATCTAAAGATGGTTTTAGCTAACTATCAGATAGGGAAACCTAACCTTAGCTACTTTCCTAGACCCGAAAGTGAGGTGTGTCATTAAAAGCCAAATTTGCTTTGCTTGGTTACGTCGTTCTGGAACCTTCTGGGCAAGTATTGCCCTGATCTTTGCGACTTTGTTTTCTTGGTCAACGCCCGCTCTGTCAGCATCAAAGTCAGTCAGGGCAAGGGAGACAGCCGAACAGCCATCGACGAGAAGATCAGTGCGATCGCGCAGAGCCATGCGGAAGCGCATCCGAGTTCGGAGAACAGCCGCCAGCAACAGAGTTCGCCGTAGAAGAATCGCTAGCAACAGGGTTCGTCGCACAAGAATTGCCAGTAACAGGGTTCGTCGCACAAGAGTCGCTAGCAACAAGATTCGCGCTCGGCGATCGCAACGGCGCTGGATTGAAGTAAACCTTTCAAAGCAACGGTTAATTGCCTGGGAAGGTGGAAGACGGGTTTATTCTGTCCGAATTTCCAGTGGTAAGCGCTCCACCCCCACTCGCGTCGGGACTTTCAGGATTCAATCAAAGCACCGCACGGCTCGGATGCGAGGCAGAGACTACAACGTTCCCAATGTGCCCTACACGATGTACTACTCCGGCGGCTATGCCATTCATGGAGCGTACTGGCATAACCGCTTTGGTACCCCAGTCAGCCACGGCTGTGTCAATGTGCCAGTCGCTCAAGCTCGCAAGTTGTACAGCTTCGCCTCACATGGCACAAAGGTGGTTGTCCGTCGTTAAGGGGTAACGGGTAATATCAAATGCGTCATCAAAGAACCCCCGCCCCCTATCCCCAGAGGGGACCCCGAGTCCCCCAACCCCTCCCCGCAAGCAGGGAGGGGAGCCGGAGCCGGAGTGGGAGCGGGAGCAAAAGGCGATCGCTCTGTTGGTGGGGTTCTTCTTAATTGCGGGTAATCAACTGGATTGGATAAGGACTGATGACCCAAACCTAGCTCAGCTCAACGACAGGCTGATTGTCTAATAAAGTTTGATTGGTCAGCAGGTCTTCAACGGTGATTCGCAGGAAGCGCTCTCGATCGACGCGAAACAGAAGTTTAATGCGATCGCTTCCTGGATACCCTGGTGGTGTCAAATTGGCAATGGTACGGGCACCCTGGCGGTCGTTGAGGGGTTGTACCGATGTCTGGTCGCTGCCCAGACGACGAGTGATTAAGCGATCGCCATCGAAATACACTTCAGTTCCACCTGTTTCAGCACCTAACTCTCCGACAATTAATTCGATGCTGGGTTGGTTTTCCACCGAAGCACCTAGAACTAATTCCACAGGTTGGCTCATCGGGTAAGCTTGACCTGAATTAATCAGTTGATGCCAGTTATGGCGGTTATTCCGGCGATCCCAGTAGCGGATGCCATAGCTGTGGTAGAGAAAATCTTGCAGTTCGACGCCTTGACTCAGTTGCAGGGCACCTTGCGCGATCGCTTCAAACGGGCGATCGCAACGAATTTTGCTAGAGTCAAAGTATTGCTGCACCCACGTCTGTACGGCGGGGATTTGTACAGTCCCGCCCACTAATAAGACAGCATCAATATCTGACACTTCGATGCCTTGCCGACGCGCTTGCTGCAACACTTGAGTCATTGACTCATCTAAGCGAGCAAAAAATTGGTGTTCTGTGAGGATGGCCTCAAAGCGATCGCGATTGAGTTCTAATTCGTAACTCTCAAAAGTTTCATCATTAAAATAAACCTCGTTCGCTTCGGTTTGCACAGATAACTGAATTTTTAACCGTTCTGCCAGTCGTGTCGTCAAAGGTGTCGGCTTCAATCCCTGAGTTTTGGCGAAATAATCAACAACCCAGTTGTCCAGATCCGAACCGCCTAAATTTTGTCCGGCTTTCGCTAATACCCGCGCAGTTTTTGCCTTCTGTCCAGACTTTTCAGCTAGCTGTTTTTTTCCCCATTTGAGAATAAAACCCAGTGGCTTCTGAGTTTCTGTCATATCCAGCCGCACCAGGGAAAGATCCAGCGTCCCGCCGCCAAAATCTACCACCAGTACCACGCCCCCATCTTTCATTCCATAGCCCAAAGCAGCGGCTGTCGGTTCATCCAACATCCGCACTTGTTCTACCGGAAGAGATTGGCATACCTGTCCCAGCCACTTTCGGTAAGCTTCAAAGCTGTCTACTGGCACCGTTAATACCAGAGACTGTCCTACATCTGGGGTAACGGTATGGAGTTTCTCAATCAGCTCGTTGAGGAACCATTGTCCGACTTGCTCAAAAGTAACGAACTGCCCATCTAATTCTGGGAGGAATCCTTGAATATCAGCCCCAATTCCTCGTTTAAAGCTGCGGAAAAAGCGGGCATCGCTAGTGAGGTCGAGACCGCGATCGCGTACAGCTTGCCCCACCACCACCGTCGAGAGTGCCGCATCCTCAACATAGAGCAAACTGGGAATTAGGGGGGGATTCTGCCCAGCGATGACCGATAACCCAGGTAGGCTCACGGTTTCTGGTTGCTGGAGGGCTGGATTCCAGCGAGCGATAACCGTATTGCTAGTTCCAAAATCAATTGCGATCGCCATTCAGCTTCACACCGACAAACCGGCATCACGTCCTCAAGGATTTTAGCAACGAATCTCCCTGTTTCCCTTCAAACTCAGTTTTCCTGCTTTTTTTGTCTGACTTAAAGGCTACTAAACCTCTATGCTGTCGAGGTTATAGCTTTTTTAGTAGTTTAATATACATTTTCTTGCCTTTTGTCGATTTCTCTGGTATTTTAACAACTCCCTCTTTGGACGCATGGCAAGTAAAAGAAACATTTTTTAACATAGAAGTGTCAAGGGGAATGTCAGGAGTTATCAAAAGTCCTCAAGCCCTTTAATCGCTAGATGACCATTCAGTATTTTTAGAAAAAGGGCTGAAAAGATGAATAACCAGCAACCAACAGAAGCTGCTAATTTCTTAGCAAACTTCAAAATTGGTCTATGGTTCTTCGGTATTTCCTTCTGGCTATTTGGGATTACCGATAGAAGTATTGCTTCATTATCAGATGGATATCTTTCTGTCATTGACATCGCGCAACTAGGCACGGCGACGTTTTTCTTTGTAAGTTGGTTGCTTTTAAAGCCAACCTCAAGGCAAAAGCAGGTTTAAGACAGGTGGCATTCGGAGGGTTTTTCCAGAGGGTATCGAGTGCCATTGGCACTTGATGAAGTAGACGATCCCAAATGCGATCGCTTCTATACAAGCTTCCAAGCACCATTAGGAGTGCTAAAGCCAAGCATAAATCAATAGAAAAATCTCAATCTTTTGAATTATTATGTCTAGCAATATTCTTCAAAACACTGATTTTAAACTCATAAACAATAATCAATACCTAGAGATTTCTCTATTTATCACCAACTTCAAGAATGGAATTTGGGTATTTGGAATTCCCTCTTGGCTATTCGGACTCACCGATAGAACGGTTGCTTCCTTTGCTGATGGCTATTTATCAGTAATAGAAGTTATCCACTTATTTACAGCTTCTTTTTTCTTCCTAAGTTGGCTGTACTTAAGACCCGATCAAAACTTAACGGGCGATAGTTTAGGCACAATCCAAAACTACCAAGGCGATGCAAATCCTTACCAAGATGAAGGATATTTATCTACAGTTCAAGATAGAATGCTTGAATTGCAAGAGCAGCATCAGCATATGATAGGGCAGGAATATATTCTACCTTTTCCCTACGTCTGCCAAATCTATCATTTATTAAATTTAAAACATCTGGAAAGTATTCACAACTTTAGCCTGAATAATTTACGGGTTATTAATGTGAGTCATTTCCAGCCTACAGCCATCGGTGGAATGGTGAAATTTCAAACTGTTTTAGATTCTCCAATCAATCCTTTAAGAATTTGGAGACAACCAATCGTTGAAGTGGACTTAACATTGCATAGTCCCTATACGGTTGAACTCAGCATTCCGGTTTACAATGGCAAAAGGATCGTTGTAATTTTCAATGCCATTCCGCTCAGCGACACCGAACATAAGTTCCTCGTAGACATTTACAGTGACTTAGAGTGGCCCAGACCTTTATTGCAATTTATCTTGCATTTTGCCTCTTGTTTGACACTCTTTGAAGATTTGCCTTACCTACAGAAACTAGCTGAAAGAAATATACAGCGGTTGGTCAGCTTAAATAGGGTTTCAAATCATGAAACAATGTGGCTCTTTCAAAGATTTGTAGACCTCTACGGTTCGAGTATAGAATCCTCGGAAACCAAAGCAATTAAAGCGATTGATGCGTCGCAAGAAGCTACCCTTTTAAGCTAAGACAGCGGAATCTAAGGGGTGCTGGGTTTCGTTTCAAGGGTTCAGGCTACGGAATTTCGGCTAAAGATAGGTGCTATTCAGGTTCAGTTAAATGGCACTGATTTCAGTCTTAAACTAAGGCTCTAAACTAAAGTTTGGGCTGAAAGCTCGTAACCCGTCAAAACGGGTTCAACGCTCACTCAGTCAGTTTAATTTAGCTTGACATTGCTTCTGGCTGTGGAATTTATCTCCAGGCTCATGGCGGCGGTTCTATTCAGATTCAGTTTCTTGCTTGTTGCACAAAGTATCCAGCAAACGGGATCTATCTGTCTGCAAGTCAAATAAATGTAACCCAAACTTCTCTGATAGTTCCTCAGACACCTTTATTCCCCTGACGCTGCTGCCGTGCGAGTCTAGCGGGGGTGAAAAAATTGCAATGCCCATTTGCTGTGGCACAACCACAATCAGTCCGCCCGATACTCCACTTTTAGCGGGAAGACCCACTTTATACGCCCACTCTCCGGCAAAGTCATACATCCCGCAAGTGTACATGACTGTCAAAATATCTCTGATATAACGGGAATCAACCGCACGCTCCTGGGTGATCGGGTTCATGCCGTTGTTCGCGAGAGTCGCTGCCATCACTGCCAAATCGCGGCAATTCACCATCAAAGAACACTGCTGAAAGTACAAATCCAGTGCCTCGTCAATTTTGGCGTCGATCATGCCAAAATTGAGCATCAGATGCGCCATTGCTCGGTTGCGATGTCCAGTCGTTCGCTCTGACATGAACACGGACATATCAATAAAGAGATTGTGTCCCACGTAACGCTGAAACATATCCAGCATCCGGTTTAAGCGCTCAGTTGGTCCCACTCCTTTAATTAAACTGGTGGTAGCGATCGCTCCCGCATTTACCATTGGGTTATACGGTCGCTTTGAGGATTCATCCAGCTTAATAATTGAGTTAAAAGCATCGCCGGTGGGTTCCACTCCCACCCTCTTTACAACATAATCGCGCCCATGATCTTCCAGCGCCATTCCGTATACAAATGCCTTGGAAATCGACTGAAGGGTAAACAACTGTTCCCAATCGCCGATTTCATAAACTTGACCATCCACGGTGACAATGCATATCCCAAACCAATCCGGGTTTGCCTTGGCGAGTTCCGGGATATAGTTTGCCAATACACCTTCATGAATTGACTTGTACTTGAGGTGCAAGTCGTTGAGAAAGTCTTGCAGGATGGCACTTGCCATTGGTAATTGGTAATAAGGAATGGGTAATCGCTAATTGTTTCGGGTGACATTAGCGATTAGAAATTAACGTAAACTTGCCGCCGCTTGTTTGATGGGTTCAAGCAAATCTAACGGTACCTGAAGCATATTCAGCGTACTGCGATCTGGAGTTTTTGGATCGGGACTGGGACCATGATAATCGCTACCGCCTGTCATCAGTAAGCCATATTCAGCACACAACTTTTTGAGATTTTGAATTTCTTTGGCGCTGTGGTTGGGATGATAAACCTCAACGCCCATTAACCCAGCAGCAACCAATTCTTTCAGCACTTCCGCAACATTACCGCCTCGGAACAGGTAGGGATGCGCCCACACAGGCACGGCACCGCAAGAACGTAACATGGCAATCCCTTCAACAATCGAGAATTTCTCGTAATGCACATAAGCCGGTTTATCATCACCCAGCAGGCGATCAAAAGCTTCCCGCGATGACTGAAAATAACCGGCTTTCACGAGGGCAGTCGCAATATGAGGACGGCCTGGTGCCATGCCTACACCGAATTCAGGTAACTGAACCGGGTAGCCTAATTCTGCCAGTTTAGCGATCATTTGTTGCGATCGCCGTTTCCGCCCTTCTAGGCGATCGCCCAAAGGTTCCCGCAGCTTCTGTTCATCCGGGTAAAAGCCCAAAATATGTAAGGAACAATTGTTGTGAACGGTGCTGAGTTCCAATCCGGGGACAATTTCCAGGTTATGCAGTTTGGCAGCAGCAAACGCCTCATCCCAGCCATTCATCGTATCGTGATCGGTGATGGCAAGGGCGCGGACTCCGGCACTCATCGCCGCGTTAACGAGTTCGCTGGGTGTGAGGGTGCCGTCTGAATATGTGGTGTGGCAGTGTAGTTCTAGCATTCTTTAATTGTCGCTTGATTCACGCTCAGTAAGATTGTGGCGGACTAAACTCGACGAAAGATGTCTTGGCAAAACTCTAGCGCTGCTTTCAAGTCGCTGGTTTGCTGAGGATACGCAACTTCTGGACGAGTAATAACCACTAAGGGAATGCCTAACTCTGCGGCAACTTTGCGCTTGATATCTTCTCCCCCAGCCGTTCCCGATGCTTTCGTAACCACCAGGGAAATGTCCCACTGACGCCAAAGTGCCGTTTCCAATTCAGTAGAGATGGGGGGGCGAATCGCAATCAGTTTATCGGGTGCAAACCCTGATTGTAAAGCTGCTTCCAGCGCTGTTACGGAAGGAAGAATTCGAGCAAATAAAGTAGACTTTTCTTGCCAAGGACGGAACCGGGACAAGCTTCGATAACCAATTGTCAGTAGCACCCGTTGCCCTTGTAGGTAGTCTCCAGATAAAAGCGTGTCGAAACTATCTAGCTCTATTACCAGCTGCTTCTGTAAGCTTGCATCAATAACCGGACGCTCGTAGCGGAGATAGGGAATTTGTTGCTTTTGTGCAGTTGCGATCGCTATCTTGGAAATCTCCGCCGCATAGGGATGAGACGCATCCAAAATCGCCACAATTCCCTGCTCTTTTAAAAACCAATCCAACTGCGCTGCATCCAGATAGCCCACCCAAATTTGCAAGGAGGGTATTGATGGATACAGCGTTCTAGCGGCTTCTGTAGTGACAGTAACAATGCAGGGTAGATGGAAACGAGCGATCGCTTTTGCTAACTCAGCACTCTCCTGAGTGCCCCCAATTAGCCACAGGCGTTGCTCAAAGGATGAAGAATTCATTGTTTCTGATTCATCCCTCACCCTTCATCCTTCCTCTATCCCTTGAGTGCTTTTCTAAAGTTCTGACGATAGGATTTATTGCCAATTATCAAAGCAGGCCATAAGAGAGCCAGAACGAGCCGACCTTGGCTGAAATTCGTTCGGCGAAACCCCTTCCAGAATCTCCATCCGCCGTATCCATAAGCCCCAAGAAATAATAAGCCTAATAACGTACCCATTCAAACAATCCTCATTAACCCATTAAAACTGACTGCATTTTTGTCGCCACCAGCAACTGTTAATCTTTCCAACACTATTTGAGACATCCACCTTGGGCAGTTCCAGAAGATTAGAACATTCTGCTTCATCTCTCAAGTGTAAGCTAGACTACGCAATTGATTCCGGCTACACGGCAAAGTAGCATTGATTCAGTTCTAACCTATCCGAGGTTGAGTTGTAGCTGCACCCTCAAGATGTAACAAAAGCAATTTTCTAGATCGAGGAGCCAGCAGATACCAGCAATCAACGAGATAATTAGGGAGTCGCCGCTAAATTTAACATCTGCTTTAAAATGAAAGCCTCAAAGGATTTGCCCAGAGTCAAGGCTGCACTCTAATCTTATGAGGGATACCTTAAATTTCAAGGGTATAGGAGACTAAAAGACAAGACTTAGGTCAACTTAAATCATCAAGGTCACGCCCGTACCATAACAAAGAATCAGGAGGACTTATGCGAGCAGTGCTGATGGCTGGCGGTTCGGGAACGCGGCTGAGACCGCTGACGTGCGATCTTCCCAAACCGATGGTGCCGATTCTGAATCGACCGATTGCAGAACACATTATCAATCTGCTCAAGCGGCATCAGATTACAGAGGTTATTGCCACTCTGCACTATCTCCCTGATGTCATGCGAGACTACTTCCAGGACGGCAGCGACTTTGGAGTGCAGATCACCTATGCGATTGAAGAAGACCAGCCTTTAGGTACGGCTGGTTGCGTCAAGAACATTGCTGAGTTACTAGATGAAACCTTTTTAGTCATTAGCGGCGACAGCATTACTGATTTTGATTTAACCCAAGCAATTGAATTTCACAAAAAACAGAAGTCGAAAGCAACCCTGATTTTAACCCAAGTTCCCAACCCGATTGAATTTGGTGTGGTAATTACAGATGAAAAACAGAGAATTCGTCGGTTTTTAGAAAAGCCTTCTTCTAGCGAAATTTTCTCCGATACTGTCAACACCGGCACCTACATTCTGGAACCAGAAGTCCTGCAATACCTCCCCAGCAATCAGGAGTCTGACTTCTCGAAAGACTTATTCCCATTGCTATTGGAACAAGACGAGCCGATGTACGGCTACGTTGCCCAAGGATATTGGTGCGATGTAGGTCATTTAGATGCTTACCGAGAGTC
Source organism: Coleofasciculus sp. FACHB-542 (assembly GCF_014695825.1). Lineage (NCBI taxonomy): Bacteria > Bacillati > Cyanobacteriota > Cyanophyceae > Coleofasciculales > Coleofasciculaceae > Coleofasciculus > Coleofasciculus sp. FACHB-542. The sequence continues at coordinate 33,512 of NZ_JACJPB010000007.1, read as the reverse complement.
TCAATATGATGGCTTACATCAAAAAGTTAAATTAGACTTTGCTTACGAGCAAGTGTCTCCCGGACTGTGGATAGGTCAGAACACCCATATCGACCCATCAGCCAAAATTGAAGCGCCTGCACTGATCGGGAATAACTGCCGGATTGGGGCACGAGTGCATATCGAGCCAGGAACCTCAATTGGCGACAATGTAACGATTGGAGCTGACGCAAACTTGAAGCGTCCGATTGTTTGGAATGGAGCGATTATTGGCGAGGAAGCGCATCTGCGGGCTTGCGTGATTGGTCGCGGCACTAGAGTCGATAGGCGATCGCACGTTTTGGAAGGAGCCGTCGTGGGTTCGCTCTCTACCGTTGGGGAAGAAGCGCAAGTTTCGCCCCAGGTGCGTGTTTGGCCTAGCAAACAAATTGAATCGGGCGCGACATTAAACATTAACTTGATTTGGGGTCACACGGCTCATCGCAATTTGTTTGGGCAACGCGGTGTGAGTGGGTTAGCGAATATCGACATCACTCCAGAATTTGCTGTCAAACTGGGTGCAGCTTACGGTTCCACATTAAAGCCCGGTTCCCAGATCACCATCTCCCGCGACCAGCGGAATATTTCCCGCATGGTCAGTCGCGCTTTGATTGCTGGTTTGATGTCGGTGGGCATCCACGTCCAAAACCTGGAAGCAACTGCAATCCCAATTTCCCGCACGGTTATTCCCACTTACTCGGTGGCGGGGGGTATCCATGTGCGGGTGCATCCAGATCGACCCGACCACATTTTGATCGAATTTTTCGATCGTAAGGGCATCAATATCTCGAAATCCCAAGAGAAAAAAATTGAGGGAGCTTATTTTAAGGAAGACTTGCGGCGAGTCCAGATTCAAGAAACTGGAAATGTCGCCTACCCCAGCCAGGTGCTAGATGTTTACAGCACGGCGTTTGAGAACCATCTAAATACGGGGGCAATTCGTAATTCAGGCTCGAAGGTAGTCATTGACTACGTTTATGCAGTTTCAGGAGCCATCCTGCCGCAACTGTTGGCAAAATTTGGCTGCGATGCTGTGGTACTGAATGCCAGCTTGAATCAAACGGGACTGGCTGCGGCAGAACGAGAAGCGTTGCTTAATCAGCTGGGTCATGTGGTAGAAGCGCTAAAAGCAAATTTTGGCGTCCAGGTATCAGCAAACGGAGAACAGTTAATTTTGGTGGATGAATCGGGTACGCCGATTCGCGGTGAAATGTTGACAGCGCTGATGGTTAACATGATTCTCACCGCTCATCCCAGAGGAACGGTGGTGGTGCCGGTGCATAGCAGCAGTGCGGTAGAACAGATTGCTCGTCGCCACGATGCTAAGGTGATTCGCACGAAGGCAAATCCCACGGCGTTGATGGAAGCGTCTCAAGCGAATCCGAATGTAGTACTGGGTGGCAGTGGGGAAATGGGCTTTATTTTTCCACAGCTGCATCCGGGGTTTGATGCCATGTTCTGCATTGCCAAGATGATGGAGATGCTAACGATGCAAGAGCGAAATCTGGCGGCGATCCGCGCCGATCTCCCCCGGGTTTACCACAAGAGTTACACGGTGCGCTGCCCCTGGACGGCAAAAGGAGCCTTGATGCGCCATTTAGTAGAAACCCACCCAGCCGAACATCTGGAATTAGTGGATGGAGTGAAGATTTGCAACTACCAGGATGATAGCTGGGTGCTAGTGTTGCCCGATGCGGGTGAGCCGCTGGTGCATATCTTCGCCAATAGTAATGACCGGGATTGGGTTGATGAAACCTTACGGGAGTATCGCGGTCGGGTTCAATCGTTTGTTGACCAAGAGGAAGGTGTGGAGGAAGTTAAATTGCAATTGGTGTAGGGTGTTAGGTAATCGGTAATCGGTGAAGAGCGATCGCTCCTTCATCCTTGGTTATTCGCTGATGACGAATGACGAATTGCGAATAACCAATTACCCGTTACCATACCCACTTTTGGGTGTTCTTTGGTACATTTGTTCTATTATGAATGAGGCCGCTCGGTTCAGCGCGAGGATCTTGGAGTTATGAACAGCTGCATTTTAATGGCGGAGATTATCAGGGAACCGCAACTTCGTTACACGCCGGATACCCAAACGGCGGTTACGGAGATGATGGTACAGTTTCCTGGACTGCGGGCGGAAGACCCCCCGGCAACGGTGAAGGTCGTCGGCTGGGGCAATTTAGCGCAAGAAATTCAGGGAAGTTTCAAGAAGGGCGATCGCGTCATCCTTGAAGGTCGCCTGACGATGAACACCATTGACCGGCAAGAAGGTTTTAAAGAAAAACGCGCCGAGTTGACGGTTTCCCGGATTCACAAAGTGGCAATCGATACAGATTTTGACACTTCGGTAGCCGAATCGGCTCCTCCCAGCAATGTCGTTCCAATGGGGTCGCGTCGTCCTAGCTCCGCACCCGCTGATGACAGCGATGGGGGAATGTCTGGAGACTTCCCAACAGAGGAAACACCGCCCAGTCGCGTTCCCACACGAACGGGCAGCCGTTCTACCCCACCGCCTCAAGGAGATATCGACGACATCCCCTTTTAGCCGTCATGGGTCATGAGTCATTAGTCTTTGGCAACATATTCATGGCTAAGGGCTAATCACTCGTAACTAATCGCTATTTGTGAAGATAATCGCCCAAAAAATCGAAGGAATCTTCGTCATCCCAACAAGGTTCAGGCCACAACCAGATGAGGTTGTGGTTAATATCTGCTTCGATTTCCTCACTGTCATCTCGTTCAAATAGCACTGCCAGGGCTGTCACGTCTCGCTCTCGCAAAGGCATGAGCGATGCGCCTTGAGTGCCTAAGTCATAGCTTTTCTTGGTTGAAAGGCCGTAGGATATCAGAGCGTTTTCCCCAGCCACATAGCGCGCGGAAGGCTCGCTCTCAAGCTTTGACCTACAGAGGGCGAGTTCTAGGGGGAAGGTGGTGCTGTCGTTGCTAGATGAAGGGATAAGCATGGGTGCATACCGTAACAGCGTGGCAGCAGCTATATAAGCGAAGCGATCGTGCAGAAAACCTAGAGCAGTTTTTCAATTCTGCGTAGATTCTGCGTAGAAGTGCTTCGCCTTCGCCTTTCCCGGCGGCAGAACGTTTTGCTTTCCAGCCTTGTTTCGCTTGCCGTTCCGGTTGCCAGCGATCTTTTTGGTCCGTCGCAGTAAATGCACAACCCCTTACACCACAAAAGAGCGTAAGACCCCTTAATCAAGATAATTACTTCCTGGGTAGGAAGTTGTATTCTAACTTTCTGCTCTGCAACTGTCTATCTATCAATTTATGTAGGCACAAATTATTTAGGCACAAAGTAGTGCCACTTCTACAAGGCAAACTAATCTTTACAAAAATTTACAACTAAGCCCTAATTATGAGGCGAACTCTGAGGAAGTGAAGTAATTTTGTTTAAGTAGCTCTGTTCACTCCTCCTCAAAAAATAGCCTGTGTTTCAACTTTTATACGTTCTGGTTCATGCAATCCAGCCAGTTTTAGTACCTCTATGCTTTTTGTGTGCGTGGATGTTGCTCCTTTTGATTGGCTGGAGTTTATTTAGTACGATCTCCGCGAGTTTTACCAAAGCGAAGCAAATGCACAGCGTACCCTGTACCAATTGCCGATATTTTACCGGCGATTACCGGCTCAAGTGTACCGTGCAACCCAGTATTGCCCAGACTGAAGAAGCGATTAACTGCTCTGACTATCGTCCAATTCCGGGTTTTTCGTTCCATTCTCAAGACACAATTTGACACTGCTCGGCGTAAACGCGCGAGATTCTTTCTTCAACCAGTCGATTTGCTCGTTGATGTCACCACCCGCGAGTAGAGATCAGTCTGTCCGAAAGCGTTAATTCCGGCGTGCCCCGCCGTATTTAAATCAATACCTGTTTGCCTTAAAGCTTTAGCCAAAATGTTTAGTGCGGCGTTGTGGTCGCGGTCTAATACAGTTCCACAGCCACATACATGAGTCCTGACTGATAGCGACTTCTTAACTGTCGCACCGCAGTTAGAACAATCTTGGGATGTATATTGAGGAGCAACAGCAACTACTGTTTTTCCGTACACCTTCCCTAAATACTGCAACCATTGGGCGAACTGTGACCAAGCTGCATCACTAATGCTTTTGGCAAGCTTGTGGTTTTTCACCATATTCTTCACCTGCAAGTCTTCGTAGGCTACGAAATCGCTAGATTTCACCACGCACAACGCCGTTTTTACGGCGAAGTCTTTACGCTGTCTACTGACTTTTAGGTGTTTTCTTCCTAGCCGATTAATGGCTTTCCGGCGGTTGGCTGATCCTTTCTTTTTCTTAGAAACTCTTCGTTGCAAGCGCTTCAGGGCTTTCTCGCTTTTTTGAAGATGGCGAGGGTTTGGAACAGTTTCTCCTGTGCTGTCGGTGTAGAAATGGGCTAATCCTACATCCAGCCCAACCGTTTTGCCCGTAGGAACGATTTCTTCTACTCGTTCTACATTGATGCAGAACTGGCTGTAGTAGCCGTCAGCGCGACGGATTACCCGCACTCGCTTAATCTCTTCGGAAGCGTAGAAATATAGGTCGCGAGAGCCGACTAACTTAAACGTTCCAGCTTTAAAGCCATCCGTGAAAGTCAAGTGTCTCTTATCGGAAGAAAGCTTCCACCCGCTAGTCTTGTACTCTACAGAGCGAGTACACTTCTTGAACTGCGGGAATCCTTTCTTTCCAGGCGAGTTCGCTTTGCAATTAGCAAAGAAACGTTGAATTGCAATCAGGGCGCGTTCAGCCGAGGCTTGACGCGCCATTGAGTTAAGCTTGCCTGCCCAATCAAACTCTTTGGCTAATACAGCACATTGTTTGTAGAGGTCAGAGAGCTTAATTCCTTGATTGTCCATCCAGTACCGGAGTGCTTTGTTGCGGATAAACTGCGCGGTTCGGATCATGTCGTCAATGACCCGATACTGCTCATGTCTACCTTTTAACTTGAACTCTAATACAATCATGGGAATATCCTACTGTGTTTATAGCAACTTATTGCTATAAACACAGAAAAATCGCCCTAGAAGGACGGGGCTTTAAACCCGTAATTTTTGGGTAAGATTACTGCGGGTGTTTTTTTACTCTCTGAATCGAGAATGCTAATTCAAAAGCTCCATGACTGCGAAGAATTTATTGCCGGTGATGCCACTCAGTTGAGGGAGTTATTGCATCCAGATAAACAGCCGGTAGAATTGCGTTACAGCTTGGCTCACGCGATTCTGCCGGTGGGACAAACTTCGACGCCGCACTCGCTAACAACTTCCGAGGTTTACTACATCCTTAGCGGTGCTGGTGAGATGCACATTGATGATGAAACCCAGTTGGTAGAACCTGGAGATGCGGTGTATATTCCGCCGAATGCCAAGCAATTTATTCACAGTTGCGGAACTGAACCGTTGGTGTTTATCTGCATTGTCGATCCGGCGTGGCGTAAGGAAGACGAAACAATTTACGACGCTTGAGTACACAAACCACAAACGCAGGCAAAATTTATAATTTGCCTGCTACAGACATTTTGTTGCAAGCGATCGCATTACTTTTGAATTGCTTCCTTGTTTGGAAATGCTGGATTCATTAAATTTAAATCTTTAAAACAACAACAGCACTCCAACCAGACTCGCTAAGTGATTTCCTCTTATGGGCAATTCGACGTGGAGTTGAACTAACTTACAAAGTTTAGTTGCATCGCTCCCTAGTCACTAGCTTAGGAAATATCAGCCTTCTGGATGAGTGCTGCTGTTGTTGGATGAGACAGATGTTAAATGAAACAGCGTTTTTACCTCTCAAGTCGTATGTGAACCGCGCTGTAGAATCTGTCAGGGAAGCTTTTTAGCTTCATATTTTTACTTTAGCAGGCATCTCCAGAAGCACCAGTAAATGAAACCAAAATTCATGTTGTTGGAGAGAGCTACTATTCAGATTATGAAACAAAGTTAAGTGGGAATCGCGGGTATGAAGGATACGAGCGTCGCATCCACGAAACCCATACAAGTCCGTAGCAGAGAATCCTAGGGCGATAGGAACCTTCGGAACGTGGATTAAGTAGGGGCATGGCACAGAAAAAGCCCCTACCCAAAAAAATCGGAGGTTAATCAATCCACCGTTAACCGCTCATTACGAATCTTCAATCGAGGTTGGCTAAGTTCACCTTGGCTTCTGGAGCCTGGTAGATACCACCAGAAACTTGTAACTTCTGTAAAAACTCTTGCGTTAACTTAAGGAATGCTTTAGAGCCAGATGAATTGGGGTTGTTGAGACTCACCGGGGTAAAACTATCAACTGCCTTAGAGACATTTACATCCATTGGAATGCGGGTTTTGAAAATTTGAGCCGGGGTAAAATCTTCAGTAACTCGCTGCATCACTTGCTGGTAATATCTTCCACTCAGAATGTTCCCTGACATAATAAAGACAATTCCCATCAGGCGGAGATTGAGTAAGCCATCCAAATTATGACTTTCTTTGAGCTTATTAATCCGTCTTTCTAGCAGTTGAATTCCTACAACGGATAAAGGTTCTGGTCTAGCTGGCAGCAAGTAGAAATTACTAGCGACAATCCCACTACGAGTCAAAAGATTGTAGCCAGGAGCGCAGTCCAGAATAATGAAGTCGTAATCTTTAATTATCGGCTGTAAAATCCCTCTGACTAATTGCTTTTCAAACTCATTCCAAACTTGAATGAAGTTACTATTGCCATCCCTTAGCGCTCTTTCATGGAGCATCTCAGACACTAAAAATTCATCGTAGAGATCGATATCCCCCGGCAATAAATCCAGCCCTTTAACCGTACAAACGTAAGGCTGAATAATATCTTGGATTGAAAGATTGGTTGGAAGATCGGGTTTAACTGCTTTATAGACCAGCTGTCTCAACGTGCGTTTCTCTTTCCGGCTCTTTCCAAAGTCCTGTGGGGACATCAGGCTGAGCGTAGCACTGATTTGCGTGTCTAAATCGACGACTAGAACCCGTTTCCCATGATGTTTGGCTAAACAAGTCGCCAAGTTGACACTGAGAGTCGTCTTACCGACGCCGCCTTTCATGTTTACCGTTGCAATTACATATCCCATTTGTTAGCTCCTCTCAAGCCTACGCCCCGCTAAATACAAAGCGAATCGCAGTCACTCAATCCCTGGTCAACTGTTACAGCCTTAATAATAATCTTGGATTCGCCGTCGTAAGGCAATAGCGCGATATGAGAGTTGCGACGATTTGGGATCGCGGTGTTCCGTTCGTCACGGATATCGCCAATCAAAGCGGAATCTCTCCAGAATAGCGATGGCACGTGCGATCGCTTCTCTTACCCTACAGCGTTTGCCAAGCGATCGCGCTTAAATCAACTCTCCCAGATTTCTGAAAATTATGTAAACTTTTATAAATAAAGCAAAACACCAATCAATATCTATGACAACTAATAGTGGATTTGGCAAAGTTCAAAAAACCAAAAAAACTCCCAAAAGCTCCACCAAACGCGCGGAAGCATCCAAGCAGTACGACAAGATGAAGGGGGACGGAGTACCAGAATTCAATATTTACATTCGCATTCAAGGTAAAAAAAACTGGTTTCCAGTCGGTTCCCTAGCGGTGAATCGCACCAGTAAGATTAATCAAGCCATCTTCGACACCCAAGAAGACTTACGCCAAGGAGCCTTCCGTCTATTTCCCGTCCTCCGCAAGAACCAGAACAACTTGGAGTACGGCTATCGCCTCAAGGGTTCTGAATATGCAGACGAGCCAATCCAAGTTGCCGTTCCTCCTCAGCCATCTGTACCAAACGCGATCCAAGCAACGCTCGATAAGCTGAAGAATCGCTTCTCTGCTCTCCTGAAACGCAATTAATTTATTTAGTTGAAGGATGCGATCGTTTCTTCGGATAGCGGCATACATAAAGAGCGATCGCATCCAACTCACTTTTGCCACTGCCAGTTGAGCAGACGCTAAACTTTAAAAGGAACTTGACCCATGTCTTTAAGAAGCGGTCAATACCCTAATACGAAAAACCTCACTCTGAGGACAATCAGGTAGGTTTAAGGTTTCAATGAGTGCCGTGGAGAGGAAGAACACAATTGAACTTCAACCCTGAGCTTTGCCGAAATGAGAGTGAAGTAGAAAGTAAACTCATCGTTCAATATCTGCTGCCACAGCTAGGATATACTCCAGAAACTTGGCATCAAGAGATTGCCGTTGGCAGTATTCGATTAGACTTTTTGGCATTTGCAGCGCAAGTCATCCCATTTGTGTTGGATGACAACTCGCCATTAAGCGTTGTAATGGAAGCAAAGCATCCCAATCAAAACTTAAATAGACATACTGGCAGACTCAAGCGCTACTTAATGAGTTTGAATGTAGAATATGGATTGTTAACGAATGGCAAGGAACTCAGAATTTACAAAAAAAATCAGGATAATATTCAGCTAGTATTTCACTGTTCCGGCAGAGAGATTAGCTCTAAAATAGACATTATAAAAACTCTTATTGGTAGAAATAACTTAAACGAAAAAACTACTGAAGATCCAACCCATATCAAAATTAATCTTGAAAACACTCAAAATGAACCTTCGAGAGAAGAAAAAACCTTACAGCCTGAATTAACTAATTCTCAACCCAGATCCACACCAATTATTCAACAAGAAAGGCAACATACTGTGAAAATAATTGCGGTTTACCACAACAAAGGCGGCGTAGGCAAGACAACAACTGTAGTCAACCTAGCCGCTGCTATCAGAAAGAAAGGCAAAAAAGTCCTTATTGTTGACTTAGATAGTCAAGCTAACACTACCTTTGCCGCAGGTTTAGCAAAATTTGATGATGAAGAACTAGACGATCTAAAAGATTGCAATGTTCGTCATTTATTGCAGTCAGAGGATTTTTACGCCATCAACGAAGTTGCTAAAAAATCTCAATATACTAACCCGGAAATTGATGTATTGCCTTCCCACATCAGTTTAATGCAATACGAAACTGAGCTAAATCAACAGGATTCCAGTAAGGTAATGCTCCTGCAAAAACTGAAAGTAGTAGAAGCTCAATATGATGTTGTAATTATTGATACACCACCATCATTAAACCTTTATGCGAGAATTGCCCTAATTACAGCCGACTATCTAATTATTCCTTCGGATCTAAAACCATTTGCGAATCAAGGGTTATTAAATGTCAAAGAATTTGTTAAAAAAAATAATGAATTCAGAAAATTTTTTAATAAGCCACCCATTGAAATATTAGGCGTTCTTGCTAGTAAAATATCTACGAATTCAAGATTTGTACAATATACCTTACCACGGCGTTTAGAAGTGATTCCCAAACGCTATGGTTTAAACGTAATGGAAAGCGTTATTTATGAAAGAGAGGAGCTGGCAAAGTGTACCGAAAAAGTTCAGATTGTAGGTAACATGGAAATACCAGATCCAATCTCGGTGCTTGATTTCAAGCCGGATTCTACCTCCGCTCAGGAATTTAATTTACTAGCAGAAGAAGTTTTGCGAGAAATAGGACTAACTGCATGAAATTATCTACTTCGCTCGTAGGAGTAAAAAAAATTAACTCTAATGTTCCCCGTTCAGAATTCTCAGAGGATGAGTTAAATCAGACTGCTGAGTTAATTTTAAAAGCTGAAGGTATTATTAATCCCCCAGTTATTCGCAGAACTAGCCTAGAATCCTATGAGGTAGTTAATGGACATTTTGAATACTACGCCGCTGTTAAGGCTCGTGAGATAGATCCTCGTAAAGGAGAAATGATTGGAGCTTTCATTATTGAATCAGAAAATGAGGGAGTTCTCATGGATCAGGTTAAAGTTCTGAGAAATCGAGATTTTAATAATGAGTCACCAGTTGCTGACACACAGCCTTTAAATAGGGTTGAGTCATCAAATGAAGTAATACAACTTGAAAGTATATTGCCTGAAATTGAGAGTTTGATAGATAGAAAAATTCAACTTATTAGCAACAGGCTCAGCGAACATATTAATGAATTTGTTAAAAAAATTGAACCAATCCTGAACAAGCCAGAAAAAGGAGGAACCAAGAAACCTGATAAGACTCCGTCTAAAAAATCGGGTTACGCTGGAAAGACAGTTCCGGAGCTAAAAGCGATCGTGATAGAACGAAATATAAAGATACCTTCAAAGATTAAAAAAGATGACATTATTGCAGCTCTTGAAAAAGCTGATGTCAGCCAAAAGTAACTAATAACCTCATTATTTCACTTGGCGCAACGCATTAAACGCAGCGCCTCGCCAGTTAACTGCTAATAGCGATCGCTCCAATTAACTTCCTCATCAATTAGCCGCTTCTCGAACTTGCTCAGCGTAATCTTTGGGGCGAATTTTACGAAAAGTTTGAAGAGCGAATTGCCGCAAGCTGGTAGGCAAATAAGACAGCACGATCCCAAACGTTGCTTGACGCGAACTTCCCAAAATTTGACTAGATTCTTGCAAAAGTTTGCGTCCTTCTAAAGTTTCGCCATTTTCAATCAGTCTTAAACCCAGCGCTTTCCGGGTTCCGGCAAGTTTATTTAATCGGGCTTTTTCTAATTGCTGCTCCGGGAATTTGTAACTATTTAGGCAGAAGGATTTTGCTTTCAAAAAGTGAATATTTTGTTTTAGGCTGGTTTGCCCCCCGTGCATTCGATATTCCATGAGGAATTCTGGTAGGAAGTATCCATTCTTGCCTGCGATCGCTAACCTCACCAGTAAATCAAAATCCTCACAGCCATCTGCTTCAGGACGCATATAATCCACTTCCTTCAAACACTCCATCCGAAAGAGGGTGGAACCAACCTGCAAGCTTTGTTTTTGGAAAGTTTCTGTAATCAGATCGGGAATTATTCCCTCTTTGAGTTTGTCCTTTTCCCATTTGGCAGAATTCTCTAAAGTAGCTGATTCATTTCTTTCGCTTTTGGCATCTATAATCCAGTGGTTTGTACAAACAAAATCTATTGTTGGATTAGCGTCTAAAACAGCTACCGTTTTTTCTAAAAATTCAGGCGTTAACGCATCATCATCGTCAAATTTAATAAAATAAGTTCCACCAGCGGCATCAAAACCTGAACGCATATTTCGACTGCGCTTAATATTAACCGGGTGCCGGATATAGCGAATTCTCGGATCGTTCCATTGACTCACTACTGCTGGGGTGTCATCAGTAGAACCATCGTCACAGATGATTAGTTCAAAATCTGTATAAGTTTGAGCCAGTACGCTATTTACTGCATAAGGCAACAAATTAGCTCGATTGTAGGTAGGGATGGAAATGCTAACTTTGGGCATAAGCTGAAGTTGTTGTTACTGGTTAGTTTTACGCAGTAGAGACACGCTCTGGCAAGTCTAGTATGAGGCGAAAGTCTATAGTATCGATATTATCCCTCTCCGTAAAATCTAACCAAACGCTCAGTCTACGATGAAGATTTTAATGCTCTCTTCCACCTTTCCCTATCCGCCAACACGGGGGGGAACGCAAGTAAGGACGTTTAATTTACTCAAGTATCTCAAGTCTAGCCATGCGATTACTCTAATTACGCAGCGTAGTGGAGATGTTACGGACGAAGAAATAAAAGGACTACAAGAGTGGGTGGACGAGTTGGTGGTTTTCCCCCGTCCACGGGAAAATTCTCAAGGAGGAGTGTTGGGGAAGCTGCGGCGCTTCAGTACGTTTTTGCAGGAGGGAACACCCCCCAGCGTGCTGTCTCTCTACTCGCCAGAGATTCAGAAATGGGTGGATGAAGCAGTCGCTGCTGGCAAGTTTGAGGCGATTACTTGCGAACATTGCGTGAATGAAATCTATGTGCGCCCTGAGTGGCGGCGCAAGGATGGGAAAACCTCAGCGCTGCGGACGCTGGTAAATATTCATAGTTCTGTCTACGGGACGTGTAAGAACCAGCTAGAAACGGGGACATCTGAGAAGCCATTACGAGACAAGCTGAATTTGCCGCTGTTGCGCCGCTATGAGCAGCGCTACTGTTCTAAATTTTCGGCAATTGTGGTGACGACGGAGGAAGATAAGCAACAAATTCAGGAATTTAATCCCAACGCCCAAATTCAGGTGATTCCGAATGGGGTAGATTTTACTCAGTTTCCCATGCGTTCTGCCGATCCGGGAGGACACCGATTAATTTTTGTTGGGGCGATGGATAACACGCCGAATATTGATGCGGTGCGCTTTTTTAGTTTGGAGGTGTTCCCGGAGGTTCAGAAGCGATATCCGGATGCGACGCTGGAATTGGTGGGCGCTCGTCCTGGAACGGAAGTTGTAGATTTAGGGAAGCGTCCTGGGATTACGGTTACGGGGCGTGTACCTTCAATGGCAGAGTATTTGCACAAGTCTTGCGTCTGCGTGGTGCCGATGCGGACAGGATTTGGGATCAAAAATAAAACGTTGGAGGCAATGGCAGCTGGGGTGCCCGTAGTGGGGAGCAATCGCGGTTTGGAAGGATTAGCAGTGGACGGGGAAAGCGTGCCGTTACGCGCGTTACGCGCTAATCGGGTGGAAGAGTATGTGGATGCGATCGCTAAGTTGTTTGAAGATGCGGATCTCAGAGAGCAGTTATCGAAAAATGCGCGATCGCTCATCGAAACAGAATACACCTGGGAAAGCGCCGGATCCCGTTACGAACAGGTACTGCTTTCACCTTAAATCCCTCGTTAACGGGGAAAGTCGGATTTCTCCCTCCCCGTACCTTCCTCTATTCCCCGCTAGTGAGGGAAGACAAGCAAGAAGGAAGGATTAAATGTTTCCAAGTAAGCTTTATGCCGCCTTAGCCCCAGGGCGTCCTCGCTTCGACAGAAGTTAAACCCTAGCGCTGGTACCACTCCTCTCAACCTAGTAAGAAGCGGTCAGGAGGGGTCGTCCGCGTCTCTAAGCATCGTCAGGATTAAGCTGCATCATTTTCCAGGTGGTAAAAGTTCCAACCGGACTCCACAACACATAGGGAACTAGCAACAGAGACGCCCAACCAGAAATTGGTAAGACTGTTAGTGCCAGAATTAGACCTAAAACGGAACCAATTGCGCCAATAATCGTGCCAACTTTGAGACTGCGTAGCCTCAACATCATTGGGTTATAGGCGACAATTGCAATTTCTACTAAAAGATAGAACGCCATTAGTCCCCAATTTTTGGTGCGTTCCCAAACAATATAAGCTGACCAAGCACCGCAAATAAAAACGACTGTCCAGATGAGCGGAATTAATGGCTCAAATGTTAACCACCTCGGTCGTTGCAGGCGTTTGAACCACTTAACATCATTTGGCGTAATGATGTTACTCCCCATCGCCACTAAAAGAGTCACGCCCCCAATCACCATCCAAGATTTAATAACCATTCCCCTTCCCTTCGCTCCACCAGACCTGCTAGCCCTTTGTAGCGATTGTGTCAAGTTCAGGAGGAAGCTGTAATCACCCCCTAGTCTGAAACTAGATAGCGATCGCGCTTAATTAATGTTCTGGGGAGTTGGGGAATGCGTTGCTGCTGACGCAGTCGCATCGCTTACGCACTTTCACACGATTACTAACGACTTATCTTCTTCCCAACAAAGTAATGGCTCAAGTTTCCCTGTTTCTGTAAATGTTCTAGCAGCCAGCAGGCATCGGAGCAAATCCACACACATCTTGGCGGGATAAATCCCTTCTTGTCCACCCACAACTAGCTTTTCTGTTTCATCTGGTTTTGATGGCTCAATTAACACATGAAAGTTAAGGTTATCAAAAGTTACAGTAACAATATATTTCCCACCTTTACCACCTCCAATACTCATGTAAGTCTCATCATCAGCACCCAATGTAACTAAAGTTCTGCTTTTGCCATCTAACTCGCGGATAGCTGCTTCTATGGGACGCCAATGTGGGCTTTCAATTAACTGACTTTCATTTCTGTTCCCAACCCATTTTTCTGTAGATAGGTCGAATACAAACTTTGTAGCCTCTTTTTGTTCCTCAGTTTTCCAGTGAGAAAAACCAAGTAACTCTGCAATGCCAGAATTTATCAAAAAAGCTTGCCGTTCAGCATGGGTCATAATCCTATTTGTTCCCACGCGGATTTGCTCAGGAGTCAACAGACGCCGGGATTCCCCATTGTCTTTCATGTCTTCTACAGAAGGCTGCGGCGTTGTCTCGTGAGAATTTGAACACATATCCGTCATCTCCTGGGGCAATGCTTTTTGCTCCGACATATTGCATCTCAATGATGTCTCTATAGTAGTCAAAAGCTGAATCTAGAGACACGAGAAAGATAGGCGTGTCGCTTCCACCTCCCGAACAATACCGCAAACTTACTTGTGTTGCATACCAGATTAGCCATTTCCCTATTGGTTCAATTAGGCGGTTAGCAAGCTTCCCTCTGCTAATAGGATTAGCTTCTAGATGCTCAATTTCTAGTGTCTCAGGGGAATCAGCATAGAGATTAACTCCATACCTAATTAAGCCCCAGACTTGCTCCTCATACACCAGTTTGACAATATTTTGCACCTCAAAGTCGGTACGTTGCCATAACTCTTGCCAGCTAAAAGTCCAATTATTCGGCATATCCTCCATTCTGGCAGGGGAGATAACAGCCTCTTGTTCGCCAGCAGCTTGAGTCAGAACTCGCACCCGATACGAGCCGATGTCTATTACTTTACGCATGGTCATGTTTCAATGTGGCTACCTGTGAATTACTTTATTTAGGTAGTTCTGGTCGTAAGCTTACTGTGTTTGCTACAGCCCATTGATAGCTAACGCTTAGTTAGCGAATTGATAGCTAACGCTTAAATAGCGGACAGCAAAAAAAACTTGCGAGTATCGGCTTCATAGCAGGTTGATTGCTGACCTCCACAAAAAAATAAACCAAATGTAGTACAGGATATTAATTTTGGGAATAATTAGTTAGAGTCAACTTTCCAACGAAAAAAAAGATATATGGATGCGACCGAACTTCTGAAACGCTACGCGGCAGGAGAAAGGAGTTTTCCTTTTGCCAATCTAAACAACGCTGATCTGAGTGGTGCCAATCTAAGCAACGCTGATCTGAGTGGTGCCAATCTAAGCAACGCTGATCTGAGTGGTGCCAACCTAAGCAACGCTGATCTGAGTGGTGCTAATTTTGGACATGCTTACCTAGCTACCGCCAATTTGAGTCATGCGAACTTAAGTGATGCCAAACTAATTTATGTAAAATTGCAGGATGCTAACCTAAGTTATGCAAACCTAATCGGTGCTAACTTGAGTTTTGCGGATCTCAGTAGGACTAACTTATGTTTTGTAAACGCTCCTCAGACAGTTCGTGGTTTTTATAGGATAATAAGAGCTGCGAAACAAGCAATTTATAAGCTAAAAAAGCTCTCTTATATTAAGGAGAGTAATGATTTTCTAGAAGAAATTAACCTTGACGATTATACAGATTTTACAGGAGCAAATTTGACAAATGCTAATTTATATGGTGCTTTTCTAACAAATGCAAACTTTAGCGGTGCTAACTTGTCTAATATCTGCTTAATTGAAGCTGATTTAACTGGTGCTGACTTAAAGGGAAACAATTTACATCGCGCTAACTTAGCTAATGCAAAGCTAATTAAAGCAGACTTACGTGGAGCAGATTTAAGTGATTCCAACTTAGCAGGAGCTGATTTAACCGATGCACAACTAGAAGGGGCGAATATTCAAAGAACAATTTTAGTGAAAAAAGCCGGTTTTACGGAAAACATCAATGTATTCGCTAAGAATACTCAAAATTTATTAACTTTTATCACTGAAGACAATGAAGAGCAGGCTAAGACATCTTTGATATTACCTTTTATTAAATTATTAGGTTATAACATTCATGATCCAGAAGTAGTCAAAGCAGAATCGAAGGCTGATTATGCAAAAAAGAGGAGAGCCGGTAAATATAAAAGGGTTGATTATGAGATATTTATCGGAAGCGATCCTGTTATGTTAATAGAAACCAAAGCTGTAAAACAAGTTTTAGACGATAAAGACGGTCAGCTAGCTAACTATTTCTCTGCAAAAATAAGAGATGGAGGTAAAGTAAAAATTGCCATTATTACAAATGGAGTTACTTACAAATTCTTTAGTGATTTTGATAAGCCTAATGTCATGGATAATCATCCTTTTTATAGTTTTGATGTTTTAAGATATGAGCCAAAAGATGTTGAGCTAATTCAATTATTTTGCTCTCATAAATTTAATTTAGATATTATTAAGTCTAGATTTACAAAATGAAATTATTTGAATTTGACACTATAACAATGTACGAATTTAAACGGTTTTGGGTTGATGAATATAATAATGTTTAGTAGAAATGGTTATTCAACTATAATATCTTCTCCCTCAGCCAAGCTCGAAATGATTTTAACAGCGCAATTTCCCCGATGGTTTTACTTTGCTCAATAAATCTGCTTATTTCAGTTACTGATACTAGGGGAAAGACAATGCTTAATTCGCACTCAATATATTTTCCTTCTGTTAGCTGATAGAATTTTAAAACTCGCCCGTCATATCTCCAAAGTTCAGTGACCCCCAACGCCGAGTAGATATCAAACTTGTTAACAGAACTGCTGGTAATATCGATTTCAATTGCTAAATCTGGCGGCGGATCGGTTTCTAAATCGAGTTTTTGCTTACCTCTGACTGCTAGTTCGTTTTGGATATAGTAACAATTATCTGGTTCTATGCCTCGACTGGCTATTTGTCGCTTCAAAGTAGTAGAACCAGCACTTTTAATTTCTATTTCTAATTCTTCAGCTATGACTAAGATTAAACGGTCAAATTGTATTTTGGGGTTTTCATGTTCAAAAAGCGGGGTCATAAGTTCTAGAGTGCTTCCGTCATAAGCAAACCGCCAGCCTCTATCTTCACCTGTTTCCCTTAGCAAGGCTTCTAGAGTTTCCCAGCTAATGTTGGGTAGGACAGTTCTTTGTTCTGCTGGAATAGAGGTGGTAATCATACTTTGAATTACTCAATTTTCTAGCATTACACTTGAAGGGGTGGTTGAAACCGCAGCTACACAGACAAAACCTGCCTACGCAGGTTTCAAAAGTTTAAGGTTTTGTAAGTCCGCGCAGGCGGACTTAGTTTGTGTAGCCGCGAATTACATTCGCCAAGCTTAAGGGCGGTTGAAACCGCAGCTACACAAACAAAACCTGCCTACGCAGGTTTCAAAAGTTTGAGTTTTTGTAAGTCCGCGCAGGCGGACTTAGTTTGTGTAGCCGCGAATTACATTCGCCAGGGCTTAAGTTGACTTAGCCAAAGATACTGCCAAAAAATTCGACAGCTTCTTTCAAAGATGCGATGAAAAGATCAATCTCTTCGCGGGTGTTGTAGAAATACAAACTTGCCCGTGCAGTAGATTGTACTTTTAGGTAACGGTGTAGAGGTTGAGTGCAGTGGTGTCCGGCGCGAATGGCGATGCCAGCTTGATCTAAAATAGTGGACAAGTCGTGAGGGTGGACATCTCCAGCGGTGAACGCAGCGAGTGCGGCTCTACCTTCTCCGGTGCTGGTGGGTTGTGGCCCATAAGTTTTGATTTCTGGGATTTGCTGCAACTGTTGGAAGAGATAAGCTGTTAATTCGGCTTCGTAGGTATGGATGTTGTGCATACCAATGCCACTAAGATAATCTACAGATGCACCGAGCGCGATCGCTTCCCCAATTGATGGCGTTCCGGCTTCAAACTTATGCGGTAAATCTGCATAAGTAGCATGGTCGAGAAACACATCGGCAATCATCTCCCCACCGCCTAAGAAGGGAGGCATGGAACGCAGTAAGTCTAACTTACCGTAGAGGAAGCCAATCCCAGTCGGAGCGCACATTTTGTGTCCGGAGGCGACTAGCCAATCGCAGTCTACCGCTTGCACGTCTAACACCATGTGAGGTGCAGCTTGGCAAGCGTCAATTAAGACTTTGGCACCGTATTTGTGAGCAATTTCGGTTATCGATTTAACTGGGTTAATACATCCCAACGTGTTAGACACGTAAACGGTGCTAACCAGTTTAGTTTTGTCAGAAATTAGAGACTTGAAGTGTTCTAAATCAAAAATTCCGTCTGGTGTTAGTTCTACAAATTTCAGCACCGCGCCTGTTTTTTGCGCCACGAACTGCCAAGGAATTAGATTGCTGTGGTGTTCCATTACGGAGAGGATGATTTCATCCCCTCGCTGCAAATTGTTCATTCCCCAACTGTAAGCGATTAAGTTAATCGCTTCTGACGCATTGCGGGTGTAGATAATTTCTTGACGCGAAGCAGCATTTACAAAAGCAGCAACTTTGTCTCTAGCACCTTCGTAGGCATCTGTGGCTTTGGCGCTAAGAGTGTGAACGCCCCGATGTACGTTGGAATTGTACTGCTCGTAGTAATCCCGAATTGCGTTTAGAACTGCCAAAGGTTTTTGAGATGTGGCAGCGTTGTCTAGATAAACTAGGGGTTTACCGTTGACTTCTTGGTGCAGAATTGGGAAATCTGCACGGACTTTATCGGCGAGTGTTCTATCTTTGGTAAGAGTCATTGGTAATTGGTAGTTGGTAATTGATGATTGGTAATTGGTAACTGGTAAAAGTTATTTCTTCAAAATTCCATTACCCATTACCTCTTACCGATTCCACACTATTCGACTGTTCTACAAGCAACACATTGAGAGAGGCTTGTTTGCAAAGAAGCGATGGGAATCTGGTTGATAATTTCTATAGCAAAAGCGTCAACTAACAAGTTGTTAGCACTCACTTTGTCTAAACCGCGACTTTGCAGGTAAAAGACTTCCTCATCATCTAACTGACTTACCGTGGCACCGTGAGTACATTTCACGTTATCGGCAATGATTTCTAGTTGGGGCTTGGTATCGACTCTCGCTTTAGGCGACAAAAGCAAGTTACGATTTAATTGTCCCGCATCCGTCAATTGTGCTGCTTTAGCAACTAAGACTTTACCGTTAAAGATGGAATGAGCCTTGTCAGCCACGATACACTTTTGTAGCTGGCGAGTTGTGCTGTGGGGATGGTTGAGAATAATCGCGCTGTGAGTATCGCCAATCTGTTCCCCCGAAATCATAGTTAAACCATTGAGGGTGGTTTCAGTTTGTTCGCCCAACTGATAAATTTCTAAGTTGTGGCGCGATATTTTGCCACCCAAACTCACTGCATTGCAAGTGTAGCGGCTGTTGCGGGATTGCGCGATCGCACTCTTGCCAATATGAAACGCTGCGCCACTATCTCGTTGAATCCGGTTGTGGCGAACTTCAGCATTTTCTTCTACCCAAATCTCTGTAACCGTATTGATTAAATACGGATGAGTTTTATCCGCACACCAGTCGCCGACTGGCAAATAATCTTCTATGAGAGTTACTTGAGAGTTCGGTTCAGCGACGACCAAACAGCGTGGCTGAGTAATAGTAGGGCGATCGCTAAAAGTAGATAGAAACAGCAAATGAATCGGTGTTTCTACTACCACATTCTTCGCTACCCACACTACAGCAGCATCCGTTAATCCTGCCGTATTTAAAGAGGTGAATACCTCATCAAAACCCTTTTGCTGGGCGAAATAATTACCGATCCGAGTGCGATAAGTGATTGGCAGTTGGGCTAAGTTTCTAGCAAATACCCCATCTGGCAGATTAACAACAGAGGACAGCGCCGGTGCATAAACACCGTTCACGAAAACCAGACGACTTTCGGCTGCTTCTGCTAAAGTTAACCCTTCAATGGCTGACTGGGGTACATCCGCAGATTTCGCAGCTTGGAAAGACAACTTCAAGAGAGGCGAGATGTCAGTGTTGCGCCACTCTTCATCGCGAGTTGTGGGAAACTTGAGATGAGGTAGCCAGGAAGCCGCGCGATCGCGTAATTCTTGCAACCAGCCAACCATTTCTGGATCGAGTACCTGTAATTCTTGACTGCGAGACAAGTTTAACAACTCAACCAGCTTGGCATCTCGATTAGTTGCAGCAGACTTTAACCCAACTTCTTCTGGATTGGGGATAGAAGTTACTTGAATTGTCATTTTGCGCCCACCTCAGCTGCTTCTTCTTCCCTTACCCACTCATAACCGCGAGATTCCAATTCCAACGCCAATTCTTTACCACCACTGGTAATAATTCGTCCGGCTTCCATGACGTGAACGAAATCTGGCACGATGTAATTCAGTAGTCGCTGATAGTGAGTAATCACCAGCATCGCATTCTCTGCATTTGCTAGCTGATTCACACCATCCGCCACAATCTTCAGCGCGTCGATATCCAACCCTGAATCTGTTTCATCCAAAATTGCTAACTTTGGTTCTAGCAGTGCCATTTGCAGAATCTCGTTCCGCTTCTTCTCACCACCCGAAAAACCTTCATTCACACTGCGGCTAAGAAAAGCAGGATTCATCTTTACCACATCCAGCTTTTCATGCACCAACTCATCAAAATCAAAAGCATCCAACTCCTCTAATCCCTCAGCCTTGCGACGGGAATTATAGGCAACTCTGAGGAAATCCACATTACTAACACCAGGAATTTCCAAAGGATATTGAAACGCCAAAAATATCCCAGCCCTAGCACGTTCTTCGGCTTCCATTTCCAGAAGATTTTTCCCCCGAAAAATTACCTCGCCGCCCGTCACCTCATACGCCGGATGTCCAGCCAAAACCTTAGAAAAGGTGCTTTTTCCAGAACCATTTGGTCCCATAATGGCATGAATTTCTCCCGCCTTTACTTCTAGATTCAAACCCTTAAGAATCGGAGTTTCATCAACATTTGCCGTGAGATCCCGAACTGATAGGATCACCTCACTATTTTCAATAATCATCTTTCCTCTCTTCTTCCTTTGTGCCCTTAGCGTCTTCGCGGTTTTTTATTCTATTTCAGCCTAAAAGTAGGCAACGCCCGCCTTACCTTTTTGAGTAAAGAAATTCAACCGTGGATAAACACAGATAAACACGAATGATTTATCGGCATTTATCTGTGTTTATCTGTAGTTTCATTTATCCCACACTGCCTTCTAACTTCATGCTCAACAACCTATCAGCTTCAACAGCAAATTCCA
The DNA here is from genome assembly GCF_014695825.1 of Coleofasciculus sp. FACHB-542. NCBI lineage: Bacteria > Bacillati > Cyanobacteriota > Cyanophyceae > Coleofasciculales > Coleofasciculaceae > Coleofasciculus > Coleofasciculus sp. FACHB-542. The sequence continues at coordinate 12,510 of NZ_JACJPB010000007.1, read as the reverse complement.
TCGGCAGCTGATTAAACACATCCTTACAGAAGCCGCTAATCATCATCGAAATAGCATCTTCTGCCGAAATGCCCCGCTGTGAGAAAAAGAACAGCTGTTCTTCCCCAATTTTCGAGGTAGAAGCTTCATGCTCCACTTTTCCAGTGTTATTCTGCACCTGGATATAGGGGAAAGTATTCGCTTGGGCATTATCGCCAATCAGCATCGAGTCGCACTGAGAATAATTTCTCGCACCCTTTGCCTTGGGGCCAATTTTCACCAAACCGCGATAGCTATTTGCCGACTTACCCGCCGAAATTCCCTTGGAAATAATCGTGCTGCGGGTGTTTTTGCCGATATGCACCATCTTGGTTCCGGTGTCGGCTTGCTGCATATGATTCGTGAGGGCAACGGAGTAAAATTCACCCACAGAATTATCGCCAACTAACACGCAGCTTGGGTATTTCCAGGTAATCGCGGAACCCGTTTCTACCTGCGTCCAAGAAATCTTAGAATTGACTCCCTGACACAGCCCGCGCTTGGTGACAAAGTTGTAAATACCGCCTTTGCCGTTTTCGTCGCCAGGGTACCAGTTTTGGACGGTGGAGTATTTAATTTCAGCGTTGTCGAGGGCAACCAGTTCCACGACAGCCGCGTGCAGCTGGTTGGTGTCAAACATCGGTGCTGTGCAGCCTTCCAGATATGACACAGAGCTGCCTTCTTCGGCAATAATCAGCGTGCGTTCAAACTGCCCCGTATCTCCGCTGTTGATGCGGAAGTAGGTGGAGAGTTCCATCGGGCATTTGGTGCCTTTGGGGATGTAGACGAAGGAACCATCGCTGAATACGGCTGAGTTAAGGGCGGCGAAGTAATTATCGGCTACTGGCACAACGCTGCCGAGGTACTTCTGCACCAGTTCGGGGTGTTCCCGCAAAGCTTCGGAGATGGAACAGAAGATCACGCCGTCTTTGGCTAGCTTCTCTTTAAATGTTGTGGCAACTGAAACACTATCAAAGATGGCATCTACGGCAACGTTAGACAACCGCTTCTGCTCTGAAAGCGAAATCCCTAGCTTCTCGTAGGCTTCTAACAAAGTTGGATCGACTTCATCTAGGCTACCCAGCTTTTTGGGCTTTTGCTTCGGCGCGGAGTAGTAGATGATGTCCTGGTAGTCAATAGCCGGATACTTGACATGAGGCCAAGTTGGTTCGGTCATTTTCAACCATTGCCGATAGGCTTTGAGGCGAAACTCTAGCATGAACTCCGGTTCTTCTTTCTTGGCGGAGATCAGGCGAACAACGTCCTCACTGAGACCGCGAGGAATGCTATCTGTCTCAATGTCTGTGACAAAGCCGTACTTATAGGGCTGATTGACTAAGGTTTTGACGCTAGCAGTCATAGAAAAAAGTGTTCTCGCGTGTTTGTTTCGGACAAATCTCTCAGGATGGCAGGCTCAGGGCATGGGCGTCCAGAGTAGATCGCCCAGTCAAACTGCAATTACAATAGTAAAACAACAGGCTTGTTGCTTTACTTAATTCTATTTTAAAATACTTTAGCAACATAGATGTTGTCAAAGTCCAGTAGGAATTTTACCGCAAGACGATGGCGATTACTCAGCAGCCTTCCACCAAACAGGACATCTTGCAACATTTACTGAAAACAGGTCAAGCCACGGCTCTGGAGCTGGCTGACGCCTTTGAGGTAAGTCCGCAGGCGATTCGGCGTCATCTGAAGGATTTGGAGACAGAAGGGCTGATCGTCCATCAATCGGTGCCTGCGGCGATGGGACGCCCGCAGCACGTCTACGAGCTGAGTCAAGAAGGGCGCGATCGCTTCCCTAGTCGTTACGGAGAGTTTGCCGTTGATTTCCTAGACACCTTGACAGAAACGCTCGGTTATGAGCAAGCAAGTACCGTGTTGCGAAAGCACTGGGAACGCAAGGCGATGGAATATCGAGTCAGGCTGGGTAAGGGAAATTTGCGCGATCGCGTTGCCAAATTAGTCGAACTCCGCAAAGCTGAAGGTTATATGGCAGAGTGGTATCCTCTGGAGGAAAACGATACTCAATTTATATTGGTAGAGCATAACTGTGCCATTTCCCACGTCGCCTCGTCTTTTCCCAGCGTTTGCGGACATGAATTAGAAATGTTTGCTGCTGCCTTGCAAGATTGCAAAGTGGAACGGACGCACTGGATTATTAACGGAGAACATCGCTGCGGCTATTTAATTAAGGAACAGTAACTAAAAATATTTATGACTCAACCACAGCAGCCATCAGAACAATTTTTGACATACGAAGAAGCGGTTAAGGTAGATTCAGCACTGCTACAAACTCATGAAAAATTTATAACAAGATTAACTATTTCATCCTTAAGAGTGTTGAAACACATCGCGGAAGAGCACAGTGTTGCTATTGAAGATTTAACACCTGAGCAGATTATCACTTGGTTTGAGAAGGATTCAAAAATTAGGCGCGAACAGGGAAGCGATGCCGCATTTTTGAAGTGGTAAAAGGCTAAAAATGAGCAGATAATAGCGTATTAAATAGCCCATTACTGGCTTAGATATAAAGCTGATAAAACTAATGTTTTCCAGCTTTTAGTTAGCTGGAAATTAGCGAATATGGCTGACAAAGAACAGGATATAGCGTCTCTGATTTCGAGGATTGAGCGGCTGGAAAATGAGTTAAATGTCCGCAAGCAAAACATTACCTGGCTTAAACACTATTTTGATGAACTAAAAAAACAATTCGACACTCGACCTGAGTTGCAGCAGCTCGCACAGCTATCTGAGCAAGTCGCTTCTTTGCAACAGCGCCACGAAGCTCCTACACCGCCAATAATTCCACCGTCTAGCGACGAATCGGTGGTAGATACATCTGATAGTTTAGCGAATGCGAATCTTTTTGAAACTGAGCAAGATGAGAAAATTGATCCATCTACTCAACATGAGCAAGCAGTCACGGTTTTAAGCGATGAAAAATTCAAAGTAGCAAAAATGACTATGCTACTAGGATATTTTGGAGATATGCTGCTAATCGAAGCTTATCTATCTGAAGAAAAGAGTCAGGAAAAGCCTATCAGTGCTGAAGAATTTTTGAAGCGCTATAACGAAGGAAAAAGAGATTTTATTGGTATTAACCTAGCTGGAGCAAATTTAAGTGGAAGCGACCTGAGATATGGTTCCTTCAATCTGAGTAACGCCAACCTGAGTAGAGCTGATCTGAGTAATATTTATTGGGGTTCTGCCAACCTAAGTGGAGCTAATCTGAGTAATTCATTGCTATATGAGGCAAATCTGTCCTTAAATGTTAATTTGAGCAAGGCAATTCTGGAGAATGCAGACCTTCATAAAGCAGATTTGAGTTCGGCAAATCTACATCAGGCAAATCTACGCAAGGCGACTCTCAGTGGAGCCAATCTGCAAGGGACAGACTTAAGCGCAACTAACCTAAGCGATGCAAACTTGTCTAAAGCATCTTTGAAAGCAGCCAAATTGATGAGAGCTAACCTGAGTAATGCCAATCTGAGTCGAGTTAACTTATTTGGGGCAGATATTGAAGGAGCAAATCTTCAAGGAGCCAATCTAAACCAAGCCCTTTATAATAACGCAACTTGGTTCCCTACAGGATTTAACCTTTTGGAAACAGGTGCTTGCTTGATTGGTTCGGGTGCTTCACTTCAAAAAGCGAGTTTAGCTGGTGCTGACTTAAGTGAAATTAACCTAAGTGGAGCAGACTTGCAAGGAGCAAATCTAGCAAAAGTAAACCTGAGACAAGCCAATTTGAGTGGAGCCAACTTGAGTGAAGCCAACTTGAGTGAAGCCAACTTGAATCAAGCGAACCTGACTGATGTTAATTGGCATGGGGCAAAGCTTCAAGGGGTCAATCTGAATTCCATAAACTTGAGCTGCGCCAATTTGAGGCAGGTTAATCTGAGTAAGGCAAGTTTAAGAAGTGCCAACCTGAGCGCCGCTGACTTAACTGAAGCAGATTTGCGAGGAGCAGAACTTGTTTACGCCGACCTGCGTGGAGCAGACTTAGCTTTAGCAGACCTCCGGGCAGCAGATTTGCGGAATGCCAATCTATCAGGAGCAGGCTTGAGTGATGCCAATTTAGGTGGAGCCAACCTAGATGGAGCAAAGCTCAGTGGTGCCATTATGCCTGATGGTAAGGCTCATGAATAGACTTTGCTAAGGTACACCTAAAAACATCGTTATACCAAAGGTGGTTGTATCCTTAACTCAGATAGTCGGAGAAAACTACTTTGAGTCTAAAGCTTTATTTCCTCCGCCACGGACAGACAGACCGCAGCCGAGATAATGTTTTCTGCGGTTCCATAGATCCAGATTTGACAGCAGATGGTCTAGAGATGGCAAAAGCTTTTGCTGTTACCTATTCTTCCCTACCCTGGAATGCTATTTTTTGTAGTCCGATGCGGCGTACCGTAGCAACTGCAAAACCGCTGTGTGAAGCTGTGGGGATGCAGATGGAATTGCGGGACGGTTTGAAAGAGATTAATTATGGCAAGTGGGAAGGAAAAACGATAGAAACAGTTGACCGCGAGTATCACGATGATTATATTCGCTGGACTGCCGATCCGGCTTGGTATCCGCCGACTGAAGGAGAATTAGCGGTAGCGATCGCTCACCGTTCGTTACAAGTGATTGAAGAAATCAAGCAGCGGTTTAACAACGGCAATGTTTTGATTGTTGCACACAAAGCGACTATCCGAATTATGCTGTGTAGCTTGCTGGGAATTGATGTCGGACGCTTTCGTTTTCGCTTGGGATGTCCGGTGGGTTCGGTCAGTATAGTGGAGTTTGGCGCTCATGGGCCATTACTTCATGCTTTAAGCGATCGCATTCATTTAGATGAGCGTTTGCGTACCTTACCCGGTACATGATTTGTTTGTAAGTTACCTAGTGATTAGAAATCACGGCTATACAAACAAAGTCTGCTTTCGCAGATAGCATTAAAACCTGCGTAGGCAGGTTTCGTCTGTGTAGCCGCGAATTTTATTCACCAAGGTATATTAATGTAAGATAATTTCTCTATGATTCCTATTATTTCTACAGTACCAATTCAACAATTAGCTTCAGGCGATTGCCTCTCGATTCAAGTTTATAAATTTATCGGTGCTAACCCTGGTAAAAAAACATATTTACAAGCCAATCTGCACGGTGCAGAGATTGTTGGCAATGCTGTCATTCACCAGCTAATCGAGTTTTTGATTAGTATCAATGATACTCAGCTCAATGGCGAAATTTGGCTAGTTCCTGTTTGCAATCCCATCAGTACCAATCAGCGGACTCATTATTTTTCCACAGGTCGATACAATCCCAGCGATGGCAAAGACTGGAATCGCATTTTTTGGGACTATGAAAAGGAATGTGAAGATTTAGAAGACTTTGCAAAATCTCATATAAATCTTGAAGTTGATGCTATACAGAACGAATATTTTAAGCGTATTAAAACAATTTTTGATAAGCTTTTAGAAAAACTCAATTCTCCCAGTGGAGCGCCTTTTAATGAACGATACCGCTATCAATTACAATCTTTGTGTCTAGATGCCGATTATGTAATCGATATCCATAGCTCGTCTAATCAAGCGATAGATTACTTATATGGCTTCCACCGTAGGGAAGAAAGTGCCAAGTATTTTTTACTTGAGCATGAAATTTTACTGAATGAATATGATGGAGATGCTTTTGATGAAGCTTTCCTAAAGCCTTGGTTAGCCTTAGAAAATCAGCTCGAAACTCTAGGAAAACCGATAGTCTTTGATAAAGAATCTTGGACGCTAGAACTGGGTTCGGGAATGCAAATGAATCCAGAATCAGTTGAAAAAGGAGTTCAAGGCATCAAAAATTACTTAGCCCAGAAAGACATTTTATCAATTCCTGATTTTCCTTTACCGCAAACGGCATCCCACAAAGTAACTTTTGTTTCAAAAAGCACCCTAAAAAAATATTATGCGCCTAGGGGAGGAATGATCCAATCGAGAGTCAAACTAGGTGCTTCAATCGAGGCTGGGGAAAGGCTATATCAAATTATTAGCTTTAATAAAGAGGAATTACCAAAATTAATTGATGTTTGTGCGGAGAACGCTGGTTTAGTCTTTGATATTTCAACCAATCACGCAGTTAACGAAGGAGAGTATGTATTATCAGTGATGTAGGGGTTTTTAAAAACGCAAACATCATGGAAGATGGGACGACGACAAACGCAGCAATTAATAAAGGCGAGGGAAATATCCTAGACGAGTCAGCATTTTTTAGCATTCCGAAAGCACCGGAAGGATATAAGTCGGGCTTTATTGGGATTATCGGACGCCCCAACGTGGGTAAGTCTACATTGATGAACTATATGGTAGGGCAAAAAATTGCCATCACTTCGCCAGTGGCGCAGACGACGCGCAACCGACTGCGGGGTATCCTGACGACGCCAGAAGCACAGATGATCTTTGTCGATACTCCAGGAATTCACAAACCGCACCACCAGTTAGGAGAGGTGTTGGTGAAAAATGCCCAGATTGCGATTGAGTCGGTGGATTTGGTGCTGTTTGTGGTGGATGGAGCGGTAGACTCTGGAGGAGGCGATCGCTATATTGTCGATATTCTTAGCCGCACCAAGACGCCAGTCATGTTGGGGATGAACAAAATCGACCTGCGAACCTCAGATTCCCCACAGATCGATGAGAGTTATACGCAGCTAGCTGAACCCTACAACTGGCCGATTGTGAAGTTCTCTGCCCTCACCGGAGAGGGAGTTGAGGCGTTGCAGCAATTACTCAGCGATCGCCTAGAACCAGGGCCATACTATTATCCTCCTGATTACGTTACCGACCAGCCGGAACGCTTCATCATGGGGGAACTGATTCGAGAACAAATTTTGCTGCTAACCCGCGAAGAAGTTCCCCACTCAGTCGCCGTTACGATTGACATGGTGGAGGAAGAACCGACGATTACTCGCCTTCTCGCGACTATCTACGTTGAACGCGACTCGCAAAAGGGGATTGTGATTGGCAAAGGCGGAACGATGCTCAAAGCGATTGGTAGCGCTGCCCGCGAGCAAATCCAAAAGTTAATTGCGGGGAAAGTTTATTTAGAGTTGTTTGTGAAAGTGCAGCCGAAATGGCGGCAGTCTCGACTACATTTAGCAGATTTGGGGTACAAGGTGGAACGGGAATAAACCGCGAAGGCGCGAAGGACACAAAGGAAGAAAAAGAAGCGTTTTCTTCTCTTTCTTCCTTCGCGCTCTATAGCGCTAACGCGCATGGCTTTGCTAGCGCATCTTGGCGGTTCCTCAAATCCCCAAACGTTGATAAATCTCGTCTAAATGCTGCAAATGATGCTGGGGAGCGAAACACGCCTCAACTTCTTCTGAAGAAAGATGCTGTGTAACGCGGCTGTCTTTAGCAATCAAATCGTGGAAATCGCCATCGGTTTTATTCCACGCTTGATGAGCGCAAGACTGCACCGTTGCATAGGCGTCCTCGCGGCTCATTCCTTTTTCTACCAGCGTGAGCATGACTCGCTGGCTAAAGACGACACCGCCGTAGCAATTCATATTCCGCTCCATGTTTTCGGGATAAACCAGTAGGTTTTTCACCAAATCGGTTATTTCCGCTAACATGAAGTGCGTTATCGTGCAGGAATCAGGCAGGATCATCCGTTCCACGGAACTGTGAGAGATGTCCCGTTCGTGCCAAAGGGCGACATTTTCCAAAGCTGCAACAGCGTGACCCCGGACAACTCGTGCCATCCCTGTCAGTCGCTCCGAACGAATCGGGTTGCGCTTGTGCGGCATCGCAGAGGAGCCTTTTTGTCCTTTAGAGAAGAATTCTTCAACTTCTAGGACATCTGTGCGTTGCAAGTTGCGAATTTCGACGGCAAATCGCTCAATTGAGGCAGCCACTAAAGCCAAAGTTTGTACAAAATCGGCATGGCGATCGCGCGAAATTACCTGCGTCGATGCTGTATCCGGTTCAAGCCCCAGTTTTTGGCAAGCGATCGCTTCAACTCGCGGCTCAATATTGGCGTAGGTTCCTACTGCACCAGAAATCTTACCAACGGCAATTTCTTTGCGAAGACGCTGGAGGCGATCGCGGTTTCTCAATACTTCCGCCAACCATCCCGCCAGCTTAAAGCCAAACGTAATCGGTTCCGCGTGAATGCCGTGCGATCGCCCAATCATCACCGTATTCTTATGCTGCTGCGCCTGCTGGCGAATTGCTGCAATCAAATCTTCCACCCCTGCCAGCAACACATCCAAGCTGGCTACCAGTTGCAGCGCCAAAGCTGTATCCAGCACATCCGAACTGGTTAATCCCAGGTGAATATAGCGCCCCGCGTCGCCTACATATTCATTGACGTTTGTCAAGAACGCGATCATATCGTGGCGGACTTCAGCCTCAATTTCTAGCACCCGCTTCGGGTCAAAATTAGCCTTCGCCTTAATTTCCTCTACCGCCTGGGTTGGAATATAACCCAGTTCAGCTTGGGCTTCACAGACTGCAATTTCAACCTGGAGCCACGTCTTCAGTTTATAGGTGTCAGTCCACAGGTTGCCCATCTCAGGCAACGTATAACGCTCGATCACAGCAAGTGTCGCAGAATACAACCGTTTTATTGTACAACTGACGGTCAGATATGCCGCGACTCAAAAAATGCTTCTTGTCGAAAAATCCCTAATTTGATTTATTAAGGAGTTAAGGATGACTTGTAATTTTCTCAATTTGAATTCTTTATCTGTCTTTTTAGTCACCTCGGTAACAGTAACAGCAATTATCAGTACTGCACCTTTAGTAGCGATAGTAGCGATCGCCGATCCATCAGAAAATTACCAGGCGCAGGGTAGCAATTCTAACAAGGCGATCTCGCACTACGCACGAGGGATTACTCTTTATGACAAAGGAGATAAGCAAGGAGCCATTGAGGAGTTTAACCAGGCACTTCAGCTTAATCCTAATTATGTTGCAGCTTACTTATATCGAGGTAAGTCCCGCCAGGATTTAAAAGATTATCAGCAAGCAATTGAGGATTACAACCAAGTAATTCAGCGCAACCTTAATTATGTTTTAGCTTACTTAGAGCGAGGTACTTCCCGTACATTTCTGAGAGACTATCAGGGAGCAGCAGAAGACTATAGTCAGGCAATCCGCCTTTCCCCAATGAATTTCTTTGCCTACGATTATCGAGGATTGGCTCAGCAACGGCTTGGAAATTATCAAGAATCAATCAAAGACTTCGATCGAGCTATCGAAATTAATCCTGATTATGCCTACGGTTATTACGACCGAGGAATTTCTCACCGCAGTTTAGGAGACAAGAAAAAGGCATTTGAGGATTTTCAAAAAGCTGCTAACTTGTTTCAGCGGCAAGGAAATAAAGAACAGTATCAAAACCTGCTGGAAGAAATTAATAAACTAAGATTCTAATGCATATCTTGTGCCTTTTTCAGGGCAAAAAATCATCTTAATTACTGCATTCTATCGAATGTGCAATACTAAATTGCTTCGGCAACATAATGGGTCTTGAGGTCTTCATCTCCGTTGAAATGGCAAAATTAAGGTTAATCCAAAAAAATGCGATTGCTAACCTCCCTTTACCACTACTTCTTTATCTATAAATCTGTTCGTTCGTGCTGGTAATCGTCGCGCACAAATCACTTCATTGTTAACAGAAACAATCTCTAGACCCCTTCTGGCTTGCGACAGATGATGGCATGAGGACACTCCTGTTCGATGAGGGCTTGGACAATGTTCCAATCTCCACCTGCAAGCCCACAGGACATACCATAAGGGATATAAACCGGAAGAGTATTTTCGGTTGACCAATCATTGATTTGCTTCAGTCCCGTCCGCACCGCTTCATAGTCGGTGTAAATAATACCTTGAGCAGGCTTAACACGACCATAGTTCCACTGTCCTGCCAAGTTGCAAACGTATAAGGGTGCATCTGTAACCTTGACAAATTGCACCATTCCCAACTGCCATTGACCCTTATACTTGCGATAGTCTTCGTAGACAATAGGCCAGCGATCGCGAATTTGTAGAGCCAAACCTGCTCCCATGCGTCCCTGACAATTCACCTGATGACAGATAACGCCACGCTCTACTTCAAGAATGTCCTGGCTTATTGTTTCCATATCACTGCATTCTATCTATCGTGCGGTACTGAATGGCTTCGGCAACGTGGTGGGTTTTGAGGTTTTCATCACTAGCTAAATCGGCAATAGTACGCGCTACTTTTAAAATGCGATCGCTGGCTCTGGCTGATAACCCTAATTTGCGAATGGCTGCTTCTAATAAGTTGCGAGAAGCATCATCCAGTTGACACCATTGCCCCAAATGACCACTTTGCATCTGAGCATTGCAACGCACTGATGAATCGCCTTTAAATCGAGTATGAGCGCGATCGCGTGCTGTTTCCACTCTCTCTCTTACAGGTGCTGATTCTTCCCCAGTCGGTTGTTGCGTAATTTCCTCTGGCTTGAGGCGATTCACTGCAACTTGCAGATCGATCCGATCCATCAAAGGCCCGGAAAGCTTTGCCCAGTATTGTTCTCGCTGCCGAGGAGAACAGGTACAAGCTTGAATCGTATCGCCATAATAACCGCACGGACAGGGATTGGTACTGGCAACTAAAGTAAACTGAGCCGGAAACATCACCGATTGGCGAGTGCGGGAGATAGTGACAAAACCATCTTCAAGCGGCTGACGCAAGAATTCCAGCACATCTCGCTTAAATTCTGTAAGTTCGTCCAGAAATAAAACGCCCCGATGCGCTAAAGATATTTCTCCCGGACGCGGAAAACTACCGCCCCCGACGAGGGAGGGGCCAGAAGCGGAGTGGTGAGGACTGCGGTAAGGGCGATCGCTTACTAGCGATCCTCTATTCTTAAGTAACCCTGCAACCGAGTGAATTTGAGTCACTTCGAGAGCTTCGTCAAAGCTTAACGGCGGTAATATCCCCGGTAAGCGCCGCGCTAGCATCGTCTTCCCACTTCCCGGTGGCCCGACAAATACTAAGTTATGTCCACCAGCCGCCGCAATTTCTAGGGCACGGCGGGCAAAGCTTTGTCCTTTTACATCCTTTAAGTCTGCACTGCTGAAGTGGGTTTTGGCTAACTCCTCTCGACCATCCACCTGCACTGGCGAATAACGCTCTGGCTCATTGAGAAAATCAGCCACTTGGGACAGATTTTTGAAACCGTAGACTGCTAGACCTTTGACAACAGCTGCTTCCCGCGCATTATTAGCTGGAACGACTAAACCTGCGATTCCCATTCGTTGGGCAGCGGCGGCAATTGGCAGCACCCCGGCAACCGGACGAAGACTTCCATCTAGGGAAACTTCCCCTAAGAATAAATAATCTCCTAACAACTGGGCACTCACCTGCTCAGACGCCGCCATGATGCCCACACTGATGGGCAAATCAAAGCTGGGGCCTTCCTTTCGTAAATCCGCAGGTGTCAGATTTATGACAATTTTTTTCATCGGAAAGGCATAACCCGCATTCTTCAGTGCCGCCTTCACCCTCTCCTTCGACTCCTGAACTGCGGTGTCGGGCAATCCCACCAGCACAATTCCCGGCAATCCTCCCGATACATCGACTTCAACCCCCACCTTCACCGCATCGATACCGACGATAGATGCACTCCAAACCCTAGCCAACATGGCAATCTCGCCCCACTTTTGTTTGATAATGCTGTTGATGTTCGCCCTAATCCAAACCCGGTTTCTGAATGAAAACGGGTATGTAACAAGTTTTATGAGAAGCCAACCAACAGAATCTTTTATTAGAGTTCCCGCGATCGCGCTTAGCTTTATCGTTCGGGCTTAAAATGGCTGCAAGCACAGCTAATCACCGAAATAACCAAGCAACATGAGTGAAACGACAGGAACCATCTTCAGCAAGATAATCCGCCGCGAAATCCCCGTAGACATTGTGTATGAGGATGACCTGGCACTTGCCTTTAAAGATATTCAACCCCAAGCCCCCGTTCACATTCTCGTGATTCCCAAGCAGCCGATTCGCCAGCTTGCTGATGCCGATTCTCAGGATCGGGACCTAATGGGTCACTTGTTGCTGATTGTTAAGAATGTTGCAGAAAAAGCCGGACTCGACAACGGCTACCGCGTTGTCATTAACACCGGCTCGGATGGGGGGCAAACCGTACCCCATCTACATTTGCACATTCTGGGCGGACGCCAGATGAAATGGCCTCCAGGCTGAATCAGGAAGCCGAAAAAATTTTTGTTGAAAAAGCTTTACAAAACTCAATAGATGAGTTAATCTTGAAAACAAGGTAGAGAAATTACTACCTCGAACCTAGAAAATTCAAAGCAATCATAAAAACATGACCACAACCTTACAAAGACGCGAAAGCGCCAACGTATGGCAACGGTTCTGCGATTGGGTCACATCAACCGACAACCGCCTGTATGTAGGCTGGTTCGGCGTTCTGATGATCCCAACCCTACTGTCTGCCACCATCTGTTTCATCATCGCCTTCATCGCCGCTCC